>JBEBFT010000012.1:0-43285 GCA_040081825.1 Candidatus Peribacteraceae bacterium
CCTAAAAAAGCGCACGCGCTTTTTTAGGAGGGGGGGCAGGGGGGAGGACGATCCGTTCGCGGGAAGTCACGACAGAATTTTTTCAAGGCGACAGAGTTGTTGAGGAATACAAACAATAGAGCGCGATTCTTTGCACGACGCGGAATTTTCAAAACGATCCTTTATTTCCTCGCCAAAGATTTCTTCGGAGCTCGCTCTGGATGCGTGAGCCAGTAACGACAATTCTTGGAACACGTATTTTTCTCTTCTTCTTTTGAGCACACATCACAGATCCGACAGGCTGAGTCGCACTCTTTGCAGTGTACGGTCAGCTCTCCAGGGTCTCCGCAGTGCGGACACGCATCATATTTCTTGGAAGGTTGCAGTTCCTGATCAACCGCGATGCGATGATCGAACACGAAACACTCACCTTTGTATTTCTGATTAGGGCACTGCTTCAAGTACTCGAGAATGCCACCTTTGAGCTGATAGACATGCGAATAACCCTGCTTCTCCATTTCATAGATCGCACGCTCGCAACGGATCCCACCGGTGCAGTACATCAGTACTTTTTTATCCTTCGGGATGTTGCATGTTGCGACGTACGTCGCGAATTCATCGAAGCTACGAATCTTTGGATCCACCGCACCGTCGAACATGCCGATCTTGGTCTCGTACACATTTCGTGCATCGATCACCACGACATCCTCTTCTTCCATCATCTTGTTCCATTCCTCAGGAGAGATGTGACTGTGCTCGCGTCCGGGCATCGCGTTTCCCTCACGCATACCAACGATCTGCGCACGAATCTTCACAAACCATCGGGGAAACACCAGTTCACTCGCTTCACTATCTTTCCAGTTGATCTCAGGAAAGTATGAACGCAGAAGTTGCTTCCATTGTTCTATGACATCGGGCGTTCCACAGACAGTGCCATTGATTCCTTCGGTTGCGAGGAGCACGAGTCCACGCATATTGTGCTCCATTCCAAAATCGAACAGGGTCTTCCGGAGATCCTGCACCTGCTGCTCGGTAAGAGCCTGGAAATGGTAGAAGGCGGTGATTCGAAAGGCACTCATGTACGTATTCTACCAACTCTAGTCAAACGATGCATTGCCATCTAGACTGGGGCAGCCTTCCCCCTAGTTCATGTTCAAAACCCTCAAGAAAGTCGCTCTAGTACTCCTGGTATTGGTATTACTGGTCTTAGGCGTTGCCGCGTTTCAGCCTAGTTATGCTACCTATTCTCGCTCACTCAACATGGAAGCTCAGCCACGAGAAATCATGCAGAATATCGTTAATTTCCGTGCATGGGAGAAGTGGTCACCATATGAAAAGAGAGATCCAGAGATGAAGCGAACGCTCGGTGGAGAAACCCAGGGTAAGGGTGCGACGTACGCATGGGATGGCAATTCTGATGTTGGTGCTGGCACTATGGAGATTACGTCCGTGACTCCAACTGAGGTAGTGATCGATATCGCTTTCACGCGTCCTATGGAAGGGAAGAATATCGTTAACTTTACGTTGAAGCCCGAAGGTGCCATGACGAATGTCACATGGAGCATGGCAGGACCGGTCAATTTCATGGGCAAGCTCATGGGACTCTTCATGGATTTCGATGCGATAATGGCCAAAGATTTTGATGAAGGGCTTATGAATCTAAAGACAATCGTTGAGTAATTTTCTCCCTCTTGTGTTATGAAGAAACAACTCGCCTTCTGGATTCCGACTGCTCTACTCCTGTTTCCCATGGTCGGATCTGCTATTTACTATTTCATCGATATTCCCACTACAGCTAAGGCATTCAATGATCTGGGCTACCCTGCATATGTTCTGTACTTCAACGCCACCGCCAAAATTCTTGGTGGCATCGCTATCGTCTTGCCACAGTTCCCACGCTGGATGAAAGAGTTCGCGTACGCTGGTTACCTGTACATTATTCTGTTAGCTGCACAGGCGATCTATATAATGATGCCGATCGGAAATGCTGCGTTCATGCTCGTGTTCATCGTGCTCTGGGCGTGGGCGTACTGGGCGTTTAGAAAGAAGGCTGTGTAATCAAACGTGTACTGCAACCGTCTCTTCCACTTCCTTAAAATCAAATCTGTTCATCGTTCTCTGTATCCAGAAATATCCGACGATTGCGGCAACGACATTGCCAGCGACGAGTGACAGCCAGAGTGAGAGAATCGTGTGATGCAGAACGATGGTGGTGACGTATCCGATCGGAATAGTAATGACGAAGAAACGTAGAACAGCGATCCAGAATCCCGGCCACGATTTTCCGAGTGCCTGAAACGTACTTGCCGAGATCATCATGATGGCGAGGAAGCCGTAGCTGAGTGCGACCGTGCGGAAGTAGAGGAGTGCGTAACCACTCACAACAGGATCCGTCGTGAAGATGCCGATGATGGCAGTGGGAAAGATGGCAGCAAGGAGCCCTAGTACCAGTGCGATACTGCCACCGAGGAGAAAAGCGATGCGGAGGACCTCTTTTGCACGCGTCATATTTCTTGCACCGATATTCTGACCGATCATTGCCATGGCACCAAAGCCGAAACCGACGGCGGGCAGGTAGGCAAAGAACTCGATCCTGAAGCCGAGACTGAATGCGATCGCGCCTGCCTCCAGAAACGCGTGCCCAGCCAGCCATGTCATCGCAGCTGTGCCAATTGGATTAATGAGCTGTGTGAGCGACGCAGGAATGCCGATGCGTAGAACTTTTTTGACCGATGCCCATCGCATCGTCAGATTCTTGAAGTGAAAGCGAATGCTACGTTTCTCGCTCATGAGTGATCGCATGGCAATGACGATGAACGCCGCCTGAGAAATCAGCGTTGCGTAGGCAGCACCGCCGATACCCATCGCAGGTGCTCCGTACCATCCGAAGATCAGAATGGGATCGAGGACGCAGTTGATGAGTGTTGAGAGCGCGAAGAGCTTGGTTAGCGTGAAGGTGTCGCCCTGCGCGTTAAAAGCGAACATGATCGTGATCAGAATAAAGAAGAGTACCGATCCGCCAGCGGTAATGACGAAGTACTCCATCGCTGGAGCGTAGATGGCACCGGTTGCACCGGAGAGTGTTAGTAGCTGGTGACGAAAGACGAGTGCAACGATGGTAAAGAAGATGCCCGCCAGAAACGTGAGCACGAACGACTGTCCGAGGACACGTTCCGCCTCCGGCTTATTCTTCGCACCGATGTCCATGGACATAACTACACCGGAACCAATCGTAATGCCAAATCCGAGTGAAATCATAAGAAAGAGCGAGATCTGCGAGATCGAGACTGCTGCGATCGACTCAGGCGAGAGTTTGCTCACCCAGTACGCATCCACGATGTTGTAGAGCGTGTAGAAGAAAACCGAAAGCATCATCGGCCACGAGAGTGCCCAGAGTTGTGGGCGAATAGGGCCTTTTGTCAGGTCGTGAGTACCGGGGGAGTGGTCGTTGCTCATAACTCATCTATGTTACAGATGTGCATAGAAATAACTATGTCTTTTGCCCTAGGTTTCTGTATTGAGCAGGGGAGTAGGTACACGTAGTATACTGTTCTCCACTTTCCCTCTCTTCTCTATGGGTATGCTCGGCTCCGTTCTTCCGGCACTGAAGACTGCATTGCAGGGCAATCAGCTCCGTCGCATTTCATCCGATCTCTCTGGAGCCATGAGTAAGGGGCTTTCCCCTCAGGATCCTGGAGTACAGAAGATCGTCCGCGAATTACTCAGTCGTGTAGGGATCAAGGGTGATATCAGGAAGGCGATCGATCGATTGGATTCGCTGATTCCAGATTCCTTCGAACGCAAGTTCGGCATCACACCGCAGATGAAGACGTTCGTGAAATCAGCACTGGGGAGTTCTACCAATGTGGCCGCATTGTCCAAACAGTCCACGACAGGTGCTGTGTAGCTTTCGCTGCGCTGATGTTCAACATGGGTGAATTCGCCTGTGCTACAATCTGCGCATGAAAAATTCCTGCTCCGCATGCCTGATGCCCTACAAGATGGATACAGGCAACCGACAGAATCCAGAGTACTGCAGCTACTGCCAGGAAAATGGGAAGTTCCGTTTCACTGGAACAAAGAGTGAATTTAAAAAAATGTGCTTTCAGCAAATGATGAAGCATGGCATCCCGTCATGGAAGGCACGGTTTTTCACCTTCATGATCAATTTTGCTCCGCACTGGAAAAAGAAGGGTAGTGGTGGAGATGCCCCTCCTGCGCTCATTTCGTGAGCTTCGGCGGGCAGGCGGGAAACCCTAGTCATCTCATGTACAACAAATTCACTAAATCACCCACTCCTGTGGGCGCTTCGTTGAATTTGTGGTGGAGCATTCAGGGTTAATTCCGAACTGTCTCCATTCTTTACTCGTGATGTAACGGACATTCTCGAAGCGCTCCTAAAGCTCGGTTACACGCTACATTCGCTTATAGAACTTCTGTGTAAGCCGCGAGATATTAAACGGTTTGTGATCCTATAATTTGTATTCGTCAAAGAGCTTTCGGGAGCGATTCCGAACTCTGTGGATGATGGAAAGGGTTCGATTTGAGTGGAACCACTTGCAGAAGCAAAAAATATCTTGGTACGAGCAAATTATATACAAAAAACATACGAACAAATCTAGTTATCCGTTAAATCTGAACAATGGAGTCTTTATACTTATCTGAAGAGGGATTATACCCCTGAGCAATACTGAATGATGCGTCTGATACACTCAATCTATCAATATCTTCTACTGTGAACTGTCTCCAGCTTGGTAAGTCATATTCATCAGTTGCACCGCTGGTTTGGTAGATGTCACAAAGCACATCACCTTTTTTGTTATAAAAAAGGGCATGCGGATTGCCAATCCTGTTCCCTGATTGCTTGCCCTCTTTTACATAAGAGAAACTAATTACTTTTCTTCCTCTGATGGCTTGTTCTAGCGAAGATTGGTAGCTCATATGGTTTGCGGTATAGATGCTAGTTTATCTTTCAAATAAATCATGGCAACACAGTCGTCCTCATTGTAATCGAGAATGCGCTGGAGCTTCTCTGGACTGCGATCCTTACACCACTCGTTATACCACTCAATCGAGGCAGCTCCAGATGGATGGGAGTCTCTCCAGGAGAATCCCAACAATTGGGCTAAGGTTTTCACAGAGTAGTTATAGGTAGGCCAGTCGGTACAGGGCAGTACAATGTCGAAGTACAAATCGACAGCAAAGGCTGGGTCGAAAAATGCTTCCACTTCTTCTTCGGATATCACATCAGGATACTTTTTTTGTAAATTGCGGTACTGCGTACGTTCATACTTGCTGTAGTAGTAGACAGCAACATCATCTTTATTGAAGGAATGGATGTACTTCCAAAATTCCATCCACGCTTGTTTTTCTGCCTCGGCGCTCACTTCCTGAGCCACGAATGAGTGAAAAGTTCTGTTGCCCTCTTTTTGCTCAACCACACCGTGTAAATACACAATATCCTGAGTTGGATCACCTTCAAGATCGAAATACAGTTCAATTGGTTTCTCAGGAAGAAAGAAAGGCGCACGAATGAGAGGTTCTTTTGAGCCAGAAGTAAGTAGCTTGGCACGACGCACAAACTTTTCCAGTGAGGGCTTTCCAATTCCAGGCATGCTCGTCTTGCCCTTTGAATCACATTCACCATCAATATCAACTTTGCCTAAAGCATCAATATCTAATGCGATAGATAGCAATGATTCTTTCTTGGCGCGTCCAAGCTCTGGAACAAGTGAAAGATCTTTCTTATCTATACATTGCTTTTTACAGGTGCTTTGCCACTGACAGAGTTTGCACATGCTAATCATGGCAGGTTCAGTCTTCATTCTGCCTTCCAATAACGCTCGGACGACGGGAACGGTCTCCTCGTAGAGTTCCCACCATGTCTGTTTATTTTTCACTCCTTGAGCAGCACCGAGAGAATAATTCACAATGTTACCTTTACTATCCCAAATCTTTCCTTGGTGATGAGTTGCGAATCCTAAGCGCCTCAGGGCATCCGTATAGAGAGCTAATTGCAATGCGTAGTGCTTCTTTGGCTTTCCTTCATTCTCATCATCTTCGCCTTCTAGTCCAGTACCGGACTTAATATCAACAGCCATGTATTCACCATCTGCCTGTAACTCAAGCAAGTCAGGCTCTCCTACAAGATCATCGGTCTCCAAACGTCCCTGATAGATATAGGGTGCCTTCTTTTTCATCGCCTCGATGGTCGGCTTGAAGCGATCTTGTTTTGCGATGCCAGAGAGATCCAGCATATCCATCGCTCCCTTGTGGGTGTCGATCACACGTTTCTCATACTGCGTACCTTTCTCCCACAGCATTTGCACGAACTCATTTACGGGATCCTTCAGCTTGGGATCGTCATGCGCGTCACGCCAAATGCGGTGTGGACATTGGGTATATGCGTAGAGGTGGGAGGCAGTTATATACATACTGATTACGTGCAAAAGTGAGTAGAGGCAGCAACGCTACAAGGGCGATCTCCCAAACCCTGCATCCAATTTTTCTCACACAAGCGCGAGGCAATGTCTTGTCCGTCATCCGATCGAGGTGACAGCTTGTACTGCATAATCAAGACAATGTCCCTCGAAACAACCGATTGTCGCTCCTGATATTTATATTTCACGCACCAAAGATCTTTTGGAGCATTCTCTGCATGCCAGATATTTACGTCTTGGTAGCCATTAACAGCTTTTAGACGGGGTTCGCGTGAGTGATCAAGAACATTATCCCCATTTGTTACATCACACTTATCTTTCGCCATAAGTGAACATGCATCTTTCCATTGACCTTCGTTCACCCGATCAAACCAAGCCTGAATAAGGTCTTTGCCTTCCAAACGTGAAAGATCTGAAGAACGAGAATTCTCAAAACTCGGATTCGGTGCGTTTCCATAATTATTGATGACTTGCATCTGACCAACTTGGGAATCCACTGCAACAGCCGAGCCACTAATTAATTCAGCATCAATATTGGCACTTTTTAAAAAGAACGGTGTCGCAGCAGTGAGTCCAGCTATGAGTACGCCGATTGCTGTCCACTGCTTTGATGTCATTGCTTATTGAATGAAGATTTGATCATCTCCACTTCATCATCAGATAGGCCATAGAGTTCAAATACTGCATCGTTGATACTCTCGTCAGTCATCGAAATAAGTTGATTGATTTGTGATTGCTCATGAGGAGTCTTTGCTGCGACTAACTGCTTCTGCAAATCGAGCATGTTGCTTACAAGAGTGACAATCGAATCTCTGAATGCCTCTTCTCTTGAATCAGAAAAGTCCGTCCATATTGGAAGATTCTTGATAAATCGGGATTCAAAACTGAACCATCCACCTCGCATTTGAGTAGCTATCTGTCTTAAGTACCACTCAAGAAGTTTACTGTTTAGAAGACCCAAGATGTATTCACGCGAATACTCTGGTTTCACAAGGATTCCATATCCACCCGCAGCCCCTCCCGTGAAAAATACATCACCTGTTTCATCGAGTGAAAAGGATGCACAAGGAGCGATATCAGGCGTGAAGATTTTGGGAAGCCCAATAACCTCCAGTGCTTGCGTTCTGCCGAAAGCATACCAATGAGACTCCATCATTTTCCCATCCTCTCTCTCGCTTAAATATGGCTTATTTTCGATGAGGTATTGCCATGTGAGGGGATACTTTTCCTCAAATTCAGACTGTGGAATCAATACCCCAGATTTATAGGGAAATAAAATGAGGCGCTTAGTTCGCGTAAGCAGATATGGCTTGCTATCGCCACCCTTAATTAGCGGATGCAATAATTCAGCTTCAACCCAATACTCCTGCTCCTTCATTGGAGAATATATTTTTACCTGATCACTTTTTCTTTCACGCTCCTCAACGATATAAATCTTATCCGCACTTGTCTTGAGTCCTTGAAAAATACGAAGGGTAACATCTTCTAATTTTGCTGGCATTTGCTTTAGCTCATCAAAGAGTTCAGCTGATTTTCCAACAGTGAACTGCCAGTGCGTTTTATCAATCCAATTCGCAGAAATTTCCCCACTGACTCCTGCCTTCGTCAGTCTCCAATCATCCAAATGATCAACTTTCGTCACTGAGAATTTGTTCTGCCCTGCCTTCGTAAGGAATAAGAGACAGGTATATGTGGATGCACCCTTGAAAGCCTGCTGATCGCCAAAGTGAACGATCTGCTGCAGATTCTTCCCCTTTGAAAGCATCTCACGGACAGGTTCTCCATAATGAGCATTGAAGAATTTGTGCGGCAGAATGTATCCCAGTACGCCCTTCTGGTTCATTAAGGCAAGTGCTCGCTCAATGAAGACAACATAGATGTCATAGTTCCCCTTACTCGCAGATGCGTATCGCTTTTTGTAGTACTCAACTTCTATTGGTGCCCATTCTTTCATCGCCTGAATGCGAATGTAGGGAGGGTTGCCGATTATGGCATCGAAGCCAGCGCTTTTCCCTGTCAATATTTGGGGGAATGCCTTTTCCCAGTCAAAGACATTGATGCGGTACTGCTCCTCAGTTTCGAGCAATCCCATCTGTTGTCCCATAAAGAAATCTGGGCCAATGAGAGAGTTCCCGCATTTGATGTTACTGCCAAGATTCGGAAGCGCACGCTCTTTGAACATGGACAGCTGCGGCTTAAGACTCTGCTCCGTTTCGCCTTCAAGAACCTTGAGGAGTAGTGAAAGTTTCGTCACCTCAACAGCCTGAGCATCGATATCTACGCCAAAAATATTATTGAGAAGGATTCGCTTTCTCTCGGCGGTTGAAAGTTTCCAATCTCCCTTCGCACTTTGCGTGAGTTGCTTGTTCCATTTGTTCGGATCGTTCTCCATGTAGTACTTAAGGTGCCAGTCGAGAAGGAATTGATAGGCACCAAGAAGAAAAGAACCCGATCCACATGCAGGATCGCAGATCTTCAACTTTTCTACTTCCTTTGGTGTCTTTCCTTCAACGAGCTTTCCAATAGTGTGTTCAACAATGTACTGCACGATGTATGTGGGCGTGTAGTACACACCGCCTGCTTTCCGTACTTCGGGCTTCTCTTCAATCTTTGCCCGATGACCATCCGTGAGCCGAATGACTTTTCCGAGAAATTGTTCGTATACCTGGCCGAGAATATCCGCAGACAGAACGGAGAATTCGTAGGGTGATTCGGGGTAGTAGAGATGTGAGATTATCTCCTTGAGTACATCGTCATCAATCTGTAGCCCCAAAGTGAGTGTATCCGGCGACTCCGATTGATCTTTCTCGTTTTCAAAATGAAAAAGACCTGAGTTGTAACGATCATCCGCATCACGAAAATGCTGTTTCAGTCGTCCGTAAATGTTAGTGCCATTTACCTCCGCAAGTAGGCGTCCGTAGTTCTCGATACCTCGATCCTCACAAATGCGAAGGAACACCAAGCGGTCGATGGTCACCTGAACCGCAAAATTCAGTTCTCTTTGTGATAAGTCAGGATTGCGGATTGCGATGTTCTTTGCCAAAAGCTCACGCCAATTCTCGATTTCTTTCAGGAATGCTTCGTCTACTTCCTCAGTACCCTTTTTCTTTTTCGTAGCTTCCGCATATTTGTCGAAAGATCCTTTGAGGACTGCGTCACGGGAAAAGATCGATGCGATCTCATCCCATTTCTCTACGTAATCCTTATAGGTAAAATATTGAATCCGAGCCTTTGTTGATCCATCCGTTTTTGTCGGCTTTAATCGACAGTCATAGACTGCAAGTTCTTGAAAATCCGTAAGGATGGAAAGTGGTAGTTTCGCTGACCATGCATAGCGTCTGACTTGAAATGCAGGCTCTGAGTTCTCTTTCACATTTACAGCAGGTTTCTTGGCTTCGACAAAAAACTTCCGCACCCCACCGATACGCATGCAGTAGTCGGGAGCCTTATGCATCCCACCAATGCGGATCGCATCTTCATGAACTACGTCTTTGTAAGCCTCTGCATACCCCTGTTCGTTATCAATATCCCATCCCAGCTCCTTTAAAAATGGGTCAATGAATTCACGGCGAACTTGCGTCTCGTTGTATTGTCCAGCCATATAGGCCTCTTTGTTTCTCTCAAAGCGTTCGACGAGATCGATAATTTTTTGTGGGGCTGGCATATAGATGACGATATTAAGCAAAAAATACCAGAGAACCCGTTTTTCTCTAAGTTGAAATGGCACTGCGTATCATATGAGACCAGTCCAAAAAATCAGATGTTGCAAGTTCCCATCGAAAAAGTGATGCGCACTGGTGAAGTTTCCGAACTCGCAAAAAACCGCAACAACAAGCCATCAATGCCGAATAATGCAAAAAATGCTCGCCCACCGCAAAAACCCGCTTTCGAACTTTTCCAAAACAGCCTAGAAGTTCGAAATACTCTATTAAATCGTGTTTTTGTCAGTTTGAATTTCGATGAATTACCGAATGGTGGAGATGCCTCTCCTGCGCTCATTTCGTGAGCTTCGGCGGGCAGGCGGGAAACCCTAGTCATCTCATGTACAACAAATTCACTAAATCACCCACTCCTGTGGGCGCTTCGTTGAATTTGTGGTGGAGATGCCGGGAATTGAACCCGGGTCCAACGTGTACACAGAAGGTTCGTACGATCATGTTCTCCTCGATTCTCTGCTCCCGTCAGAGGAGAACGGAGAGAGGGGCAGAGGGTTGACGCTTAAGTCAGGAAACCGTCACGTCAGTCGGTATCCAACCTCGCTAGTGACGCCACTCCAATCCAGCGAGGATCAAAAGGGTAGCGTGGTCCGAACTGAATCAGACCTTAAGCATACGCAGGTGCGAATGCTGGAAGCTTGACGCTACCGGCGATTTCGCGGACGTATGCCATGAAATTGCTTTTGGCAATTATGATGTGTAGCAGTGGGTGTCGGGTACCGTTACCAACCCGGATCGAAACTCAAACAGTGCAGAATCACGCTGTCGAAGCCTGTCATCCCCAGAGGTAGAGCGAGGAAAGCGACAAGGAAAGTGAAACAGCCTCGTCCTGCCCGGCGTAGCTCCGCGGAGCGGAGCGAAGACGGGTCATCCCTACACCTTGCGAAGCAAGGTGGTTTTATTAGCTCTGGTGAAGAGCTGTGATGTAAGAGAGCAGACAGCCATTATAGCATATTTCTGTCGCAGTTTTGTATGATTTTTTAGAAGAAAGCATACAAAAAACCCCGCGGGTTGCGCGGGGCTTTTCTTTCATTACTTAGAAAGATCGTATTACTGAACACATACTCGGTATGGGCTGACGTATTGGCTCGCTGGGAAGAAGTTTGTCAGACCCTCGAAGCAGTTGAGTCCGTTAATGGCCCAACCGTTGAATTCAGCAATTTTGGAACTGCCGGAACCAGTGGATTCGAAGTATTCAAACTTAAGTGAAGTCTTGGCTGTGTTCTGTGACCATGTTCCTGTATAGCCAGGCTCAGTGAGTGTAATGGTGTTATCGATGTTGAATGTCGCAGTGTGCGATGAAATTGAGCTTGGGAAGAGGAGACACTCGAAGTACGACGTGAGGTTGGTACCAGTGCAGTGCGAGTTCAACATGTTCGCTACAGTCAATGGACGTGATGGATAGACAAGATTTGGCACGATCGATGCGGTCGAGTTCCCTGGCACGAGGTCTGGGAGACTGGAGGTCGCTACTGCAGTCATCTCCAATGTCTTGGTGCTGACTGGAGCCGTGTAGGAGTATGTAAAGGTCGCAACTTTATTCTTCTTTAGCGTCCCTGGCAGTGTGCAGGTCAGCTGTCGGTTTGCAATGGAACAATTGCTATCCGAAGTGGTCAGGTTACCGAGGATGTACACCTGAGGACTGGTGTTCGTCTGTGGGAACGTGACGACTGCCTGAACGTTACTTGTCGTGTTTGGTCCAATATTTCTCACAGTGACGGTGTACACCGTCGGAGTGGAGATAGCGACAGTGGACGGTGCAGAGATGCTAACGCTTAGATCAGCATTGGGAGCTGCAAGGGCGATGCCAGTCGTTGCTACGTAGAGCAGAGCGCCAGCGGTGACGGAGGGAAGAAAACGCATACACGAAAAAGTGGGAAGAAAGTTCCTGCATAGTTCCATCTGCATGATCAGATGTCAATGATTCAACCACGGCACAAAAATACTCGTTTTCTTTTTATATTCTTCATAGTCTGGTCGGCCTGCATATTTCTTTTCGAGCATCGGCACGCCAGAAACAAATAAAATAAGGACCGTGATCATGAGTGGGCTCCAAATAGTCACCACGCCTCCCGGAACCCCGAGTGCAATCACAAAGATGCCCCACCACAGTACGACTTCACCAAAGTAATTGGGGTGGCGACTGTATCGCCAGAGTCCCTTGTCCATTACTTTGCCCTTATTTGCGGGATCGCGGAGAAAATGACGAAGCTGCTGATCACTGATCGATTCGACAATGAAGCCAGCAGTCCAAATCAGCGCTCCCACCAGGTCCAGAATCTTAAGACCAGAAGGTGGTGACGCGTGAATGAACAGTGCGGATACAGCGATGACAAAGAGCAGCAATCCCTGTAATACGAATACCTGTAGGTAACTACGCAGGATCGGGTGCGACCAACTTTCACGCCATGCGCGGTAGCGTGCGTCCTCAGGTTTGGATAGACATCGTCTGCCAATATGCAGTGCAAGACGTAGTCCCCAAATCGAGACGAGTGTACTCACAAGCAGCGACCTTGCGCTCCCACCCGAGATCCACCAACCCACCCACGTGAGAAGAACGAAGCCCAGCCCCCACGCGATATCGGCGACATCATTTCGTTTTGCAATCAGCGATATCAGGAACCAGATGTGCACGTGCACACACAGCGCGATGGCTGCTGCCCAGAACACTGAGTTCATGAGAATTTGACGGCAATCCAGTACGTCAACGTTGCGACGCTGGCTGAAAGCACAGCACCCCACATCATGTCGACAATCGTCACAAGGAGCGGCCAGTCTTTGGCAACAGCCAAGTTGGTGAGGTCATAGGTCGCGTACGTTACCAAGCCGAAGAGCGCACCCATCACGAGCGCGTGCGTCCAGAGGCGCTTCTCCACTGCTGGCGTGATGACGAAGAGAACGAGTCCGACGAGAAAGATGACGTAGAAGATGATTGCAGCGGTCCAGTTGATATTGGTCTTCATCAGGTGACCGATCTGCGCTTTGTAAAATGAACGAGCGATGACGACGAGCCAGAGCATGTCGATCGCAAAGAAGACGGGGAGAGCGATTGTGAAGAGCTTGAGGAACAAAGGATTATTTGTAATTAAGAAAAGTAATTGTGAGCTGGAGGCACGTCGCGAATGCAACCCACACGAGGTAGGGGATTTGTGCGTACGCGATCCATGGGACGAAACGGTAGATGCTAGTCATCGTCCAGATGATGGTGCCGAGAATGATGAGGATATCGATACTTGCGAGCACGTTATTTCGTAACCCGAACTGTAGTGGCGTGAATGCGAAGTTTGCAATCAGGTTTAAAGCGAAAGGAATTGCAACCTGCCATGGCAACTTCTTCTCCAGCACCATCATGAAGACCGATGCAAACGAGAGAAAGATAATGACGTAGAGCACCGACCAGACGGGACCAAAGATCCACGACGGAGGTGCCCACGATGGCTTGATCAGTGATGAATACCACTCATAGGTTTGCATGCAAGTAGTGTACACCGAATAGTGGCCAGCATTCCTAGAGCTTCTTCATCCCCCAGTTTACGAGCCCCACAATCACACTCACGACCACCCACTCCCACCAGCCGCCACTCACTGCCAGCACAACGAGGGTTGGATCCATACGCAGCACGATCTGATAGGTCAGCCAGAAGAACCCGGCATTGAGTAGCACAACGAACGGCAGACCAAAGATGAAACGTGCGGGTGCCGTCGCGATTTTTAGGATCGGACGCACGAATAGATTCATCAGCGTCAGCAGAGCCCCGATGATCACGTATGCAGCCATGCCACCGAAGATCGTTACGTACGTAGGCATGTACGTATGCAGGGCATACATCAGGATGCTGTTGGCGAGGAACTTGAGGACGATGAGGAAAGGGATGGACACTCGAATGAATAATGAAAAATGAATAATGAATAATTACTACCCAAATTATTCATTATTCATTATCAATTATTAATTCAATCGGCGAAACCCTATTTCCACCTTTCGCTCGCCAATGTCTACGGCTGATTTCTTACCCTTCACTTCCCCGAAGACTGCCTTCGTCTCGTTCAGAAGCATGACTTCGTGCTCTTTCACCAGATCATCCGCACCGGTGAGTGACAGCACGATCGTATCCGTGAACTCCAGTCCTGCGTCTTTCCTGAGATCCTGGATCACACGAACCAGTTCGCGTGCATCACCCTCCAGCACCAGAGCGTCACTCAGGGTTGTGTCGAGCGCAACCACGATCCCGTGATCAGCAGCGACCTTCTTGTCCTCCTTTCCTTGATAGACGATCTTCGCCTCCTCGGGGGTGAGCACTTCTCCCAGAATCTCCACACCACCGTCGACGACGCGGAAGTCGCCTGCCTTTCCAGCCTTGATGAGCTCCTGCACTTTACTGCCGAGACGTGGTCCTACCTTGCGTGCATCCACACTGACTGTGGGTGTGGCGAGCGAACCTGCATCTTTACTGACGGTGATACTTTTCACATTCAGCTCTTCCTCGATCAGCTCCTTGATTACTCCCGCAGCATCGGATGGTGGCAGTGCGACTGTGACAGACGCAAGTGGCTGGCGAACACGGATCTTCTCATCAGAGCGAAGTGAGAGACCGAGAGTTACCACAGTGCGCGTGTTTTCCATCAGTCTGAGCAGTGCCTGATCGTCGTTCGAGAGCTCCTTGCTCGTTGGCCAGTCGGTGAAATGGATGCTGCCGTGTTCCTCCGTCACAAGGTTTAGGTACATCGCTTCGGTAACGAATGGACAGAAAGGTGCGAGGAGTTGTGCGTTTGCGATGAGGACACGATAGAGCGTATCCAGCGCATCCTTGGCGTCGCCGTCTTTCCCTGCCAGTCGCCTGCGACTCAGGCGCACATACCAGTTCGTCAGATCATCGATCGATCCTGCCAGTTCCGCACAGGTTGCGGAGAGATCATAATTATCCAACTCAGTCGTCATTCTATTCACGAGCTCCTGTGTCTTCAGCACGATCCACTGATCTAACTGATTGGTCGACTTGGCATTCATAAGCCCGAAATCCACACTCGGTTTCCACTCAGCAGCGTTGGCATACGTGACGAAGAGGCGATACGCATTCCAGAGCGGGAGCAGTACATTACGCACTGTTTCCTCCACCAGTTTTTCTGAGAATCTAAGATCCTCACCACGAACAGCAGGGGATGCCATGAGCGCGAAGCGCACCGAATCTGCACCGTGCTTGTTCACGATTTCCGTCGGCTCAGGATAGTTCTTCAGTCGCTTACTCATCTTCTTGCCGTCCTCTGCGAGCACGATGCCGTTCACCACACAGTTTTTGAATGCGGGACAGTCGAAGAGTGCGGTGCTGAGCACCATGAGCGTGTAGAACCAACCGCGTGTCTGGTCCAGACCCTCAGCGATGAAGTCCGCAGGAAAGCCAGGCGGAACGTCGGTCTCATTCTCGAATGGGAAATGTTCCTGCGCGTAGGGCATCGATCCTGATTCGAACCAACAGTCCAGCACATCGCCAATGGAGCGCATGGACGGCTTCAGCGTGCGTTCCATCACTTCGGCATTCTTTGGCTGTGCGGCTGCTACCTCCTCATACGTTGCACCTGTCACGAAGTTGAGGGCCCTGAGGACACCGCCGTGAGCGACGAGGAGCACCTTCTTTCCTGCGAAATCTCGTAGTAGTTGATCATGCCCACGACGCACGCGATCCACAAACTGCTGCCACGACTCTCCATCTTGAGGCGTCACTTGCAACCACGAAGGACTGAGACCCTTGATTGGTTTCTTCGGTCCGTGCTTCTTCATGACTTCGTCAATCGGCTCCTTGCTCCACTCGCCGTACGATCGTTCGTGGAAGTTCGGCAGCGATCCACCGTATTCCACCTCCAGTTCTTTACTAAGTATCTTCGCCGATTCTTCCGCGCGTTTCATACTCGATGACAGCACGACATCGAATTCTTTTCCTTTCAGTGACTCTGCCAGCTTCTTGATTTGCGCTTTGCCGGTAGTATTCAGTCCGATATCGACCTCGGCACCTGCTGTCAGCTTTTCTTTGTTCAAATCAGTTTCGCCATGACGGACAAATGTCGCCTGCACTGTGTCCTTCTCAGTGACATTTCCTGCGTCCCACATGATCTCGTCTACCGTGTGCTTGTGCAGGTCCATCTGCGCATTTCTCTGATGATCCCAGAAGAACGTGTGTGACGTCGCAACATAGACGGCACGGTGTACGATTTTGTGCGGATCTTCATTCGTGAAGAAGTGCATGGCGTTCTGCACGATGTCTGCATGGGTAAAGACGACAACGGTTTTCCCCCGGTGTTTTTCCAGTACTTCATGCAGGAACTCAGAGAGACGCAGCTGGATATTTTCCCACGTTTCCATTCCTGCAAAGTGATAGATGCTCTCCACCTGACCGCTGGAAAGTTTGTGTGCACGACGTTCCCGAACAAATGTCAGGTCCGAAAAATTGATGTGCTTGCCTTCGTACTCGCCGAACGTAACTTCGCGGATGCGATCATCGGTGATGATGGCGCGATCGGTGAGTGCACTCAGCGCTGTTGCAGTTTCTTGGGTGCGCTGAAGGGGAGAGGCGTAGATGGCATCGATCGGAATTCTCTCGGACTGACGCACAACCTTCTCTGCCAGTTTCTTGGCTTGCTCTTGCCCTTTATCAGTGAGTGGCGTTCCGGGAACTTCGCCTTGGTAGATCTGTTCCACATTACCCACACTCTCGGCGTGCCTGCAGAAGATGATTTTCGTAAAACGTTCAGGATTCTTCTGCATCAGTTCATCGCGTGAGCCGATAATTTCTACTTCGCCCGTGACGGAGTTCCGCCAAATCGGGAGTGGCGTGCCCCAGAATCGGTTGCGCGAAATCGCCCAATCACGCGCACCTTCGAGCCACTTCCCGAAGCGTCCGTCACGAATGTGCGATGGCATCCAGTTTGTCTTCTCATTTGCTGCGATCATCTTCTTCTTGATCTCTTCCACCGCGACGAACCACGAGCTGGTAGCGAAGTTGATGAGTGGCGAATCGCAGCGCCAGCAGTGTGGGTAGCTGTGCTGGAATGTCTCAGCTTTGAAGAGTTTTTTATTCTTCTTCAGCCACTCGGCGACTGCCTTGTCTCCGCCCTGGTGATCGTCCTTTGGCTTGGCGTGCTTTCCTGCGAATTCAGTAACATCTTTCGTGAAGACTCCATCGATTCCGACGTGTTGAATGAGCGGCAATTTTTCACTCTTGACCAGATTGTAGTCATCTTCACCATAGCCACCGGCAATATGCACGATGCCTGTTCCGTCTGTCGTCGTCACGAAATCGGCACCCACAACACGGAACGCACCTGCCTCCTGCAACTCTTTCTCAAAGTAAGGGAAGAGGGGCATATATGTTTTGCCGATCAGCGACTTTCCTTTGATCTCCTTCTCGATCGTGTGCTCCGTTCCTTTGAGCACGTTCTCGACCAGTGCTTTTGCGACGATATAGATCTCTTTTCCGACCGTTGCTCGTACGTACGTTTCCTTGGGATCAACAGCGAGCAACATGTTTCCAGGAAGCGTCCAACCCGTTGTTGTCCACGCGAGGATGAAGGTGCCGGGCTCGTCAGTCAGCTCAAACTTCGCCGTGATCGAATAGTCCTGGATGTCTTTGTACCCTTGCGTGACTTCGAAGTTAGACAGGGGAGTCTGACACCGGGGACAGACGTGCATGGACTTGTGCCCTTCGCGGATCAATCCTTTTTCATGCAGAGACTTGAACACCCACCAGATCGATTCCATGTATTCCGGATCCATCGTGCGATAGTCATGATCCATGTCGACCCAGCGACCGAGCCGTTCTACCGTTTTGCGCCATTCGCCTGTGTAGCGCTGCACTGCTTCTCGGCAGAGTTCATTGAAGTTACCGACTCCCAGCGCTTCGATGTCGCGCTTACTCAGAAGTTTTTGCTCCTTCTCGATTTCATTCTCGACCGGCAGTCCGTGACAGTCCCATCCGAAGCGACGCTTCACATACTTTCCGCGCATTGTTTGGTAGCGGGGGATCACGTCCTTGATCGTCCCAGCTAAAATATGTCCGTAGTGCGGCAGACCTGTTGCAAACGGCGGACCGTCGTAGAAGCTGAATACTTCACTGCCTTTACGGTGCCTGAGTGATCGCTTAAACGTGTCTTCCTCACGCCAATAACTGAGGATGCCTTCCTCAAGATCGGGGAACCGTTGCTTAGGGTCGACGGGGTCAAACATAAGGAGAGCATACGCGACTTTTTCTTGCGAGCCCACTGCTTGAATACGTCATGAAACAGGTAGTTGACAATATTGACTTCTTGTTACAAAACCAATAAAATCTTGCTATTCGTGTACTTCTTTTGTAGCCTGCTCGCCTCATATATTCATGATTTCTGCATCTAGCACCATGGGATCGGGTGACAACGGGAGACATTCCTCGTTATTTCATTATGTAGAGCCAATTTTAGAAACCCTCAGCGGTCCTGGAAAGCCTTATGGGTTACCTGTCATTGAAGGATACGGAGATGAAATTCGCGATCGACTAAGAGGACACCTAGAAGGTGGTGCCAGGGCACCTATACGTAAGACTGCGAATGATTTTTCTGTCGTTCATAGTCAGGGTAGTAGAAAGATTAAGCGTATTGTTGATCGTATTCAGAGTGAATTACTAACTCAGGAAAAACCGTATTCTGTACAACAAGCGATAGATTATTTACGTCAAAGGAATGCGACTGTTGTAACGCTCGTTCTTGCAGTATTGCGCGCTGCAGAAGGGGTCGAGCAACGCAATTCGAATCATCATAATATTGCGCGTCTTGCTCGCGGTGAAGATGAGGTAAACTCTATTGCACTACCTGGAAAGATAGAAACGGGAGATGATGGTTATAATATAGGAGAGAATCATCGTTGGTTGTATGACAATAAGGCTTGGAATTATTTACGCTTGATCGGAGCAATGCCTGAAATCACATATGATCAGGTGCATAGTCGAGGATTGTATCTCTTTACGAATGCGACGCAGCCCACCCAGTTTGCGCATGAACTCACTGGATATCGAAATGGTCCAGACAATGAAGTGAAGCTAATTGAAGGCAAGAGGATTCTGGAGATTGGTCCAGGGAACGGTGCAGATGTAGATCATTTCCTGGCAAGTGGTGCCGCGCAGGTGCAAGTGATTGATGGAAGTGAGTTTGTGCTGGATCGGTTACGTGCTCGTTATCAGGAATCAGGTATGTTGCAGTATGATGGCGAAAATCGTTCCATTCCTCATGGAAGGGTCATCGTTCCTGGATTTGGGATGGAAATGCATGATGCACTGAGATACATGAATGACGAACAAGAACAGTTTGATACCATCACTGCTCATTCCTGCTTTCACTATTTTGATGATAAGGGACTCAGTGATCTATTGAAGTCAGCGCATGCGGTGCTAAAGCCTGGCGGTCATTTAGCTTTTTCTGTGAAGGCGCCAGGCGCAACCCTCGATGGTCACGGTATTAAGCTTTTTGAGCATCTGAAGAAGCATCAAGATGTTGAGAAGCCAGAGAGTGTTATGACCGACGTGAGGGGCAGAATGTGGATGAACTTTGATGGGCAAATGCGTAATTTCCGATCCATGGATGCATGGGTTGAATTGCTGTCTAGTCATTTTGATGTGCTTCGTAAAACAGACTCTGATGTCCACAACTACGAGGCACCAGGCAGATCTCAGAAGTTTTTCAACTTTATCGCACGCAGAAAGGAGATAGATTTACCCACGCAGATCTAGCTTTGTTTTTTTGCCACCTCCGTGGTTGCACGAGTTCCATGCATGAGCGAACATTCCACGGAACAGTGATGCAATAATCGGACCTGAGAAAACGAATCCTACAGGCTTTTTCTTGTGAAATGTAATCACTGCGACCTTGTCCCCGTATACTCGAATTTCACCATTAATCTGAAGGTCAGAAGAAAACAACGTGTCACGCAGCTGTGCCTTTTTCGCATATTCAGAGTTCATGACGTTGATTGGCATAATCGCATACGACTTAATTTTCTTCTTCAAACGCATTCGAATGAACTCGTGCATGTAGTCGCCAAGAGTTTCATAGATTTTCTGTATGTCTGTCCATGAGTAGATGGAAGTACCCTCTCGAATCATGTCTTCATAAATTTCTCTAATTCCATCAACGCCTTCAAAGTACATTACTTCTGGCTTCCATGCTGATTCTGCAAACGTTGTGAGGAAGGTGCTAATTGATGATTTCGCCTCATTGTATATTTCGGCATTGATTTGCCTTTGATCATCGATCCATTCCAGAAATTCCTGACGAGTGGACATTTTGACGATGTCTTGACCACTCTTCCTTGTTATTTCTATCAACTTCTTTTTTTCCAATGCGTGTAACGCAAAATGTACGGCCTCGAATGACAATGTTGTTTGCTTGCTCAGATCTTTCGAAGACATCGATTTCGCTGAAAAAAGCGGCAGCAACACCTTACATTCATTATCGGAAAACCCGAGTGCTTTCAGGGTCTGCCTCGTCTGTAATGGAAGAGAGTTCATCATAACCGAATTCTTACTCTACTCTTCACTGAAGGTATTGTGAAGTGCATCGAAATGCGCCAATTCTCGTTCTAGGGCGTCCATAAGGTTCATAAACAGTTGTTGTTGCCCAAGTGGCACACGGTGAAAGTAGCCAGTGAAAACTGGGAAATATTGGGTGTGTAATTCATGAATCCATCGTTTTTTTCGTTCAATGGGTAGTCCATCGATAGTGCTGAGATTATGAATGAGGTCGGCAATTTTGATCGTGAATACTGAAATGTCCACGCCGAACGATCGTTCTATCTGATTCATATATTCATCTTGTTGCACTTTCTTGTCAGTGATCTTGCAATCTTTCGAAACTGCTTGAACAAGGTACAGAACTTGATCTCCGAATAGTGCATAGATCTGATCGACGATGTGTTGCTCGCTCTCGTTCGATTCCAGGGTATCGTGCAGTAGCGCTGCGATAATTACATCAATATCTGCTCCTGCGCCGAAGAGTAGTTTTGCGACTGCGACGGGATGAGTAATGTACGGCTCTCCTGAGCCTCTTTTTTCATCTTTATGTGCGTGCGCTGCAAACTTATAGGCATCGATAACTTTCTCTCCATGTAAGGCTGCCATTTCCTTAATTGCTTTCGGGATGCTCGCCATAGTTGAATATTCTACACTACAGGATAGTCAAAATATATCTCTTCACATTCCCAAAGATCTCCGTCGCCTCATTCAGCGCTGCAACCTCTTCTTTCGTAAACCACCGCATCTCTGCATGTGCTTCTGCCTCTTTGTGTTGAGGCTTTTGAGACTCATCGATTGGTTTCGCGAGAAACAGAAAATCCATATGTTGATGCGCTTCTTCTCCTCGCTCCGGCCGAGCGGGGATTTCCTCCAGTAGCATCGCTATCGGAGTTTTGAGCATCCTTCCCTCGACTTGGTTTCCTTCAAAGAGATCAGGGAAAGGGAGTGTAGAAAGTTTCGGGAGGTCATCACGTCCCAGTATTTCTACATCTAGTCCGGTCTCCTCCATGCACTCACGCTTCGCCGCATCTTCTGGCGCCTCATTTTCATCCACGTGACCGCCGGCTGGCATCCAACGCTGCAGGTGCTTATGCCACAGAAGGAGCGTGCGGTTCTGTGCATCGACGATGAAGGCGGTGGCAGTGAAGTGACGTTTCACAATGAATAATTAAAAATGAATAATGAATAATTTGGATTGATGTTCTGAATCCCCATAGTGTGCCATTATTCATTATCAATTATTCATTATCAATTGACTATGGTTCTCATCAACGACAACTCATCGGCACTCAAGATCGGTGACATGCTTCCCTCGTTTTCACTCCCCGCGACTGACGACACAACTGTGTCTGCTGATAAGCTACTCGGCATTCGTGTCATCGTCTTTACCTGCAATCACTGTCCATACGCCAAAGCTGTGGAGCCCCGGCTGATAGCGATCGCACAGGAATTCACTGGAAAGGCGAGCATGGTTCTCATCAGCAGTAACGATGCGGAAGCATACCCGGAAGATTCCTTCGATGAAATGAAGAGGCGAGCAGAGGAACGACGGTACCCATTTCCGTACTGTTTCGATGAAGATCAGTCTGTAGCGAAGCGCTTCGGTGCACTCTGCACACCACACTGCTTCGTATTTGATGCTGCAGGGGCGCTCCAGTACAAGGGGCGTGTCGATGACAACTGGCAGGATGAGACAAGGGTCAAAGACCACACACTCCGTGATGCCATCGCAGCCCTAGTAGAAGCCAATAAACCAAAAACACCCGAGGCGAATGCACTCGGGTGTTCGATTAAATGGCGTACGTAAGAGACTAGCGAGTATTCGTCAGATTTCGGCGGGAAACCTTCTCGACTGGGCAGTCGCCGGAACGTTGCAGTGCAACCAGTTCCGCCGATGTCTCAGCCCAGCAGTCACCGGACCATACCTGGTATCCGTCATTCGACCACTCTTCACCAAACTCCAGCATGTCTTCGTCAGTCGAGTCGAATTCCTCATAATCTTCATAGAGAGATTCATCATATTCAACCTGCATCGCGTCCTGTACGAATGGATCAACAGTATCGAAGAGAGCGATCATCTCTTCGGCAGCGATCCAGTCTGTTGGAGTAGTAATTGTTGGAGCGGTGTACGAGAATGTCTCAGAGCTCGTCATGCGGACATAGGACTTCTCACCATTCAGATTCATAGTAGACGTACGTGTCGTCAGCATTCCTTTTGCATTTTCATTGATGACGACTTCGAACTGCATACTCTCAGCCAGTGCCCTCCAAGGGAAGAAATCCTGGATCAGAGGTCGGTCTCCGAGCATATCGAAGAGATCCCCAGCTATTCCTGCTGCTGTGTCTGGCTTCATCTGAACGATATGCTTCGTGCCCTGTGCACTTGGTACAGACTGGACTGTAAACATGTCATTTGTCGTCTGCAGATCATCATCGACCATCATGCCGCCCTGGCCAAAGAGACTCAGCGTTTCGGCATCAGCGACGCGAATCCATTTCTTGGTATAGGCGTTCATGGCTGAATGAATCGCTTCATTGTCGAACTTGCCACTCGCTTCCTTGACTCGTACAAAGATGCCTTCAGCGTTCATTTTGAGATCACCTTTTAAGCGTACTTTCATATCCTGATATACAACATCGATCGTTGCCTGTGCATCAACGAGTGGTGTTTGTGTCCCAATTACAGACATCGTTCCCTTGGACCACACAGAGACGTATACGTCCTCTGAATGTGTGTGAATGGTGAAAGAGTATGTGGTTCCAGGAACCGCAACCATCTTCGCGAAGAGACTAGAAGGCTCCATGCCGAGTGCCGTCATTGGCATGACGAGGAGCATGAAGAGAGAAATCCGTAACTGTGTCATACGAGGTGGGGGGAAGTGAAGTTGGTTATACAATAGGGGAGAGGGTAGAGGGTATGCAAGGAGGGATGGGCGAGTAGCGGATAGCGAATAGCGACTAGGTGCAAGTATCGTAGTAACCGCTACCCGCTAGTCGCTAGTCGCGTATGAAACCGATCACCTTTCAGTGATCAACTCAACACCTTCTTCAAATAGTGCCCTGTGTAACTCTCTTTCACTTTTGCCACTGCTTCGGGTGTTCCCTCTGCGATGATGCGTCCACCGCCGTCTCCACCATCGGGTCCGATATCGATGATGTGATCGACACACTTAATCACGTCCAGGTTATGCTCGATCACGAGCACGGTGTTTCCTCTGTCGACCAAACGCTGCAGCACATCCAGGAGTTTCTGGATATCGTCGAAGTGCAGACCAGTTGTGGGTTCATCCAGAATATAGAACGTCTTACCTGTTGCTCGTTTGGTGAGCTCGGTTGCCAATTTGATACGCTGTGCTTCTCCGCCGGAGAGTGTGGTCGCGTTCTGTCCCAGATGAATGTAGCCGAGTCCTACGTCGTCGAGTGTTTGTAGTTTGTTCTTGATACTTGGGTACGGTCCGAAGAACTCCAGCCCTTCTGTGATCGTCATGTTCAGTGCTTCGGAAATATTCTTTCCTTTATATGTCACTTCCAAGGTCTCGCGATTGTAGCGCTTGCCGATACACGTTTCGCAGGTGACGTAGACGTCAGGAAGGAAGTGCATCTCGATCCGTTTCACGCCATCACCTTCACAGTCTTCACACCGGCCGCCCGACACGTTGAAGCTGAAACGTCCTGGCTTGTATCCGCGCAGTTTCGCTTCAGGAGTTGCGGAGAAAACGTCACGTACTTCAGTGAAGATGCCCGTGTAGGTCGCAGGGTTACTACGTGGCGTTCTACCGATGGGGGATTGGTCGATCACGATTGCTTTATCCAGCTGCTCGAGCCCCTTTATTTCTTTGAAGTTCTGCCCCTTCGAGTGTGCTTTGTTCAGTGTGCGTTGCAGCTCCGGAGCCAAGATGCCGTGAATCAGACTGGATTTACCCGATCCCGATACGCCCGTAATGCCGATGAAGCAACCGAGAGGAAAGACAGCGTGCACGTTCTGCAGGTTGTGGTGTGTCGCACCCAGGATTTCGACCGTCTTGCCGTTTCCTTCTCGTCTCTTCTTTGGGTACTCGATTTTCTTCTTTCCACTCAAGTACTGCCCGGTGACGGATGCGGAATTTTTCTTGAGCTCCTCGGGTGTTCCCTCTGCGATGACTTGTCCGCCCAGTTTTCCAGCGCCAGGTCCGATCTCCAGCAGCCAGTCTGCAGCCTCGATCGTTTCTTGATCGTGTTCGACGACGATGACAGTGTTGCCGATATCGCGGAGCATCGTGAGTGTGCTGATAAGCTTGGTGTTATCACGCTGATGAAGACCGATACTCGGTTCATCCAGTACGTACACCACTCCTTCCAGCGCCGAGCCGATCTGTGTCGCGAGTCGAATGCGCTGCGCTTCTCCGCCTGACAGTGTGGCTGCGGAACGATCGAGTGTTAGGTACTTCAGTCCCACGTTTTCTAAGAATGAGAGTCGTGCGACGATTTCGGAGACGACTTTGCGGACGATCGTGTATTCATATGTAGAGAGTTGCTGGCTGCTTGCAGCAGTCTTCGTGCCATTGGCTTTTGATTTGGTGCTCGACGCTTCAGGCACTAGTCCTTCAAAGAACTTCTTCGCACCGACCACGCTCAGGTGCGAGGCCTCCACAATATTCTTGCCACCCACTGTGACACCCAGGATTTCCTTCTTCAATCTCTGTCCTTTACATTCAGGGCAGGGGAGCTCGAACATGTATTCCTCGATCTGTTGACGTGTGTAGCTGGAATCGGTTTCTTTGTGACGGCGCTCTAGATTCGGGATCACACCTTCGTATGACGTCTCGTACGATCCGTCGAATTTCTGCGTGATGAACTCCACATTCACTTTTGCTTCGTGACCTCGGAGGATGATTTTTTTCACGTCTTCACCGAGCTTGTTCCATGGAATATCCAAAGAGAATTTGAGCTGCTTCGCGAGTGCGGTCAGTGTCTGCAGCATGAAGCTCTGTCTGCCAGCAGATGTCGCCCACGGATGAATAGCACCTTCATTCACCGTGAGTGTTTGATTGGGCACGATGCTTCCTTCATCGATTTGCAGAATGCTACCGATACCGTGACAGTGCTCACATGCGCCGTGCGGCGAGTTGAACGAGAAGCTGCGTGGCTCGATTTCGGGGATGCTCATGTCGGGGTAGTCGGGATTTACGAACCTGTCCGAGAACTTGGTGATGTCGTTATTATCTGCATCCAAGACAAACAGCATGCCGTTTCCCTTGCGGAGACTCAGTTCCACGCTATCTGCCAGTCGCGTGCGGTTGGGATTTGGTTGTTCGATTTTTGTTCCGTCAGACAACTTCTCTGTCACAGGTTCAAAATCGCGTACGATCATACGATCGATAACGATTTCGATATCGTGACTCTTCTTCGGATCCAGTTCCACTTCTTCATCCGTCGTCATAATCTGTCCGTCGATGCGCATGCGCACGAATCCTTCGCGTTTGATCATCTCGATGATTTTCTGATGTGCGCCCTTGCGTCCGATGATCTGCGGCGAGAGCAGCATGATTTTCTTGCCGTCCGGCATAGCGGTGATGATGTCGGTGATCTGCGAAGCAGAAAGTTTGCTTAACGGCTTCCCTGTGATCGGACAGTGCACGTGACCAACCTTTGCCCAGAGCAGACGCATGTAGTCATAGATCTCTGTGACCGTGCCGACTGTTGAGCGCGGGTTACGCGGTGCTGTTTTTTGATCGATCGAAATGGCAGGGCTCAGTCCCTCGATACTATCCACCTCTGGTTTCTCCATTTGTGAGATGAACTGACGAGCGTATGCAGACAGCGATTCGGCGTAGCGACGCTGACCCTCCGCAAAAATGGTATCGAATGCGAGGGAGGATTTGCCTGACCCCGAAAGACCGGTGATCACAGTGAGCGCATTTCTGGGGATGCTGACATCTATTCCCTTCAAATTATGCATCCTGGCGCCTTTGACGACTATTTTGTCCATAGAAAAAAACTATGGTGTTATCACCATAGCCGGTGGAGTGTACTCCACCTGTGGTAGTTTTGTCTAGGGTTAGATCTGACTAGCCATCTGCGTCAGCATCATCGCAATTGCGAAGAACTGAGCCGTCAGATTGAAGATCGCAACGCTGCGGAGAAAGTTGAGATCGCTCTTCGTGGAAGACATAAAATGGTTTGGGTATGGATATTGGTTCCTCATTATTATACCAAAAAATCACCCTAAACGGAAGTGCCATTTTTCAGTTCTAGATTCGTTCTTTCTGTGTTTTTCAGTCGATGCAAAACAGCCTACACTGATGCCGTATGCCCTCCTCTTTCTCTGCGTTACCTCCCGCGTGGTCCGACCCACTCTTCAGCATCGCAGCCGAGGCGAAGCAGGCGGGACCGACAGCGATCGATGGCACGGTGGGCATCGTGCTGACGGAAGACGGACTGCCGCATGCACTCTCGGTTGTGCGTAAGGCTGCCATGGATCTGGCAGCTGCCAGTGGGTCACGACATTTTTCGTATCCACCTTTACTGGGTGTGCCTGAGTTCAGGAAGGATGTGCTGCAACTTTTGGAGATCCCCGATGCCGCGTCCATGTCCACCGCTGGCGGCACTGCCGCGTTGGCGCTTGCCGTTCGTACGAGTCGTGTGATGCTCGGTGATCGTGTAGAGATCCTGCTCCCGACACCGACATGGATCAATCATCACAATATTTGTCACGGTGCAGGAATTCGCACTCTTGATGTACCGGTATTCGAAAACGGACGATGCTCGGAGCAGAAATTGCTCGATACTCTGGATGGAAGCGACAAGCCGCGTGCACTACTGGTGCAGGCAGGATGTCACAATCCAACAGGATTGGATCTTTCTGAGGACAGCTGGAAGAGTCTTGCGACACTCGCGGCAAGGCATTCGATTATTGTCATTCTAGACATCGCGTATCAGGGGTTTTCGGCTTCACCTGCAGAAGACATAGGGCCGCTACGGATCCTTCGTGCCGCTGGCGTCACAACGCTTGTCGCATGGTCAGCATCAAAAAATCACTCGATCTATGGGCTGCGTACGGGACTGGTCGCGGCAAGTACCGCGTCCGAGGAAGAGAAGAAGCGTGCTGAGGGTCAGTTCATGCAGCACGCGCGTACGTTCACATCCGCCGCTCCCGTGACGGGACAAGAGATCGTACACCATGTGCAGTCGCGATATCTGGAGGAGTGGCAGAGGGAACTGGCTGAGCTTCGATCGTTGTTCCAGAAAAAGAGGGAGATGCTGAGTGTGAAGCTACCGATGTTTTCCGATGCACTTCGTGGTCACGGTATGTTTGCACTTCTGCCACTCACGTCCGATCAGATCCGAATTCTCCGCGAAGAGTATCGCGTGTTTCTGGCTCCAGATGGTCGTATCAACATTGCAGGACTCGCACTGCAGCGTATGGAGGAGCTCATCGAAGCGATGAAAAAAGTGACGAGCACTCAAGCCTGAGTGCATTCGATCTGTTATACTCACAAACTCATGTTTACAGGGATCATCGAAGCAACGGCAGAGGTACGCGGAGTCGACGCTGGATCGATTGTCCTTGCACGCCCACCATCGTTCGATGACCTGAAGATGGGATGCAGCATTGCGATTTCAGGCGTGTGTTTATCTGTCACGCATTTTGATAATGCATCCATGTCTTTCGACCTTGCCGAGACTACGGTAGAGAAGACGACACTCGGCAGTCTGCACACAGGTGACCGCGTCAATCTGGAGCGAGCGATGAAAGCGAGTGATCGACTGGAGGGTCACATCGTGCAGGGGCATGTGGAAGGAGTGGGTACCGTGACGAAGATCGATGGTGAGCGCTTCTCTGTTCGTATTCCTCGTTCTCTCCTTCCTTTTATCGTGCATCATGGCTCCATCACAATCGATGGAGTGTCACTCACCGTGGCAGACCTGAAGGGTGACATCGTGACTGCTGCGATTATTCCACTGACAAAAGAGGGGACTACCTTGTGGCTTAAGAAAGTCGGTGACAGGATCAACATCGAGACTGATATCCTCGCGAAGTACGTCCTCCAACATGCCGCTCGGTGACGCTCCAGATTTTGGCTCTCTTACTCTCGATCCCAAGTGGACGATCGCGATCGTGCGTTCAGAGTGGCATCCCAAACTCACGACTGCCGTAAGCGAGAACGCTGCAACCGAACTGGCTCGTTTGGGAATTCCCTCCGACAACATCGGACTCTTCACGATTCCGGGCTCGTTCGAATTGCCACTCGCGTGTCAGAAAGCATTGGAGCGTTTCGATGCAGTGATTGCATTTGGCATCATCGTCGAAGGGCAGACGCATCACGCGCGACTGATCGCAGATCAAGCAGCCGCAGGGTGCATGCAGGTGCAGCTCCTGACCGGCAAGCCCGTCACGTTCGAGGTGCTCTATGTGCGCAACATCGCTGATGCCGAGACGCGAGTACATGGAGTCATGAACACAGGTGTGATCGCAGCACGTACGGTGCTGAGTTCGCTTGCGAGACTAAAGGAAATACAGTGATGCGTATTGAACAATAGAAGTGTTCAAAGTACGCTCGAGTCCTCTGCCCTTTCTTCTTTTCATATGATTGCCCTGCGTTCGATGCTGATGTTTCTTTTTATCTGCAGTGTCATTGTGTCGCCGGGTACCGCGTTTGCTACAGGTATTTTCTCTGATGTGCCGGATACACATCCATATAAATTGAAGATCGAGTCTCTAGCAAGAGCGGGGATCGTCAAAGGAGATCCAAATGGTAACTTTGTGGCTGATCGCAGTCTCAATCGTGCGGAGATCCTGAAACTGCTCTATACCGCAGCGGGCAAGACAGCAGTCGCATCCAACGGTGGCTGTTTTAGCGATGTCCCTCGTGGCATTTGGTTCGAAGCATATGTATGTGATGCGGCAGCAATGAAGTATGTGCAGGGGTACAGTGACGGCAAGTTCCGTCCTGGAAGTCCAGTCACTCGCACCGAAGCACTGAAAATGATTCACACAGTTTTCGGACTCCCAGTTTCCGAGTTTACCGAAGCGGATCGTGGTTTGATCAAGTTCGTCGATATCTCGGTTTCTGCTTGGTACACCAAGTACATTAGTCAGGCGTACAAAAACGGCATACTCCCGATGGGCATCGAAACAGGATCACGCTTCTATCCCGATAAGGAACTCCTTCGTGGAGAGATGGCTGCGATGGTCTACAACGGCTTGAATGCTCTAAAAAACATTTCCTCTTCCGCTTCGTCCGCCAGCAGCACCTCTTCAACTGCTGCGATTGAGGATGATGTTCGTACGATGCCTTTCCCGTTCTCTGATAACGGAAAGTTCAATGGCAAGCGGTCTATTGCCTACGTCTTTAGCACCAAAGAGGCTCGCACCATGATACAAGCCGAGGTGTCGATCACGGGTTTTTATTCTTCTGATGTGACGTGTCGATTGTACCGATTGGATGATTCTGGCTTCTCGTCCGAGTACTACCTCGGTATTCAGAAGATGAATAATTGTATCGTTGCTGCTGCTGTACCTGCTGGTAAGTATCAGCTGCAGATCCAGCCCACTGTCTCAGATGTTGCATATGCTGTAACTACGAAGACCGTGACGAGTGATGTGAATGATGGATTCATGGATGCCATTTGGCTGAGTCCCACAACTCCTCGCACAGGTGTGCTGGAGGGAAACGATATCGCTGACTGGTACTCATTTACAGTGACGAAACAGATGAAGGGAATGATTACGACAACAGGCACAAGTACGCTCAACTGCATTATCTACACACCTCTCTCTGTGGATCAGTACGGATTCGTAGGACCAGAATGCAACAAGGAGTACGATTTCCAACCTGGTCAGTCGTACATGGTCGGAGTCGGACGCATCGGCGCTACCGATCTCGCGAAGACGGTGACGTACACTGTTAAGTGGCAGTAAATTCGCGAAAGGGGCTTGGAGCCCTTCTCGCGGACTCTCCCCTGAAAAGGTGGCAACTCACTCCAGAGCAAGTCTGGGGTTCGTTGCGGTTTATTTGATATACTGTGCTTCTCATGCAAAACAGTAACTCAGTCGGCCATGCAATCGAGGCTTTGAAGAAAGGGGAGTTCGTGATCGTCGTGGATGACGAAGGGCGGGAGAATGAAGGAGACCTAGTCCTCGCTGCGGAGGCGGCAACAGCGGAAAAGCTGGCGTTTATGATTCAGCACACGGGTGGTGTGATCTGCCTTGCTCTCTCAAATGAGATTGCGGAGAGACTCAAGCTGCCGCCCATGGTCGAAAAAAATACGAGCAAGCGAACGACGGCATTTACAGTCAGCATCGAGGCGCGGGAGGGGATCGATACCGGGATTTCCGCAGCAGATAGGGCTCGAACGATTTTGACAGCCATCGATCCAGAGTGTCGCCCCGAGGATCTGAGCCGTCCAGGACATGTGTTTCCACTGCGTGCTTCGGACGGAGGCGTCCTCGTGCGCGCGGGACATACCGAAGCATCTGTGGATCTGGTAAGACTCGCGGGTTTGAGAGAGGGTGCGGTGATCAGTGAACTTATGCATAAAGATGGAACGATGATGCGACTGCCAGAGCTCAAAAAATTTGCGACTGAGCACAGCATTCCTCTCATTACTGTTGCCGAACTCATCGCGTATCGGCGTATGCACGAGACGATGATTACACTGGAAGCTCGCACCGATCTGGAAACCGAGTACGGTACGTTCGAGTTCTCGGTCTACACCGATGCGATTCAAAAGAAGGAGCATGTTGCACTTCGCATGGGAGCGATCGATGCTAAAACTCCAACGCTTGTCCGCGTCCATTCCGAATGCATTACAGGTGATGTGTTTCATTCCAGACATTGCGACTGTGGTGAGCAATTGGATGTGGCACTCGAGAAGATTGCAGAGGAAGGCGCTGGAGTACTTCTGTACCTGAGGCAAGAAGGACGCGGCATCGGACTCATCAATAAGATCAAGGCATACAACTGTCAGAGCAAAGGCGCAGACACTGTGGATGCCAATCGTGCGCTCGGTTTGCCTGATGATCTACGCGAGTACGGCATCGGTGCGCAGATTTTAAAAGACATCGGAGTAGGAAAGATTCGGCTACTCACCAATAACCCGAAGAAGATCGCAGGGATCGAGGGTCATGGACTGGAGGTTGTCGAACAGGTGCCGATTTCTGTTACGCCTAAGGGCGAGAAGCAGGAGAAGTACTTGAAGACGAAGAAGGAGAGGATGGGGCATCGATTATGAGAGAAGAAAAGCGTACTTCCCTGTGTTTTGTTCCGCTCGCGCAGGTCAGTGACCTGCGCTTCGCATATAGGTCGACCGCGCTTCGCATATCGATTGATGTATGTTTTGCATATTGACGAATATAGTTTCACAGGGCACCCCTTTTCCTTCTATCCAGAGGCCATATCTCACAAGAGCACGTTTACTGACGTGCGATTGTGAGATGTGTAAGGTACAAGTATGGTCGCCCAAGAAAAGAAGTGCCCTTTCCTGTATCATGATTTGCACATGCTCCTGTAGCTCAGCTGGATAGAGTACCTGGCTTCGAACCAGGGGGTCGCAGGTTCGAATCCTGCCGGGAGCACCAAAAACACCATCAAAAAGCTATATAACGCCTTAATAATGCTCTTCCAAAAAGACGTAAAGTTTGCTATACTATAGATGTCTTCAGGAAAAGAATTGTCGCACGATAATCACTTACCTCGGAGACTAAAAACAAACACCGTCCTATCGACCTTCAACAGTCCCTAGGCGGTTTTGTTTATGGGGCAGTATGTATGCGTGTATCATTTCGTCATGTCTTCCGATGACGACTTCGAACTGACGTTTTCCAGCCAAGATCGGCTGACCAAGTCCGAAGCAACAGCGAGAAAGCTGGCGCTAAGAAAAGAACTGCAGGCGAGGGGACTGGATCCGAAGCTTGCAAACCAAGCCGACCTTTCGCGATCCATTCGACTCAAAGATCTGAAAGCAAAGGTAGAGAAAGAGAAGAAACCTGCTGATCAGAAACCATCAGTGCACGGGACGAAAACGCGTGAGCAGCAAATACAGGCTGATCGTATGGGCAGCAGTTCCAAACCCACGACGGAACAAGTGATGGAACAATCGAAAAGACAGGAGGCAGCCGAGACAAAGGCGATGGACGAAGAAATCCAGAGCGATGCGGGATAAGAATTGTTCTATGTATTGCGTATCGAGTATTGTGTATGTTTGTAGCAATTTGAGCTTGTATTACATTTGCGTGATACACAATACGCAATACAAAATACTCCATCCCTATTCCCATTGCGTGTGAAACTTCCCCTCCTTATCCAGTCGTTCGTACGTGTGTGCTCCGAAGAAATCGCGTTGTGCCTGTGTCAGGTTCTGCGGGAGGCGTGCGGTGCGCAGGCTATCAAACGAAGCGAGTGATGCGGTCATCGCAGGGACAGGAATGCCAGCCTGCACCGCCGTTGCGATGACTTTCCTCCAGCGCCTCTGTCGTTTCTGAAACTGCGGCAAGATGGCAGGGGAGAGGATCAGATTCGGGAGATTGGGACTAGACGAAAAGGCCGCCTGAAACTCTTTGAGTAGTGTCGAGCGGATGATGCACCCGCCCTTCCAGATGCGACTGACTTCCGCGAGGTCGATCTTCCATCCATGCACACTCATCGCTTCTTGAATCATGCGATAGCCCTGTGCATACGAACAGATTTTGCTTAAGAACAGTGCGTCGCGGATAGCAGTCGCAGGGAGCTTCACACTTTTTAGTTCCAGTGCGCCTACTTGGGCTTCAGCTTGGGTTCGAAGTGTCTTCATCGACGACATACCACGCGCATCCACGGCAGCTGCGATTGTGGGAATCGGAATCCCGAGATCGAGTGCGATCTGCACCGTCCACTTGCCGGTTCCTTTCTGCTCCGCTGCGTCTTTGATTAGATCAACTAAATCTTTTCCAGTTCCTCGGTCGTCTTTCTTCGTGAAAATTTTTGCCGTGATGTCGATCAGAAAACTCTTGAGTTCCTTCGAGCGATTCCACTTGTCGAATGTCTCGCCGATCTCTGCATTATTCATGCCACTTGCTTTCATCATGTGGTACGCCTCAGCGATGAGCTGCATGTCGCCGTACTCGATGCCGTTATGCACCATCTTCACGAAGTGCCCGGCTCCGCCAGGTCCGATGTGACTCACGCACTTTCCACCAGAACCATCCTTCGCTGCCATTTTAGTGAGGAGTGGCAGCAGTCGACCAACCGCTTCCTCTGATCCCCCTGGCATGATGCTGGGGCCGACTAACGCACCTTCCTCTCCACCCGACACACCCATGCCGATGAAGAAGAATCCTTTCTCTTTCAGCATCGCTTCGCGTCGATTGGTATCCGCAAAGTGACTGTTTCCTGCATCGATGATCGTGTCGGCAGATGAGAGCAGTGGCACGAGTTCCGCAATCACGTCGTCCACCGGTTGTCCCGCCTTGACCATCACGATGATGGAACGCGGTGCGGGAATACTCTGCACAAATTCGTTCAGAGTTTTTGTCGCAACGAATGATCCCTCGGAGGAAAAATTCTTCATGAATTCATCAGTCTTCTCCGTTGTGCGGTTAAAGACCGAAACGGTTGCGCCATTCCTTGCTGCATTTCTGGCAAGGTTTGCACCCATCACTCCAAGCCCGATTAGTCCTATTGTATGTGGCACAGAGGCAGCATACCTGTATTTCTGAAAGAGAGAAACAATCAGTTGACGTTCGTATTCTTGGCGAGGAGAATCGGAGCGTGATAAAGCACAATAGTGAAGATCAACCGATCTTGACCGTAGAACAGATACGGAGAGATATTGGCGTTAATCCTGAGAATCATTGGAATACTATTCCTGAGTTAGCTGATCGCGTTGCTGCTATTGCATCGTTCGTACGTCAGAAATCGTATAATTTTATGAGCGCTTATCACTTACCAGACACCCCAGTTGATAGGGGTCTGTTTCAACTAAGTGTACTCGCTGCGCTAAAGGACTGCATCACCGAGCAAGAGGTTCAGCTGACTGCAGACGCACTTGGTAGTGAGTGGCCTACTTCTTCGTAACTTTCTCCCAGTCCTCCATAAACTTCTTGAGGCCTGCATCCGTCAGTTCGTGTTTCGGTAACTCCTGAAACAAGGCGTACGGGATGGTTGCGATGTGCGCGCCAAGTACAGCAGCTTTTTTGATGTGTTCCAGGTTGCGTGTAGAAGCGACAAGTACTTCGGTCTCAAACTTGTAGTGATCCCATGCTTCCATAATGTCCTCGATCAATTCCATGCCGTCTTCGCCCTTGTCATCCAACCGTCCGACGAATGGACTGATCATGCTGGCGCCCGCCTTAGCTGCGAGGATGGCCTGCGGAACAGAGAAGACGAGAGTTGTGTTCGTGCGGATCTTCTTCTTCGCAAAGTGTTTGATTGCCTTCAGCCCCTCGACCGTCATCGGCACTTTGACGACGACGTGCTTGTGCCAGGAAGCGTATTCCTCACCCTGCTTGATCATCTCTTCTGCAGTCGTACCGGTAACCTGTGCGCTGACGCAGGGTACGAGTTCACACATCTTCAGAATCGTGGGCTTAAACTCATTCCCTTCTTTCGCAACTAAGCTTGGGTTGGTGGTGACACCGTCTAAGATGCCCCATGACGCGATTTCGGCGACGTGTGTGACGTTGGCAGTATCAAGGAAGAGCTTCATCGAGTGTGAGTATAGATTTTTTTCTGTCAACGCGCACCTCCTTTACAACTCCGCCATGAGCAGTGATAGGATGATCGTATGCACGAGGCATTTCGTCACGCTTTCGATCGACCGATTTCATGGTTCTTTCTGTTTGTCTGTGTTGCGATCGTGACGACGATGATGGTGCCAGCTGCATTCGGTTTGCAGCATTTTACCCAATGGGGTGGGATGTACAGTAATAGTTGGTGCAGAATTCAGATTGCAGATCGAGATCCTCTTACAGAAAGCGATGCGCAGGTAGCGGAGGTCACTGCAGGATTCGTGACGCAGGCAGTATGGAGCTATCCGATGCATAATCGCAGCACCTGTGCGGTGTGGGGGCGAAAGTACTGTGGTAAGCCTTCTCCTCAGGGAGGATGGACCGTGGAGTGGGTAAGACCATATTTTAAAGACGAGTACTACATGGATCCTGAGAACGTATGTACGGTTCCTATGCCTGCTTCCTACAGTTCCTGGTTCCAAGATGTCACCAAGTAAATCATCTACAGAATTTGGCTCGGTCTGGTTGCGTCTATCACAGTTCTTTGTGGCACTTTTCTTCATCACTGCTTCGTACTACAAACTATTCGATGCATTCTTTTTTACGAAGAGTGCTCCACTCAAGAGGAGTATGGAGTGGTGGATAGGCAATGGTTGGCCGCTCGTTGGCATGCGTCAGGTCATGCAGTTTGTCGTGCAGTATGATTGGTTGGTAGCGTGCTCTGCTGCGTTTGTGATCTCCTGTCAGATGACCGGTGGAGTGCTGCTCTTTGCCAATATCTGGAAGCGCTTTGCGGGGTACGTTTTACTCATCGTGCAGCTATCGGTTCTGTTTGGCGTGTTTCACGGAGGGCTTGGTTTCCAAACGTTTATCGGTTTATCCATCTGGCTCGCGGTGTTCTACATTCTCTCGGGGCGTATGACGCAGAGAAAGTGGCGACTGATGTCGTATTGGCTGATCTTCTACGGATTCCTCATCCTGATGCATCGCTATCGCATGGATGATCCGTGGCCGAGTGCGTTTTCGTGGCAGTACAAGCACTACATCGAGGATGTGATGAGCATCAGCGTGTCCTTGAAACAGCTGATTATCGTACTCGGCAAACATCCACTTGCCCCATACTTCTGGGCTGGTAGTTGGTGGCTGCAGCTCTTCGTGACATTCATGCTTCTGACGAGGTTTCGAATTGTTGCGGGCATCGCATGGATGCTCATCCTTATTTTCCACGAGTGGATATGGTTGAATGGTCTGACGAGCGAGGGTGTGCTGTGGATCCTGACCGGGTTCGTGTGGTTGTCATTCGAGGACGCATCAAGAGAAAAGTGGGGAGTGGTGCGGCTGCTCCCACGCTGGAGAGATATCGCAGCTTTCGTCCAATCGGCAAGAAAGTGGCTGAATGCGAAGTAGTGTGGAGGGGTGCTGAGGTATTTTTTTAGTGCGCTCTGTGGGGCGTATGAGGAAACTTATCCTTATAAAGATCTGGGATCTCTTATTTGGTATGCAGACTTTCCACTTCTTTTAGAAAACTATCGTCTTGATATCCTCTTGAAAGAGCTTTAGCAATATCAAGAGCATAACTATAAGCAAGCTTCACCTTCTCAGTACGACATGGATGTTTACCAGATTCGGTTTTGAATGAAGTGACGTAATGCCGATAGAGCAGACTGGACAGTTGGCAATGCAAAGCATCAATTTCTGGAGGAAAATCTTCGCCTTGCTGCATGTATCCGGCAAGAACTTCTCCAATATTGGATGCATGCCTCTCAATGTCGGATACAAGTTCTGTTGGGGCATCAAGAAATGCAATTGCTTCCTCAATCCACATTTTATCACTTTTACATAACAATCTGATTTGCTGACTGACAAGAGAGACCAGTTGAGAATATAACGAGCCAATTTCTAGAGGAACATCTTTGCCTTGCTGTCTGTATACAGTCAGAACCTCTCTAATATTGTAGGCATGCCTATCAAGATCGGATAAAACTTCTGTTGGAGCCCGAAGAAACCTAGTTGCTTCTTTAATCATCTTTTTGTCCTCTGGATCTTCTATTTTTCCCTTTGCAAGCAAAGCCCGAATACTAGACACAACTAGTGAGCTTTGGGTCAGGCTTCCGAGTGCATCAGATTTACGAAGTCGGTCTAAGTAGCGCTGTTTTAGTTCTAGCGCAGCATTTGGATCATTAAGCACACGTTGCACATGTCGGGAACTAGGGAGATTTTGCATTCTTATTATTATATTATAAATTGGTTTATTTGTCAACTATTCAAACCAGCTTACGATCTGATGCTCTATCCAGCTATTTTAAGTGGTGCGCCCGGCAGGATTCGAACCTACGACCCCCAGCTCCGCAAGCTGATGCTCTATCCAGCTGAGCTACGGGCGCACAATGTCTAACGGTAAAGATCAGTCGAGCACCGCATCTTTCTTTTATTATCGGCGCGCTTTGCGCGCCTAGGCTAGCTTAAGCTAAGGGCGCACGAAAAAGCCAAGAGAGGCTACCAGTCTTTTACTTGCTCGACAATCTCCTCTTTGCCCTCTTTCGCAATACCAGGTATCCAACCACTGCAGCGGCTGCGATGGCAATCAGCACAATCTTCTCGACCCCTGACATCTGCTCTGCGTACTGCTGGTAGGCAGCCCCACCCCACCATCCGAGTGTGCCGAGGAAGAATGAGCGGGGGAGTGATCCGAGGAAGCTCAAGATCAAAAACTTCTTCACTGGATAGCGGACGAGTCCACAGGTCACAGAGATCGCGACCGAGGGAAGAACTGGGATCATGCGGGCGAGTAGAAGCAGCAACTCATCGTGTTTTGATTTCTCGGTCCATGCTTTTGCTTTCTCGATTGCACTCCACTCGATGCCGAGGAGCTTTCCGAATCGGTTGATCGCAACTGTTTCCCCGACCTTTGCCAAATAGTATGGGAAGAGTGATCCGATGCTGATGCCGAGCGAAGCAGGGAGCATGATTTTGAGAGCGATGGTCAAAAGCGCTTCTGTTCCAGTGAGTCCACTTGTTAGTAAAATACCTGAGGTGAAGACGACGATAGTGGACGGAATAGGTGCGACGACTTCCTCGATGATACTTGCAAGAAACACGCCCAGAGCCCCGTAGTTCTGGAGGAGTGGCTCGATACTGGTGACGAGGTGGGAGAACATGTAGTAGCGTTGGTCCTTAGTCTACACGTCTGTTGCTCTTTTCAGTTGTGCAATTTGTTCAGGCGAAAGAGTCTCCGATTGATTCATGGCGACAGTATCGCGCAGCTCTTCTCGAAGCCATTTATTTGCACGCACCTCTTTTTCGAGAAGATTAATACGATGTTCCAGATCTTCTCCAAACAAGAACGCGTCGAGCGGACCGAAACCGATATGGAGTTCCCGTCGACACATTTCAAGGATCAGTGACCACGCATCATCCGTCGTGCCATTGATGATGACACCCAGCACTTCATCAGAATTGAACGGTTCGAGTATGTCTCCCCAGTACTGTGTTGAATCGGACATTATAAGAAGTTGGTGGAGCTTGAGGGGACTTAGGACCCCTTACCTCTTCCATGCCATGGAAAGAGATAAAAAATGGTGGAGCTCAGGGGACTCGAACCCCTTACCTCTTCCATGCCATGGAAGCGCTCTACCAGATGAGCTAGAGCCCCACGATGGGGTATCATAATCAGAATTCGGAGAGAGCGCACGCGACCTTTCCATGAGCGGCTTCGCCGCTGCAGATGAGCTAGAGCCCCAAAGATTAAAGATACAAATGAGCAGTTACGGGAGCGCTCACGCCTTTTCTTTTTGCGGCTTCGCCGCAGCAGATGAGCTAGAGCCCCAGAATTTAAGTGAGAATGATCGGAATATGTAGATGATGCCAGATGCCTGTCCGCCGAAGTCTCGAGCTTGTCGAGAGACGTAGGTGGAAGCTAGAGCCCCAACTTCAAAACAGAGAGCCGTAGTATTGTATGGTGAAGCAGCCTTCCCTACAAGAATAGGAGGTATAGACTACTTGCAGAACTAGAAACAACTCTGTACAATACTTTTACTTTATGGCAAATAGTCGCTTAAAACATTTGCTTGGCACTGGTGACCAGCGACCTCTTGCAGAGCAAGTGAGCGCTCTTGTTTCACAATTGCAGTCGCTGGAAGAAAATCAGGATCAATCGAACGAGATGAGAACTGTCGGAAATATTCGAGAAACTATTGCCGGTCTTGTTGGAGAGTCCGTGTGGAGCCCAGAACCTGGGGCGGCACTCGTTCATGAAGCTCTGAAAGATGTGTTGAGTATAGAAAGTTTCACTATTTTCGACATCGCACAAATACGAAGAGTGCTTGAATCTGTATTACGCAATGTAGGCTCTGCGAGTAAAAACTACACGGATCGGTCAGAATCGAGAAAAATTATTCTTGAGCCTTTAGTGCAAGAGTGCCTCACTGCTATCGAGCAGCATGCCGCGTCTTCCTTTGGATTTATCAAGATGCCTCTACGAAAATTACTTTCTGCATTACCGCAGAACAATGACTTCGACTCTTTCCGTTCATATTTGCGCGGTGCTTTAGCGAAAACACAATTTTCCGCTTTAGAGGTGGAAGCACTGTCTGAAGAGTTACGATGTTGCCTTTCTATCGATGATTTTGATCTGAAAAAGCGGAATACAATTTCATTTGCAAGCACTCAACAGCGGCAGTTTTCTGTACCTCCACTTGTTGCGAACTGTTTTTTCAGTTTTCAACGTCGAGCGAATGAATACATCGAAGCGCGAAAATTGTTTGCGGAGAAGAGAGGCGAAGAAAATAGACTAAGAGTCAATAGTAGCTACACGGAGGTAAGAAGGGCATTACAAGATTTAAAGACATCTCTTCCGCGCAGTCTGGAATGGAATGAGCTACGTTCGGGGGTAGATGCAATGTTGGAATTCGCAGGATATTCGGATACTCGGCTGATGCAGTTTGTTGATTTCGTAAAAGGACAGCTTGCCACGGGTTACTAAATCTGGAATCTGGTATCCTACAGTTCTCATGGACCTGACTCTGGACCTTCTTCGAGAGAAGCTCATTCATTGGGATGGGTGTGCTCTATCCAAGAATGCAAATGCCGTACTCGGTGAAGGTGACCCACACGCACGTGTCATGTTCATCGGCGAAGCGCCTGGGCAGAAAGAAGATGAACTGAAGCGACCGTTTGTGGGTGCCGCGGGCAAGTTTCTGGATGATCTCCTCCTCTCCATCAATCTCAAGCGTGAGGATGTCTACATCAGCAACGTCGTGAAGTACCGTCCGCCTGAGAATCGCGATCCCACTCCTAAGGAGAAGGAACAGTGCATGCCCTGGCTGATGCTCGAAATCGCACTCGTTCGACCCCGTGTTATCGTGCCGCTCGGTCGACATTCACTCATGCATTTCTTTCCAGAGATCACCATCTCCAACGCTCACGGGAATGCCTTCCCACTCACGGATGACATCACGATTTTTCCGATCTACCATCCCGCAGCAGCCCTACATAACGGCAACCTTCGATCATCTCTGCAGAGTGATTTCCGTAAGCTCGGCGATTTTCTGGCCACACTCGCATGACAGTGATTCTTCTCAGTATCGGCTCAGCAGCGTTTTTCTCCGTGACATCACTCCTCGTCATTCTGTTTAGAGTAAGTCCACTGACAGCACCGAGTGTTGGCATTCCACTTTTTTTCATTACCTTACTTCTCAGCATCGCAACGACCATGACCCTCAGCGCCTACGGTGTGTGGCACATCCTCTCTATCGAGGGTATGGACGAGGGTAAGAAACTGACTGTCGCACTACGCGAAGGGATCTTCATGGCAGTTGCCACTGGACTCGTGTGCGCGTTCCAGATCTTGGGCATTCTGAATTGGTGGATTGCACTACTCTTGTACGCCGTTTTCCTTCTTGTAGAAGCGGCGCTGCATTCGTAAAAAGTTTGATAGAGGACGTTGGTATTTGGCATTCCTTTCGTATACTAGATACTACATACTACGTACTACATACATTTTATGTCTCTCCCCAGTCCCTGGAACGAGCTCCTAGAAACAATTGCGTCCGCACAGGATGCGAGTGCGCTTGAGGATGTCGAGCACCGCATCTTCGGTCGAAAGTCAGGACTGCTCACAACGGCATTAAAAGAGTTGTCGGGTTTGTCGGATGCAGAGAAGAAGTCGAAAGGGCAAGAGCTCAATCAGATCAAATCATCCTTAGAGGCTGCTCTCAAAGAGAGAGCGAAGGAATTGCAAGGTAGTGCACTCGGCGCACTTGCCTCATCGGATACTCTGGATACCACCCTCGATTTACCGAGCCGTGAACATGGCAGTCTGCATCCGATTCACGAATACATTCGTCGTGCCGAAGAAGTATTCGGTCGCATGGGATTTGATACTGCTACAGGTCCCGAGGTCGAAACCGAGCACTACAACTTCAACATGCTCAATATCCCAGAGTCGCATCCTGCCCGTGATAATCAGGACACGTTTTGGGTGCCTTCTCTAGATAGGACAGTGCTCCGGACGCACACATCGCCTGTGCAGATCCGTTACATGGAAACACACACGCCTCCGTTTCGGATGATTTGTGCAGGCAAGGTCTATCGCAAAGATAGTGACGCCACACACTCGCCGATGTTTCATCAGATCGAAGGACTGATGATAGGAGAAGATGTGTCACTCGCGAACATGAAGGCGGTGATGGAAACCGCGATTAGTGAACTGATTGCTCCTGATGTCGATTTCCGCTGGCGTACCGGTTACTTCCCATTCGTCGAACCCGGACTGGAGATGGACGTGCGTTGGAGAGGGGACGAGACCAAGAGTCGTGAGGGCAGGTGGCTCGAGATCGTGGGATGCGGGATGGTGCATCCGAATGTGCTCACAAATGCTGGTATTGACCCTACGAGATACCAAGGGTTTGCATTCGGATTCGGCGTCGAGCGCATGCTGATGATCCGTCATCAGATTCCCGACCTTCGCCTCTTTTTCGAGAACGACCTCAGGTTTCTGCAGCAGTTTTAAAGTTTTGTGGCTTCGGTCGGCAGGCCGACCTTCGCCTCTTTTTCGAGAACGACCTCAGGTTTCTGACCTAGTTCTAGCCAAAAAGCGAAACTTGATTTATATATTAAAATGTAGTAAAGTGCAATTTAGGTGTCATTCAGTTTTTACGGCGGAGCCGTGAAGGATGATGCCATCTGCTCTTTGCTCTGAAAGGATTTCACATGAGCAAGTACATCACCGTCTTCGTTTTCTTTTCTCTCTTTTTGACCGGTTGCAAGTCAACCAGCCATTCGCTGTTCGTGACTGCAGAGGTTAGTACAGAGAGGATGATGCCACTCGTCGTGGCACCGGACGTGCAGGCAGTCATCGTGTTTCATCACGACAAGATTGCTACGGCACTCCTTGAATCCGACGAAGATTGAGGCAGAAACACAAGGGCCCAGCTCGCAGAGCAGGGTCCTTTTCATGCGGTCTGTCTTTCTCGCTTTCTTTCTACGTTTTTCGCAGGTTCTTTTCGATCGCGCTTTGTATCTGCGTGATGTGCGGTATGAGGAAGTATGTGCTTGCCGTACGCAATTGCATCGATTTCTTGTATCGTCATTGCCTTCATCACGAGTGTGTAAACCAGCATTCTTGCGCGTTCTACTTGATGCGTATCACCTATCTCCATATTTTCTATTTTTTCGAGAATACCTGCTAGACCACTGCTCTCTGGATAGAGATCGAGTGATTGCCGTCCGACATGACGCCTCAGAAGTGCGAGGCTCTGGAATGCGCGACGCATGGTAGAAGAGATATCCGGCACTGTTGCCCCCTCCTGTAACGCAGCTTCCACCGCTTCTTGCAGCACTGCATTGTATTTTCGCACCTCTAATACTGCTTTCTCATGATTTTTCATAGTCAAAGCATTCTATGAATTCTTACCGAAAAAGCAAGGTTCTCATCTTACT
>JBEBFT010000002.1:0-132508 GCA_040081825.1 Candidatus Peribacteraceae bacterium
GGTGTTGACGTAGCGATTGTCGAAGTAGGATTGGAGAGCACCCGTGCCAGACCAGTTAGAGCCGGCATCAGTGCCACAAGAGAAGCGACCAGTTGTTGCATCCCAGAGCAGTTTTGAGGTTCCTGCTGTGTCACAATCCGTGAGACCTGCTCCGTTGAGGCTGGTGCCGAGATAGAGTGAGGAACCAGATGCGGCACCTTCGAAGACGAGGGTGCCAGAGGTTGTCAGAGATTTTTCAGCGTGGAGAATATTGCCGGAAGCTGTGCCGAGTATTTTGAGTGTGGTGCCCGAGATCGTTCCTGCAACCTGGAGATTCTTGCCATTACTGATGACGAGGGTACCGGTCATCGTGTCGCCTGAGGTGTTGACGTAGCGATTGTCGAAGTAGGATTGGAGAGCACCCGTGCCAGACCAGTTAGAGCCGGCATCAGTGCCACAAGAGAAGCGACCAGTTGTTGCGTCCCAGAGCAATTTCGATGTTCCACCAGTATCACAATCGACCAACCCAGATCCACGCAGTGACGTGCCGAGGAAGAGAGATGAACCAGAGGCAGCACCTTCGAAGACGAGAGTGCCAGAAGTTGTCAGTGACTTCTCAGCGTGGATGGTGTCTCCGGATGCGGAGCCGAGAACGCGAAGAGTCGACTTGAAAAGGGCAGTGTCATTCACGATCAGTGTGCCGGAGCTGGTCAGTGACTTTTCCGCATGCAGATGGGCTCCTGAGAGAGTGTTCACAACTTTGAGTCCGAGTGTTGTGCTGGTGCCACCTGTGATATTGATCGTCAGAGCACCAGTCATAGTGTCTCCGGATTTACGAACGTAGCGTGCGTCACCTTGCGCAAGGGAGAGTCCACTACCAGTCGCATCATCATCTGCCCACGACAGTTGACCGGCAGCATTTGTCTTCAGCACTTTCCCCGATGCAGATCCATCTGCAGCCGGGAAAGTGTAGGTGACATTGTTCAATGTAACGGTCGAGTTGAATCGTGCATTGCCATCGAAGATGCTGACGCCGCTGGAGAACAAGAACTTCTGGGCAAACAATGTATCGCCAGATGCAGTCCCAGACACACTGAGACCAACACCTGCAACCAGAATCCGCAGTAGTCCCGTCATTGTGTCCCCTGTTTCATTGACCCAAATGTCTGTGACACTGCCGCCACCAGTCGAACCGCCGCTTGTCCCACCACTTGATCCTCCCGATGATCCACGACCGTAATGACGGTCACTCTGACTACCTGAATTGCCTGCAGGCCTGCGACCACGACCAGGATTAGTCTGGAACTCATCACCTGCTGCACTGTGCATCGGATCCGTCCATGTCAGTCGACCGTTCTTCGCAGTCAGGTACTGTCCGTCGCGTGCACTACGCAGCAGTCGTGCAAGCACTGCCTCGTCTGGAGATGTGAGCGCAGTCGTAGCAGAATCGTCAGAGAGATCACACACTGCGCCATCGTCGATGCGTCCAAGAAGCACTGCCATCTCTGCGCGTGACACGTTGCTTGCTGGTCTTGCCAAGATCACGCCATCCTGTCCTGGAACATCATCGCCACGCAAGATGCAGCGACTGGTGAGCGTACGCATCGCCGGTGCAAACCATGCTAAAGGATCGATGTCACCAAACACACGATCACTTCCGAGGTCCGTAAGATCAAAAGCGCGAGTGAGGAGAGCGCTCGTCTCTGCACGTGTGATTGCTGCGTCAGGTCGAGCAGTACAACCGGCTACTACTCCAGCGCAGTCACGATCGCCCTTGAACCAGCCCTGCATCATCGCTTGATACAGATCCTGATACGCAGGTGTGTTCGATCGAACATCCACGAACGGATAGCCAGTTGCTGGAGCAGTGGCAGCGGTTCCGCCTTTCACGCGGAGAACGAGCGATACCAGTTCCGCTCTGGTTGCATTCTCGTTCGGACGGAAGGTGCGCTCTGTAGAATCCAGATAGCCCTTCGCATTCATGGCAGCAATTGCTGCTGCATGCCATGCATCATTTTCAACATCGTCGAACACCACATCCACTGGGGCTGTCTGAGTTTTGATCGGAACCGGAGTCGCACCGTACACAAAAATCGAATGCGTCGGAACCAGCGTCAGGACATACGTCCCAAGCACCATGAGTGCAACCGATGTGCGAATCTTGTGTTTGTGCATGTTTTGTATGAGTTCCAGCGCATTTTTTCCTATGCACGTGAATCTCATGATTATAGCAAAAATAACGAGTTTTGAGGAGGGTGGAACCTACTGTTACATACTATTTAGAGGAATCGTCAACATGCTCTTTCCGATTTCTGATCGGCGTTCGAAGAGTGAGTGGAACTGACTATTTCGCAGCAGAAAGCTATCCTTTCAACTCTCGCACTGTAGACCACCAGTAAGCCCATATTCGGGCATATGAAGACGTGATTGTATGAGGGACTTTCTTTTCCCCTACTTTTTTATGTCCCATCTTTCACTTCGTCAGTCATCAGGTATCTCTATCGATGCATCATGCGATGCTCATCAACGAGAACAGAGAAGGGCCACGGCGAGACAGCAACAGTCATGCATGAGCAGACTCACCGAGGTACTACTCGGGAGAAGGTCAGCATTCATCACGCAAGAAATGGATAAACGAGCGAGACTCTTCTTTCAATGTCTGGAACAGGGCGAACAATTTGTTGACCCACGCATTGCACTGCAGAAAGAAGTAATCGAGATCGATACCCATGGGCGTTCTACATGGAAACAAAACTGATTTCAGCCCTACTGTAAGCCAAGAAGTAGTACTTCTTAAGAATTGATTACCGAAACTCTCTGTCAGGTAAGTCATCACCGGTGTGTACTGAGTTCGATCATTGATCCCCCCACAGTTCCATGAATTTTCGCTCACTCTTCAACGGTAGTACCGACTCCACAGATACGAAAGGATCGAAGCGGAAACGTCCTGCTGCGAGTCATACTGATACGCTCAGTTTTGAGAAACTGGAAGAGAGACAGGTGATGGATGGGAGTCAACTTATGAACTTTGACGAGCTTGGGATCGGAGATCACGCAGGAGCGATGTACGGGGTGCTCGACAATGGTGTGGGCCTCACTGCATGGAATGGCTATGACACAAATGGCTCAGTCAATGTCAGCCCAGCAGGCGAAATCCGCTCCAGTGACGCGCGTACTCCAGGAAAACAAGGCATCACAATTAACTTCGATGAAGGCAGGGAGCTCATCGACAAGATCGTTCTGAGTGTCAGTAGCAACTTTCGTGGTGGGCTCCTCATCACCGATCGTGAAGGCGACTTCCGCGAAATCCAACTCTCTGGCAGCAAAACTATTCGGGAAATCACAAGAAACATTAACGAGAGAGTCGGCGCAATTTCACTGCGAGTCGATATTGGAACCGCATCGATTAAAAACATTACCTTTAATGAGGTCACGAATCCGGACACCACAAATGGTATCGCTCGTTACGATGTCACAAATCCGGTGCAACATGTAGCACTCCTCCCTGAACAAACATCCGTCATCCCAGAAAACGCGATCGTCTCCATCGGAGAGAATCTGACTGCCCAAGTACGAACTGGATGGCAGCTTCACGGAACAGTGATGAATGAAGGCGTGCTGTATGCGATTGGCGATCACTCGGGTAATGCAGGAACTGCACAGAACCCACGAGGGAAGGATGGTATCATCTTCAAATTAGGATCACGCACTGCAGGAATCAGCGAACTGCGTATCGCAGCTGATACTGGAACTGCTGGATATGTGATTATCAAGGGGCATCTTCCAGATCAAAGGATCGAAATTAATGGGGAAACTGTCATCCCGTGGAACACTGTAAACGGTATCGATTCTATCGAGATCGGCAGATACAGTGGCGGTCGTGTCGGACTAAAGGGAGTGGTAATGCCGATGCAGCGAACAGGTACTCAATCGCACATTGTTCCCTACGCACACAGCGACGAGTGGGATGAGCATATAGATTTTCTCGTTGCTGAACGTCTACATGAAGTCATCGACATTAACCGAGATACCCAAGTCGCAGCTCCTCCTCTCATCGCATCACTGCGAGCAACTGGTATTGCCGCAAACATCACTCGTGCAAACAATCTGGAAAAACTGCTGATCAATTTGCAGAAACAGGCTCACCTGGGCGACGACGAAACACGCGTCCTAGAGTACGTCGCATCACGTGCGGCTGATCGACAGGAAACTCTCGTATCGCTGCAGCAAGAAATCGACCAGATGATTGCAGAAGAGCGTCGAGGTTTCACTCCCCTGCCTCCCATGGATGGACTCACTGAGCTCATCGAATTACTCAAATCCGGAACACTCTCCTCGCCTGAGCAAACACGTTTAGAGAACGCTCTGAAGAGTCTGTCAGGATCGGCAGCCAAAGAGGAGGTGTCACTCGGTATCACGGATCAACTGATGCAGACCGCAAAAGCGATGAATCCTCAGTGGTCACTCGATGGATCCGTGAATAGACAGCAAGAACTCATAGATCGAAGAGAAGCAATCAAAACGATCACTGATGCCTACGCATACTTGGGCGAGATGATGCTGGAACGAGGTAGAAGCGAAGGGATCTTGAGCCGTGACATGCAACTTGGAAAGCTGGATTTTGCTCGCTCAGCAGGCGGGATGGAGGAAGTGATCGATCGCTTCATGTTGGAGGCGCATCAGGCAGAGTACTCGATCGAGGATCGACTCTGGGAAACACTTCCAAATGCCGAGAACTTCATCCCGCGTGCAGCGTCTGTCGCTACGAATGGTAAGTTTATATTGAGCGGCGGCACTGACGGACGCATCGTCTTGCAGAAATCTGGCACAGGAGAAGTACTGACAACGTTGAAAAATTACGGCGAATCAATCCAAGCACTCGAATTCTTGAGTGAGGACAAGGCGCTTATCAGGCTCTCAGATCGTGCAGTGGTGCTCTCACTCACTGGAGAAGAAATCGGCGTCATCCCCTTCAACGGGAGAACGGTGAACAAAATGCATGTCGTGGAAGGAACCCATAATATTGCAGTGTCTTTTAACTTCGTCTCAGGTCAGCCCAACAAGGCGTTCATCTACTCAGCCGAAGGAACAGTCGTGAAGGAAGTGAACTTAGGAAACAGTCCTGTTACCAATGTCACATTTGCAAAAACAGAGAACGCCTATGCGTTTTCACAAAATCAGTACGTTTACATGAAGAATCTGACGAATGGACAGGTGGCAGGTGGATTCAATTGGTGGACGCTCACAGGACAAAACTACGACACACAGTCGCTGGTGATGGATGGAGACGAAAATGGCGCATTCATTTTCGCAGGAGCGAGAAATGATAATAATGGCATAGTGTCGAACTCAACCATCGTTGCGCTGACCAAAACTGGTACGAAGATCGATCACTACACTCTTGGCTCTGGAGCAATCCTGGACAAGATGGTCGACCTGGGAGACGGGCTACTCGGCATCACGATCCGCAATCAGTATGTGCCAACGAAACAGATGGTGATTATTCGCCTCGTCGGCAATCGTTTCGAGGAAGTATCGCGCACAACGCCAACGCTCTATCACACAACGGACATTGCGATGGCACCCGACTTTACCGGGGTACTGAACATCAAAGCTGATGGTACCGAGCTCGTCCCACTACCACAGGAGATCCAAGACGGTGGTGCCTTCCGATCGATTGCATCTGGATTGCAACCACTCTCATTCGGAGCCATTCCAGACGATGTCGGAGGGCGAAATATTTTGCAGGGTATGCAGGATCATTTACGCAATATGCTCGTGACTTTTACAGGAGACAGGCGCTTTAACCTGAATAATGATTTCGTCTGGGCAAAGTTTTTGGAAGCGAATCCGCATCTGACACATGAAGCATTGGCGGCGCAATACGGAGCGGGGACACCGGAGTACAACAACGCGATCTACCGACGCAATGCGGAGTATGACGGCGTCTACCGAACCAAAATCGATCTCTACAACAAACAGATGACGATCATGATTCATTCAGCGTACGCGGCTCTGGTGCAAGAGGCGCACTATGAGGATCCAACAGGACCACTGAATGAACTGAATACTGCGGAGGCGAGTCAGTGGATCCGCACGTTTGAACCCATTGGCATCCAGCATTTCACGACACCGCAAATGCTATCAGCCGTACGACAAGCGATCATTGCAGGTGCGGGTGACTTTAGTGAATTTCAGGACTACGCGAATGCACAGGGCTTGCAGCAGCAGAGAAGGATGAATAACCCAAACTATGCAGGTTCAGGTGCTGCGACGCCGACGCCGAGGCAGGTGCACGAAAATCAGCGATACCAAGCATGGCTAAATAGCTGGAGTAATGTGCCAATGTACGCAGGCGATGGAGTGACTGTGATTGGACAAGGCGGACAACTCTTTACGCAAATCAGTCAGGGTGAAGGGTATGGAGGGGAGTTGAGCGCGAGTGCGGCACTGCTTTCTTCGTTGAATTCACTCACGTTTACAGCCAGCTTCATGGAAATATCAGCCCGAGGAAAGGAGATGATTGAATTGCGGGATCAATTACGAGACTCTGAATTAATCCACGTCGACCTCAATACTTTGGCAGGAAGAATGTACATATGGTTTGTTGACTCCATTGACAATGCCAATACCGTGGATGAGGTGTACTCACTTTGCAGAGGTTTCGAGGCATTCTCCGGAATTGATTGGTGGGACACATTTTCCTCTGTCTACGGTTGGGATGTAAGCGCTGAAAACTTTGCGCGTCATCATGCGTGGGATACGCATCAATCATTCAAAGTTTTGTTTGAAGAACGAGGGTTGGATAAAACGTTCAAAAATCTCCAAGGGTCACACCCAATCATGTTCGATATAGGCACAGAGCGATACGTCACATGGGATCCAGGTAATGAGGAACATCATGCATACATAAACTACCAAAGTGGCGATCGTGCTCCAGATAGAGCTGTACGCGTCTACTTCGATGTAGCGCCAGGATCTATCCACCCAACATACGATCATGCCGATGTGTACCTGTCTGACCACAATGGAAACCCGATCACAGACGACCAAGGTCGTGACATCAAGCTCACGAACACGGATGTAAGGGGTCAATTATTTGCTGACATTCCGCTTGCCAGCATCATCCAGTATCTTGATAAGATACCATCCGTGCAACAAAGTACGAACGCGGCAGGAAGCGCAATCAATGTGGCTGCTTTCAAGTTTCGTGTGATCACATGGCTTGGAAACCAGACAGATTCCCCGCGCATGGCACTCACCACAGAGAAAGTGGTTGAAATCCGGGCAACGAGTGTTCCATCAGCGGATCTTTCTCATCTTCCGGAGACGCATCGGGATATCCTTAATTCGTTGAAGAGTCCGGTACAGATACAGCCAGGGAAGCCTTGGTACATATATATGCTTTCCGATATGCACACTGGAAGTGGTGTATATGCATTGGATTGGAATATGGGCTCTGCAGGTGAAGATATGGGCATCCCAGTCTTTGCGCCAGGTAAGGGAAAAGTACTGTCTGTCGACACTATAAAAGGCTCGCTCTACGTCGAAATGACTACGAGAAATGGTGAGAAATTTACCGTTGGACTGCTGCATATGGAGAACATATTGGAGGAAGTAACAGGGATGACGTACCAAGGGATGGCAAGCTTCTTGAAGCAGCGCTTCAGTGCTGCGTGGGCAAGCGCGCCAGGTCATAATAATTACGAGAAATACGAACATCTAAAGCAAAATGGAGGCGAAGAAATAAAAGCAGCAATAGAGATCCATGAAACATATTTACTAAGTGTAAAAGATGAAATATATAGTCGTATAAATAGCCCAGATGAACTTCACATTATTGAAGGTCAAGGGGTTGGAGCGATAGGAGATGAAGGGTATTCCAAAGGATCTCATTTAGATATGCGGGTAAGTTTCGAAGTAAGTGCTAATAATGTAGTTCCCGTCAATCTCTTCGGCTGGGCAGACGCGCAATTCCCAGGCATCAACATACGAAATGTAACATTTGGTGGAGGAAAAACTCTTAACTTCATCTACGATCGACAACTAAATGCGTTGACGAATGAAGCAGAAAGAATTGTGTGGAATCGTACTTCAGGTGCAGAGAATCTGGCGTATGCGTGGGAGGAGGGGGTGGCGCTAGAAGCACTCACGCAAATACATTGGGAAAGACACACTTATATAGATGATGACGGTATCTTCCGTGATCAGGAAATTTGGGTTGGATATATTAATGGAGTCTTACAGAGATGGAACGGTACTGAATTTAAACTACTATAATTATGAGAGTATTTACAATTATTATAGGCGTTATCGTTACTCTTTCTGGCTGTTTGACACATCCCATACCAGACTCATTGGAGTCTGTGGAAGCAAATTGCTTCAATTCATATATAATCCAAGAGAATCAACTTAAGCCAACTTATTGCAAAGAGAAAAAAGACAAAAGATTACTAGAGACTAATGACTTTGAAATATTGGTCCCAGGGAATGTTTTTCGAGTAAATAATTCAGAAACAGAAATAGCACTATCGAAATATATGAATGACGATACAAGTCTTGATAGGGAATTTAGTATTGATATTGCATCACACCCTAAGTCTGGATGTAGTGCTTGGGATCTTGCAATTACATCTCCTAACGAGGTTTCGAAGCAAAATACGCACTTTCTTTGGGGCAAAGTCACCTTCTGGGACCACGAACTTCCCGGTGGTGACTACGAACTGCCCAGCACTGACTGTGCCCCGCCAAAACTGTGGAGCAAGGAATGGAAAGAGAGAAAGTCAGGACAGTTCGCTGCCTACGCCCTCTGCTCCGAAAAAGACGGGAAACGTGTGGTGGTCTGCATTCAGCAAATGACGGATAACCCGGAGCAGGCAGAAGAAATCTTTAGCACGTTCCGGTGGACGGAGTGAGTGTGATGGCGCTTCCCTTGTTCGGGTGGGTAATCAACAACTCCTACTGGATCGCCAACCATACGGATCCGAATCAGAGGCACAAAGTGAAATGGGATAGCCAGCTTGCCGCATGGTTTGCATGCAATGCAGACGGAACTTGGATGTACGAAGAAGAAAATGGCATTCAAAAGAGAAAGAAATGGACTAGGATAGATGGGACTTTTAACTTCATCCTTGTATGAGCCTAGAACTACGTAAAATCACAGGCGCAATAACTATTTTCATACTTACCGGATGCTCGATGGGTTCATCAAATATCCAAAAAAATGATGTCAACTCCGAGAGTGTTCCTCCAATGCAAGGATTTGAAATCGGTCGCAATCTAGAATTCCGCGAGAAAATTTTGAGAGATGATGGATCGTGGGCTTTTACTACTTTCGATACTAGACTGAATGCTTCGGAATGGCTTTCTGGAGACTTTGCGGTTCATGTGTATCCACCCACATCGTCACCATCTTCCTGTTCTTCTTTCGCCCTCGGTTCCAGCAATCTCTCTGAACGTGTAGTGGAGGGTACGACGGTGTGGACAGGGAAAGTGGATGCATATGATGTAGGCATCCTTTATGACTACATTGGACACAAGGAGCCACCATGTGTTCCGCCCAATGCATCGTACAGTGCGGATGAAGATGGATATGGAGATGGAATGGCAAGAGGAGATGATTCTGATGCGTATGTCCTCTGCTCCGAAAAAGACGGCAAACGTGTGGTGGTCTGCATTCAGCAGATGACGGATAACCCGGAGCAAGCAGAAGAAATCTTTAGCACGTTCCGGTGGACGGAATGAATCGCGTAATTGTGATCACTCTCGGCATAGTTATTGCTCTTTGCAGTGTTATTTTTGCCTACCAGATGCAAACGAAGGAAGAGTACCCAGAAGAAAAAATGCCGCTTGCGAAGTATGTTGCCGTCCCAACAACTTCGACTAACTCTGTCTACGAAGATCCGATTATGCCGGGGGATCCAATAGAGTATAAAGAGATCGAAAATCCTCCTCACGATTTGGGTAAGAACGAAATTCGTATCGAGTCTCCGCAAGAGAATGATCCATCTATTTCGAGCGTCGATTTCATCAATTTCGAAGGAATCGCTGGAGAGAATGTTCGTTACATCACCGCGCGTTCTATTTGCCACCAGTCGCAAGGATTACCCTGCTATGAAGAAAAGATACACAAACCCCTTAAAATTAAGGGTCCATGGAGATGGAAATTCACACTTCTCGCTGGACATAACAAGCTAATAAGAGGAATGGCAGGTGTCTCACTCTCTTCATCCGGCTGCGCAGAAGGAAAGTATGATGAGTGTTCGAATGTTACTCGAAGCTTTATTTCTGAAGCGGGATTCTTGGATATGGGCGAGATCGCAATACTCCACAGTATTACTGAGCCTGAGGTGACCAATACGCTAAAAGACAAGAATCCAGTTATTATTCGCGGAGTCGCAGGCGGAAAGATTATTCGTATCGACATTAATCATTGGTGCGGCAATGCTGGTATCAATCAGGAATCTCAAATCGAGAAAAGTGATGGAAAAGTTTTGAATGATGGAACATGGGAATGGGAATACAAAATACTATCGGAAAACTACACTTTGTGCCGTGGGCATAACGCACTGAGATTGAGAGGACGTGTCATGCAGGGCAGCTTGCCCAGAGGCGCTGAGAATAGAGACATATCCTTTGCCTTCTATTCAGAAGTTGGCTTTGTGCCGCCTGCACTATCTGAAGCAATGGGTAAAATTACGAGCAAACAAACCGGAAGATTCAAGAGTATCGATGAAATCCAGCCAGATAGTTCTATGCCAATACAAGCATCTCTGCCCAAGGATTTACATAAGAAAGTATGCAAAGAACATGACTATCACTTCACGGATAATCAACTGGAGACTCTGAAAGAAATAGAGGAATACTTACCTTATACAAAAATACATGAGAACCTTTCTGTGAAAATTCGAAAGCCAACGTTAGCCGAGCTGGAGGAACACAAATTAGAAAAGCGCTACATTCATGAGTATTCTCCTGTCCTACAATTCTTTTGGGAAGGATCGGAATACAATGTGATCGAGCCAGTGGCAGGCAGTTGGTGTAACGGATTCTCGCTGTACGTCTTGGCCCCAAATCGAATCATTATCAATTTAGGTAGTGCTTTTGAAAGCTCAGAGCACATTATTCTTTGGGATGGGGAAACTTGGCGCGATTTGAATGATATTGTGCCAGTGAAAAATCCTATAACCCTAGGTCCAGTGAACAAGCAAAGTGTTGTGATTAAAGAAACACACGGTTGCTGCGACTCCTACTTTCCAACCATACCCCGAAAATGGTCTAGCTTTGTTCTGGATGTTCAAACACTCGAGATTCTTGATGTCCTATTAGAAAACCGTGAATTTTGAAACTGCTTATATCACTTTCTTTCACAGTAGTGCTCTACATCAGGCACAGTATGTTCCGGTGGACGGAATAGCCGCACACGTCTACCCCTCCTTCATCGGCAGGTCGAACCAGAAGGTCGTACCCTTGCCTTCCTGACTCGTAAATCCGATCTTCCCTCCCTGTCCCTCCACCGCACCCTTGGCGACGTACAGACCGAAACCGTTGCCCTCGTGGGTGTTCTGGGCACAGAAATAGAATCTTGCACAAATATTGCGCAACCAAAAAAAAGATGTATATTATCAGAGTTATGATGACTGCAATTCTTGCAATGGCGTTTTACGCGCTAGAAATAACAATTACGGATTTGAAGTTGGGTCATGTTCCGGCGCAACTACTCACTTTTTTGTATGCCTCGGGAGTAGCAATATTTGCACTCGTTAACATGCTTTCACACAAAGAAACATTGACCATGCCTAACGCTGCAACATGGGGCTTTGTTGCAACAATGGTCTTCGTATCATTTGTAGCTTCTAGTGCACACTTCCAGGCCTTACATGATGGTATCGGAACTGCAAAATTAACTATTGCCTATGCTTTTTTACCAGTTGTTGGAGCTGTGTACGTGGCCTTACTAAAAAAAGAAATGCCAAGTGTAAATCTTATTCTTGCGTGTGTATTGGCAGGTATCTCTCTATATTTGGTTAGCAAGATACAGAACGGCTCTACTGCAGTCTAAAAATCTAAACTTATACTTTCATCGGCAGGTCGAACCAGAAGGTCGTACCCTTGCCTTCCTGACTCGTAAATCCGATCTTTCCACCCTGCCCCTCCACCGCACCCTTGGCGACGTACAGACCGAAACCGTTGCCCTCGTAAGTGTTCTGGGCGTTGGACGCACGATACATTTTGCCGAAGATCTTCTGCTGTTCGCCCTTCGGGATACCGATACCGGTGTCTGACACACGGAAGTGCATGTTGCCTTTGTCGATCGTGATGTCCAACTTCACTGTGCCCTTCTCGGGCGTGTACTTCACCGCATTGGTCAGCAGGTTCTCTACTGTCATGCGCGTATAGCGCTTGTCCAGAAGAACGGTGGGCAGCTTGGCTGGATGAATGTTCTTCACGAAGTTAATCCCCTTCTCCACGATCGTCGGGTGGATGATGGCGAGGATTTCTTCGAAGAACGAGTTGAGGTCGAGCGGCTGCGGCTGCAGGTTCATGCGACCCAGCTGCACGCGGGACACGTCCAGGATCATGCTGGTCAGGTCCGACAGATCCGTTGCCATCGTCTGCATGGTCGTCGCTGATTCCTTTTGCTCTTTATTGAGGGCACCAGTGTCCCCATCCAGGAGCGATTCCAGATTCCACTTGATCGCAGTGATTGGTTTCGCGAGCTGGTGACTGACGATTCCAAGTAGTTCGTCTTTTTGGCGGTCAATATCCTCTACAATTTTTACGCGCTGATTCCATGTTCGCACCAAAAATACCGTTAATATACTAAGTATTAGTAATAGAAAAATTACAAATAGACTAAAGGGTAGAAAAGTAGCGGAGACCACTTCCTGAAAATCGGATACATCAACATCTATCCCTAGAACAGCTATAGTCTCTCCTCTATTCTGGATTGGAGCATAGGCAGACAAAGAAAAGCCCCACTGATCCTGTTCAAGCTCCTCATCTGTTGTAGGATATTTTAATGCAGTATGCTTAAGGGCAGGAATTTGAGATACTTCATACTCATCTCCGGGGGCAGCAAGTGCATCATTATCATCAATGACACCATCGTGGTTTAGATCAATTTCTGCCAATGGATCAAGTGAATCAGCATCAGCAATAAAGGTAAAAACATTTTCATCTCGAGTTGGTTGGAGCAAATATGCAAAATTCACATTAATATTGTTGTTTCTGATGCGCTGCAACTGCATAACCAGACTTTTGTACTGCACACTGTCTACACTCCTATCTTCCGCAACAACTGCAATATCATCAAGCTTAAACTGTAATACAGCTGTGGAAACTATAGAGATAAGGCGCTCCTTTAATCTATCTTCTAAAATATCCCTCGTTTGCGAGTACAAAAAAATAGTGACTATTGAGCAGAGTAAGGCGCAAAAGAACAAAAGCAGATAGCTCAGATTTATCCACCTTGAATGATGCATAGATGACATCTGAATATTATAGCATAAAAAATGGACTCAAAAAAGAGGATTATTTGAGTGCCTCTACGGTAATCAATTTGCTATGAATCGTCAGAGAACCTGATTTATAGTCTCCCATCATCCTGATTTTCTTAAATCCAGACTCTTGCAAGAGTTCTCGAATCTCGTTTGGGTAATATGTGAATAAATCCAGCCGACTACAAACATTCTTACGTGACTTCATGAGTACAAACTCTGATAATTTCTGTTGTACATGATCGTACAAATAAATAATCTCTAGTTTTTTGCCAGAAATTTTTTTGTTTTTTATTTCGGAAATTTTGTTGATAGGGTTTGAAAAAGGAGAATAAAAATCAGTAACAATTTTCCCCCCCGTTTTTAAGAGTAATCTTGCTTTCCGCAAAAACCTAATTACTTCACGTTTGCTGAACTGGTTAAAGAAAGAAAAAGGAGCAATGATCACGTCATACTTATGCACTGCTTCAAAAACACTAAAGTCACATTTAACCAAGCGATTGCTAAGATGAGGAAAGCGTAGATCGAAACTCTCTTTCATATTCGCTGAACTGTCAATGCCAATAATGTCTGAATTATCAACGGCAATTTTTTGAAAAATTCTACCGGTTCCAACTCCAAGATAAAGCGTTAGCTTCTTGTAAGCATGCTTTCTATAAAATTCGACATCCCCGGGATATCCACAATAAACAAGGTCATATAGATCAGGCAGCATATACAACTGCTTTGTATGACCAGATCTCAGAAGATGCTTATAGCTGAATTCCATTCCCTTTTATATTAATACAACTAGCAACACTAAGAAAGCTCGCTTATCGTGTTTTCTCGAGCGCAATATCAAGACTGATGAGATATTTGCCAACCATTCCTGACGCAAGGAAGGTTGGAATTCAAGTGAGAAAGCGGGTAAAAATGGTGATGACAGGTCTGGAAATCGAACTTTTTATTCGTAGCTAATGCTTGCTTGAGCCTTATTTAAAATAATCCACATCCACATCTACTCCCAATACATATCTACCGATCTGAATGGGTGCAGCTGCAGTAACTAGGTTACCCCATTGATCGAGTTCACCATAACCATAATTTGCACTAACTAAGCCATTACTCATCACACGCATTGTATTTTGATAGTACATTACACCGGAGGCAGCCCCTTCATCTGATTCATCAAAATCAGAAAAATCGCCAAATGGCTTAGCATAAATAGGTAGATTCCAATTCGCATCCGCATCCGCCACAAACATAAGAGTACTCTCTTCCTCCGTCGCTCTCATAATATACGCATACGTCACCTCCGGATTCGCATTCCGTATCGCATTCAACTTTCTAAAAACACGTTGATACGCTTCGGTTTTCATGTCCCTAGCCCAGTGCAATTGATCCAGATCCTCAGGATCAAACTCGCTTGCTGCCGTTGCAGCAATTGCCATCAGCCGCTTCCCTATTTCCTCCAGCTCCCGCTTTTCCGCATAGTGTTGCCAAGTCAGCGTCGCTCCCACAATCACAAGTGTGATAAATGTAAGCCAGAGTAAAGTGATGCGTTTGTGCCGCAAAAATGCAGCCCACACATCCAGTAACAATTCTTTGTGAATGAACATGAAGCGCACGGTACTAATGAGCAGGAACACGATGCCAAAAACCAGAAACACGGACGAGATGGATGGAGATAGCTCCTTCAGCTTTTCTGACAGAATGTCGACACCCAGTGTCGCAATCGTCTCGCCCTGCGTATTCACAATCGGCGCCATGCCTGCAATGAGTGTGCCCCACTGATCGGTAACAGGGGTTGGGTCCGCCATCGGACGCATGAATGCTTCCAGCGCATATTGCTGCTCCGAAATATCGTACGGGTCGCCCGGATACGAGAGCTCATCCTCCCTGCCTATAACACGGTTATCATTCAGATCAAGCGGTACCGACGGCACGAGTGAATCGGCGTCTGCAACAAATGCAAGCATATTCGGATCATCTGTCTTGCGCATGATGTACGCGTAACGGATGGAAGGATCGGAACGACGAATGGTATTCAGAGAAGCCACTAGTCTGGCGTACGCCTCAGTTGTGATGTCCTCGGCCCCCCACACTGCCTGCACATCACGAGCATCGATCTGCAGGGCACCAATCGCTGCCGTTGCCTTCAGGTGATCCTGTAGCCGCTGCAGGCTGATGTTCTCGGCTTGCCTAGTTAAGCCTGCAGCAACGCCCAATGCCACGAGTCCACAGATCGCCAGCAGGAGCATGCTGTATTTGGAAAGAAAGAACTGACGAAACGCAGACGCGAGTCGAGTGGAAAGTGGTACGACACTCTTTATGGGAGCCTGCACTGAAGCAGACAACGACCCCTCCCCCTTCTCATGTGCTACAGCATGTGCCCACAGATTTTCGAACGTCGCACGCTCAGCATCGGCGAGTTCGGGGTAACGAAGTAGACATGCGGTCTGTTCCTGAACGTTGAAGCAGCCGACCGTGTTCCCTACCACCGTACGTTCGAACGTGATGCCGAAATCCTGGGAAGGCAGCAGCGACGTACGACGATACTCGAACATGTCACGCGATTGGTAGCGACGTGCAACCGGACTATCGGATGTGATGATGCGCTGGAAAATCTTGCGCGACTGTCTGCGCTTGAAGAGTTCAACCTTAAATTCGCGCAGCGGATCGTCCTCTGCTCGATATAGAATAGGAGTGAGAGTCAGGAGCTCTTGTCCACCCTCGATCAGCCTCAGGTACGCCTGTTTAAGCCCCTCTTCGCCAGTGAAGTGTTCCATATCCGGACGCTTCTTATCGACCTTGAGCGACGCAATGAAGTACTCGAAGCTCTCGTGCTTTCGTTTCATATCCTTCTGCCTCTCCTCCATGTCGTGCTTCACCCACGACGCGACAGAATCCAGCGACTCGATGCAGTATCGCATCGTGCCATTGATCACCGTACGCTCTGCAATTCCCTTTCTTAGTAGTTTCTTCATCGCAATATCCAGAACTCCCGTGCTCTTCCCAGTTTTGGACGCGAGTTCGCGGAGTGTGAGTGCATCTTCCTCTAGCAGTTTTCTGAGGATCAGCATCTCGGTTGAGGAGAAGTCGGCTTCCTTGAGGTACGTCTCGATGGCGGCAGGAAGGATGGAGTTCACGTGAGAAAGTGGGGTGAAAACAGTGATGACATGTCCGGAAACGGTGATGATACGCTGTTTTATCTACTAGTCAATGTTTGTTCCACTGAAGTGTACTAAAAACGCAGTATACAGGGTTCTAAGGCACTGCGCCTCACACGTTCTGCACCACGATGAAACTGATTCCAGCCCTTCTGGAAGCCAAAAAGTCCGAATATACGATCGGTCCTACTCCTCGTCCTTGGTCAGCCCTTCTTTAACCAGTCGCTTCAGGTCTTTCTCGAACGTGACCATGCCCTCAGCGCCGCCCGTCTGGATGACTGATTCCAATTCTGCCAGTCGATGGTCGCGGATGATGCTACTGACTGCTGGCGTACGTACCAGGATCTCGCGATTCGCAACACGTCCTCCACCGATCTTCGGCAGGAGCCGCTGACCCACAACCGCCGTGAGTGACATGGACAACTGCATTCGTACCTGTGCCTGCTGGTGCGCTGGGAAGACGTCGATGATGCGATCGATACTCTGCACCGTATTCGGAGTATGAAGTGTGCCGAACACGAGGTGTCCGGTCTCTGCCATCGTGAGTGCGAGTGAGATACTGTCTAAGTCACGCATTTCACCGATCATGACGACGTCCGGATCCTGACGGAGCACGTGCTTCAGTCCATCGGGGAACGTGTCGAAGTCTGATCCCAGTTCACGCTGCTGCACGATGCCTGTGCCAGGCGGCAGCAAAAACTCGATCGGGTCCTCGAGCGTGATGATATTGAGGGGCTGAGACTTCAGGAGTTCCTGCAAGATGGACGCCATAGACGTCGATTTCCCCGATCCTGTCGGACCCGTGAATAGAATCAGACCGTCGCGGCTTTTTGCGAGATCCAAAATCACTGGTGGAAGGAGTAGTTCCTCAGGAGTTGGTATGTCGCGAGGAATGATGCGCGCGGCGAATGCCGGCTGACCACCGACCACGTGACAATTGATGCGGTACCGCGTGCCGTCCGCAGTCAGGTGTGAGCAATCGATGTCTTTTGATTCGTCAAATTTCTTCAGCTGTTTGTCGGAGAGGAATTGCTTGATGAGTGCAGTCACCTGCGCGCTCGTGAGTGGTTTGGCACTCGCAGGCTGCAACTCTCCATCGATTCTGAACATGAGCGGCAGTCCCGTCACAGCGTGAATATCCGAGGCTTTCTTGTCGACAGCATCAGACCAAGGTGTGTGTTCTGTAGGCATCGAACTAGTATAGCACAAAAAGACGGCTGCAGGAAGCCGTGAAAGTGACGTCTTCCCTCGATTCGCCCTCGGCAAGCTCAAGACCGATACTGGATATTAATAAGCCGGCGAAGCGGTGGGTCTCGCGGGCCCCACCGCTGGAGCCGCACCTTGAAGGGAATGAGAGAAAGCTGGCTTGCATTTTCTTTCCGTGATACTACGCCGCCTCCTTCGCTTTCTTTCCCATCTCCAGAACTGCGCGAGCCACCTTCTCCATGCTCGCCTCGTCCAAATCAAAGTCGAATCCTTCTTCGAGCCAGTTACTAATGACCTGCTGCTGGCGCTCCGGATCGACATTTTCATCATCATCACGCTTGCGATGCGCTTCGCTCGCCAGTTTGGTACGACGTGACAGTAGTTCTACGATCTGACGATCGAGCACATCGATTTGCCGACGGAGGTCTCCTAGTGAAGCTATGAGGGCTATCCTCTATACTCAGAAAATTTTTGCAATTGACAATACTCTGCATGAATGTGGAGTGAGTGACTGTGAAGTTATTCGACAGAAAAAAGAGCAGTAAGAATAATAAAAAAGAGTACAATGCGTAGGAATGAATCATGCCCAAGCCACATCCCGAATCGCGGCTCTGAAAGCCGAAATCCAGCGTCTCAACCACGCATATTTTACGGAAAATACGACACTAGTTCCCGAGTCTGTACGCGACAGCCTGAAGCGCGAGCTCATCGATCTGGAAACGAAATTCCCAGAGCTCATTACGCCCGATTCTCCAACACAGCGAGTCGGTGCGGCTCTGGACGGCAGATTGCCAAAGATTACGCACCGCACTCCGAAGGAGTCACTGCAAGATGCGTTTCATCATGAAGACCTGATCGAGTGGGAAGAACAGATGCAACGGTCACTCGGAGAGAGTGCAAAAAAAATCACGTATGAAATCGAACAAAAAATCGACGGACTCAATATGACGCTCTGGTACACGCGACAAAATGACGGAGTGTATGTAATGAATCGAGCGATCACGCGCGGTAACGGCATCGAAGGCGAAGATGTAACGCACACCGTCAAAACAATCGAGGAGATTCCGCTGCGTCTCGAACTCCCTGGCTCTGCTGTAACACTGCTTCAGCCCAAGGTACTGGAAATCGGTGGCGAGGTATACATGGAAAAGAAGACGCTCGATCGTATCAATGAACATCTGCCAGAGGCAGACAGGTTCGCCAATCCGCGTAATGCAGCGGCAGGTACGGTGAGACAACTGGATCCTGAGGTCGCAGCTTCGAGAGACCTGAAAATGGCTTGCTACAGCCTAGATAGTGCATCGGTCGAATCGCTGGGGATCCTGACGCAACAAGATGTCATGCGATTTTTGGAAGAGGCGGGACTGCCGGTTCTACCGGGATATACGACCGTGAAATCGCTCCAAGAAGTCGAAGCAATCTACGAAAAAATGGGAAAGAGACGAGACGCTCTTCCATACGACATCGATGGACTGGTGCTCAAGGTAAACGAACGGCGCCTGCAAAAAGATCTAGGCTCGACTGCCAAGGCGCCCAGATATGCACGAGCGCTCAAGTTCCAAGCCGAGGAAAAATCGGCGAAGATTGTGGATATCGAATTGCAAGTGGGACGAACAGGAGCGATCACGCCCGTGGCACACCTGACACCCGTGGAGCTAGCGGGCACGACCGTGACGCGCGCGACACTGCACAATGAGGACGAGATCATCCGCCTAGACATCTGTGTGGGCGACACAGTCATCGTCCGCAAGGCGGGCGACATCATCCCAGAGGTCATGGAGGTGCTGAGAAACCTACGCGAGAAGGATGCAGTCCCCTTCCGCTACCCCGTGCATTGTCCGAGCTGCGAGACGGCACTGGTACGCCCAGAAGGCGAGGTTGTACATCGCTGTCCGAACACGAGTTGTGCGGGAGTGCGACAAGAGCGCATCGTGCACTTTGCATCGCGATATGCCATGAACATCGAAGGGCTGGGGCATGAAACGGTGGAAGCACTGATCGTTGCAGGGCTCGTAAGTGATGCGGCAGATATTTTCTTTCTGAGGGACGTGGATCTCCTGACTCTCCCACTTTTCAAGGAGAAGAAAGTTGCGAATCTCTTGAGCGCGCTCGACAAAGCGCGGACTGCACCGATAGGACGATTCTTGTTTGCGCTCGGCATTCGACATGTCGGCAGAGAAACGGCTGACCTGCTCGCATCTAGAATCGAGTGGAAAGGGAAAACACTCTCTCCCACAAGTCTCGGAGAGACGCTGCAAAAGCGCACAACAGAAGATCTGTATGCGATCGATGGCATCGGAGAGGTAGTTGCAGAGTCGATTGTGGAATGGTTCAGCGACCCGGATCACCGCTCGTTGCTGCATAAATTGGAGAATGGAAAGATGACGCTGAACGCTCCAGAGTCATCCGCTGCACCACAAATCTTCGCAGGGCTCACCTTTGTGCTGACAGGGACACTCCCGACGCTTGGTCGGGAAGAGGCGAAAGAAATGATCAAAGCACGAGGCGGAAAAGTAAGTGGCAGTGTCAGCAAAAAAACATCGTACGTCGTGGCAGGCAGTGAAGCGGGAAGTAAGTTGGATGATGCGAAGGCGCTGGGAGTAACCGTGATAGATGAGGAAGAGTTTAAGAAACGGATCGAAATGTAAAATGTAAAATTTAGAATGTAAAATTATGAGCTGAGTTTTACGAATGACAGAAACTTTAAATTTTACATTCTACATTTTACATTAATTCAGATGCCCCTTCTTCATATCCATCTCCTGCTCGGCAATAACTTTTCCTGATGCATCCATCACTTTTGCATGCCACGTCAGATCCATCTTCACCTGCCAGCGTGTATCAGAGACGAGATGCAGTGACAGAGTAGAGTCAGGAGGAAGGACGAGTGGCTGCGACACCGGCAGGTAGATCTGCTCCCAGTGCGTCGCTGGATCCATTGGGCTCGTGGAAATCTGCACCCCTTTAACCAGCTCCGACTTCCACCAAAGCGCAAAGCCATACACCGTACACGGAGTATCGGTCTTCCAGTGCGGCGTTGCTCTCCGCACACTCGCGTTCTTCTGGGAAAAATCGACAGTGTCCCAGAGCTTCACTGCCTGCGATCCAGTCAGTAAATCCTCTGGTCGAATGGTGCGGACGAACATGTTCTGCATCGCAACTGTTCTGGCTTCATCAAAGCGAAGATCGAAACCAACGTTGAATGTGTCGATCTCTTGGTAAAGCCGATCGGATGTGATGGGGCATACGTACTGCCATATTTTTCCTGGAATGATCACGGCAGTGGATTTTAGAAATCTTTTCGCATCCTCAACACACTCGATGATGTTTTCTTCGAGCGCGTAGTTACCGAGTGTTTCCGAGACGAGAATATCGGCCTTCGGAACCTCAGCGACTTTGAGCTCGGTCGAGTGCGCATGGAGAAAGGTACAGTTTCGGACGTTATTGCGATTCGCGAGCTGTTTACTGATTTTGATGATGTCTCCGACCTCGACACAGGTCACATGTTTCGCCCCGAGCTTGGATGCCAGAAACGCAAGGAAGCCTGTACCAGAGCCCAAATCCAGCACTTCCATCCCTGGCTTCAGGCTCGCCTTGAGTGCATCGTAAAACGCCTGATTGCGGAGGCTATCGCCGAGAAGTTTGCGTTGGAGCTCGATCATAACTGTAGAGTACAGAAGTAAGAATATAGAAGACAGGGCTGTATTCTGCATTCTGAATACTGTATTCTTAGTCTCGTCTATTCCATCCCCCTTCTCTTATGTCCATGCTTCAGGAATTTAAAGCGTTCGCCATGCGAGGCAATGTGATGGACCTTGCTGTCGGTGTCATCATCGGTGGCGCGTTCGGCAAAATCGTATCGTCTCTCGTTGCTGATATCTTGATGCCGATCATCGGTCTCATTTCTGGTGGTGTCGATTTTTCAGGACTAACGATGACTGTCGGGGGTACGAGCCTGAAGTACGGCATGTTCCTCCAGTCTGTGATCGACTTCGTCATCATCGCGTTTTGTATCTTCATGATGATCAAGATGATGAACCGCTTTCAGAAAGTTGAAGCGGAGAAAGCAGCTCCTCCGCCTACAAGGGACCAGCAGCTCCTCACCGAGATTCGGGATCTGCTGAGGAAGTAGTCCTTGCTGCCCTTTCTAGGGTATTTCATGCAATGTCAGCAACATGCACATGTCAGGTGTGCTTTGCTCTATTATTCCTGCTACACTCTCCCAGCTTTGATCTTTGTCATACCCTGTGCTCAGGTGGCGAAATGGCAGACGCGCTAGCTTGAGGGGCTAGTAGGAGCAATCCTGTGGAGGTTCGAGTCCTCTCCTGAGCACCAGAAATAAGAGTGATAGCGATCACTGCACCTTTCTCATGAAAAAGGACGAGAAGTTTACCCTGAGCGATCCGCCGAAGGCGGAGAGACGAAGGGAGTCCTCTCCTGAGCACCAAATCTAAGACTGAATCAATGCTATAAAGACTTGTATTCATACATATGTCGCCTTGCAAGATTTTTGTCGTACTTCCTCATGAGGGAGCGTAACAAAGTGCATGTTTGCAATTTATTATTTCACTGTCGCTTCGAGTAGCCATGTACCGGAGCGGAGCGACTGGTACAGGGTGTATCGAGAAGCGACCCCTGCCTTGTCGTTCTCGATACGCCCCTCGACATGCCTGCCTGCCGGCAGGCAGCTCGGGGCTACTCGAACGGACAAGGCATGACCACATACACACAAGGCATACTGCACGCAGTTACTTCAGCATCTTTACAAGCCTCTCCTTGTCCGCCTTACTGATCTCTAGTCCAGACACAAACTCCTTCAGTGCCTCCCATGTGACACGCTTGCCGCGGCTTAGTGCCTTCATGCGTTCATATGCGTCATCGTAACCATGCTTGCGCATGACGGTCTGGATCGCCTCGGTCATGACCTCTGGATGCGCATGCAGTTCATCGATGAGCTGCTCACTATTCACTGCCAACTTCTTGAGTCCTTTGCGCAATGCACTGATCGCGAGTACGTGATAGCCAAATGCGACACCGATGCTGCGCTGTACCGTGGAGTCGGACAGGTCACGCTGCAAACGACTGATCGGCAGCTTTTCGGCGAAGTGCGAGAAGAGAGCGGATGAAAGACCGAGGTTCCCCTCCGCATTCTCGAAATCGATCGGGTTCACCTTGTGCGGCATGGTGGAAGAACCGACTTCTCCTGCGACCGTGCGCTGCTTGAAGATACCGCGCGAAACATACATCCACACGTCACGGCTGAAATCGAGCAGAATCGTGTTGATGCGGCAGTAGATGTGACTGACTTCTGCCATGTCGTCATGCGGATTGATCTGGGTTGCATATTTGATGGGATCCAGCTTGAGGGAGCGTACAAACTTGGCTCCAAATCGCTCCCATTGGAAATCTGGATATGCCGCTTTGTGAGCCGAGAAGTTGGCAACAGCCCCACCGAATTTTCCCTGCATGCGGAAGCGCGTCAGCTCCTCGTACTGCCTGATCAAACGGTCGACAAAGACCATGATTTCCTTGCCGAGTGTGGTCGGTGTCGCGGGCTGACCGTGCGTGAGCGAGAGCATGCGCTTGTTGCTATTTTTGGTAGCCAAAGTACGCAGTGTAGAGATGAGTCCCTGCAACTCCGGGCGCAACACTGACTTGATCGCATCGTGCATCAGCACACCGTAGGCGAGATTGTTCACATCCTCACTTGTCAGTGCGAAATGTACGAACTCGGTTCGCGCTTTGGCTCCTGCAATCTTCTTCCATTGCTCTCGCAAATAGTATTCGACTGCCTTTACGTCGTGATTGGTCTTCTTCTCGATCAAACGGATACGATCGGCATCCTTACCCGAAAAGTTGTGCACCAGCTTCAGCAATCCTGCCTGAGCAGCAGCAGGAATCTTGCACTCTGGAATGCCGCGTTCATCACTCAGTGCGATGAGATACTGCACCTCGATATAGAGCCGCGCTCGGATCAGTGCGTCTTCGGTAAAGAATGGTCGAAGAGAGTGAACCGCTTTCGCGTAGCGACCATCGAGAGGTGAGAGGGGCTGCATGGGGGGAGTGTAGCACAATGGTGAGCGGATAGCGTCAAACGTAGAGACACCCCGTCAGGGCGTCTCTAGCAACAAGACTCTATCAACACTCGACTACGCCTCTCCTGGCGTCCCTGTAAATACTGACTTTATTTTTTCGAAGTTTTCTTGCGTCAAGAATTCCAAATGACGTTCTGCAAACTCTCCACAGAGAGTTGCTAGTTCGCTACTTGCAAATCGATCCAATTCGCCACCAGAACAAAGACCAGCGTCATCAAATTGAATCGTCTGAATCACATTTTGTTCAAAAGCCGAGCGTTGTGCGGAGTCAGCGATCTGCGCTGCAAACCCTTCTAGCTGTGATCTGTGATACATAGTATGATTGGAAGAAATAGGGGGAAATGGTACGCCTATGAGAAAAAGTCTGCAAGCCATGGAAAAAGGGAGCACTGAAAAGTGGCAAGTTACGAACTATGCCCCACATATCACTTGTCACTTTTCACTCATCACTTTTCACTTCTTCCTCCCCTTCCCACGCGGTTTGCTGCCGTCGAAGATCAGCAGGAAATCATCGATACTCATCGATTCGACTATGAGCAGCTTCTCCGACAGTTCATCCAGTTTGGCACGGTGCTTGGTCAGAATATCGCGTGCACGCTGATACTGCGTCTCAATCGTCTTCTTCGCGAACTCGTCGATCTTCTGCGCGACTTGCTCCGAGTAGTTTCGGCTCATACCGAGATCAGCACCCAGGAATGACGATCCCTGCTTCTCGCCGTACGTGATCATCCCCAGATCCCCTTCTGCCATGCCGTACCGCATCGCCATGTTGCGCGCGATAGCAGAGGCACGCTCTAGATCGTTACTTGCTCCCGTCGTAATCTCGTTAAAGATGATTGCCTCCGCAGCACGTCCACCGAGGAGGCCGCAGATTTCATCGAGGAACTTCTGCTTTGTTGTCGTGTACTGATCCTCCTTCGGCAGGAACCATGTGACGCCGAGTGCAAAGCCACGCGATACAATCGAGATTTTGTGGAGTTCATCTGACTCTTCGCAAAGGTGTCCTACGATCGCATGACCAACCTCATGATAGGCAGTGATGCGTTTCTCTTTATCATTGAGTTTGCGTGAACGCTTCTCGGCTCCCAGTGTCACTTTTTCGATCGCTTCGACCAGATCCATCTGTTCAAGCTGCTTGCTGCCACGACGAGCCGCAAAGATTGCCGCCTCATTCATGATGTTTTCCAAATCCGCTCCTGCCATACCGACAGATTGCTTGGCGATCACATCCAGATCGATATTCTTGGCGGATTTCTTGTTCCGGGCATGTACGTCCAGAATAGCCCTTCTGGCTACTAAATCAGGCTTGTCGATGAAGATACGACGATCGAAACGACCGGGACGAAGCAGTGCAGAATCCAGCACGTCAGGACGGTTCGTAGCTGCCATCACGATTACGTTCGTATCTTTCTCGAAGCCATCCATTTCCGTGAGAATCTGATTCAGTGTCTGTTCGCGTTCGTCGTGACCACCGCCGAATCCGGCTCCACCACGCTGACGCCCAACAGCATCGATTTCATCGATGAAGATGATGCACGGAGCGTTACGTTTGGCACGAAGGAATAAATCGCGAACGCGCGACGCACCAACACCCACGAACATCTCGACGAACTCGGAACCTGAGATGCTGAAGAACGGAACCGCAGCTTCGCCAGCAACTGCACGAGCGAGCAATGTCTTACCTGTTCCAGGTGCACCAACGAGCAGTGCTCCACGCGGAATCTTGGCTCCGATCGCGGTGTACTTTTTCGGATTCTTGAGAAAATCGACGATTTCCATCAGGTCAGTTTTTGCCTCGTCACAGCCTGCAACATCCTTAAAAGTTGTTTTGACTGATTTTGCATCGGCAACCCGAGCACGCGATTTACCAAAGGACATCGCACTACTTTGACTGCGCGCAATGGAACGGAATACCCAAAGTCCGAGGAAGATGAGCAGGATGAAAAAGAAGACATCACCGAGGTGTGCCTTGAAGAAATTTTTGAGCTCGACATTATCGATCTCGACTGTCGTAAGATTTTTCGGATCATTCCATCCCAGTTCCGCAATCGTATCGCCGAACTCTTTGTACGATTGAATGAAACTTCCTGACTGATATTCGGCGTAGACATTGCTGCCACGAATGAGAATTTTCTTGAGCTCACCACTGTCATAGGCTTGGGTAACTACGCTGATTGGCACCGACGGAGCGGTCACCAGTGGCTGATCTGCTGTACGACTGGGCGCGGTCATGTAGTAAACCGAGCTCAGCACCAAAAAAAGGAGCAGCAAGATAGAGAAGAGCTGATTTCTCGGTCGCTTGGGAGGTGTGAAACGGGCTGAAGCCATGAGTGCAGAGAGTGTACGCGAAAATGGGAGAGAGCTCCAGTGTCTCCTCCTCCCCCCCCTCCTAAAACGCTAACGTTTTAGGAGGGGGGTGCCTCGAAGAGGCGGGGGGAGGACACGCAACGAAAAACAATCCCCGGTGTAATCCTATTAATAGACCTTATGCAGCTGGCGCGCCTTCAGGTGGCGTTGGAGCTGTCAGCTGTACTGGAACCACGTCCAGAATCAGATCCTTCTTCTCACTGAAGAGAATGGCGCGAAGTGGAGTGATGACGAGATAGTCACCATTCACAGCATTCACGTAGAAAGAATTTTTCGCCTTCAGCGCATCGGCATCGACAACCTGTGCCACAGTCGGCTCAACATCACCGATGATCATCATATGACGCTTCACTTTCTGAATGATTTCCTTCGCACGCTCAGCATCCTTCACACCTTCATCGGTCTGACTAAGGCTCATGGAATCGATCATTTTTGCAAGCTCGACACGCTTGTTGTAATTGATAAACGCAAGACCGGCAAGAACAACAACGACAATGAGTGAAATTAGTTTCTTAGAACCCATAAAAAAATGAGGAAATAATATCAGACCAAGTGTACGGTTAAGGGGTGCTGGATGTAAATAGGCACACAAATAAATCGTATGAGGCGCAAGTGCTTTAGTCACCCCTTGAGATACGGAGCTCCCAGAGTTCTCGGAACATACGCAAAATGACGGAGAGCTTGGCACCTGTCTGTGCACCAAACTTTCGAGGGAAGTGATCCACGTCCACCTGTTTCCACGGAATGCGGTGACGACGAAGGCGCTGGAACATCTCAGCGTTGAAGAGGGCGCCTGTTGAGTGACGTGGTCGAATCTGAGCCCAGATGTCACGATGCCACAACTTCATGGCGCAATTGATGTCTCGTACCCAAATGCCAAGAAAGATAAATGATAGAAAGCCAAAAAGTTTGGCGTTTAACTTTCGTGGCAGTGGATCAGCTCGATGGAGTCTGCGTCCTGTGACAAAAGACGCATCGGAAAGTAATGGAAGTAAACGATCGAAGTTCTTGGGATCGAATTGCCCATCGCTATCCATGAAACCCATGAGCTCTCCCCTAGCTTGGTCTAGTCCCGTGAGAAGAGCTGCGCCATACCCTCGATTCTCGGGATGACGGAGAACGACGAGTGTAGGTACCTCATTTTTTAGTGCCTCTAGCACCGCGGCTGTCTGATCGCGTGATCCGTCATCAACCACGATGATCTCGCCACTCAGAGAACGCTCCTGCATCCATGATTGAGTGGCCAGCACTGCAGTACGGACGTTCTTTTCCTCATTGAAACAGGGCAGGACCAAAGAGAGTGTCATTTCACTCATCCTGACTGATTGAACACAAGTTGGTCAATCTGGTACATTGACCTCATGCCACTCTCCCCCGACTCCATCCGACCGTTTTTACCTACCGCACTATCCGAGACCAATTTCACGAATCTCGGAGAACGCTACAAAGGAAAAGTACGTGACGTGTACTCGCACGGTCACCAAAGCATCCTGATCGCTACCGATCGTCAGTCCGCATTCGACGTGAACTGGTGCACGATTCCACTGAAGGGCCAGACACTCAATCAAATCAGTGCATGGTGGTTCGAGCAGATCAAAGACATCATGCCGACGCACGTGATCGCGACACCTGATCCGAACGCCATGGTGGTGAAGAAACTGGAGATGCTGAAGGTGGAAGTCGTCGTTCGTGCCTATCTCACGGGCTCCACGAGCACATCGGCATGGGTGAACTACAACAATGGTGTACGGAACTTCTGCGGCAATCTGCTGCCAGAAGGCATGCGGAAGAATCAAAAGCTTGCAGACGTTATCCTGACGCCGACGACGAAAGGTGAACATGACGAGCCGATCGATTCTGCCGGCATTATCGAGCGTGGTCTTGCGACCAAAGAGCAGTGGGATGAGATCACAGAAAAAGCATTCGCACTCTTCCGCCGAGGGCAGGAAATCGCACTCACACGCGGTCTCATCTTGGTCGATACCAAGTATGAAATGGGCTACGACGAGAAAGGAAACCTCACGATTGCGGATGAGGTCCACACCCCAGATTCATCGCGTTACTGGAAGGCAGATAGTTACGAGCAGCGCTTCGCTGCCAAGCAGGAGCCCGAAAGTTTGGATAAAGAATTCTTCAGGTTGTGGCTGAAAGAGCAAGGATACGCAGATGGTGGACCAAAGCCTGAGATCACCGATGAAGTACGTGCGATGCTAGGTAGTCGATACATCGATCTCTACGAACGTATAACGGGCAAGAACTTCACACTGCCAGAATCACCCGACGTGATCGGAAGACTAGAAAAGAACTTGGCGCCCTATCGGGTTTAACGAAGTGCCGCCTCTAGTGCTTGTACGCTCTCAGGAGTGAGCTTCCAGCCTGGGGTAATGCCGTGCAACTCTCGGAAACCAGGGTTCACTTCCAGTGCGTACTTCGCAATAGACGCAGACTTGGACAGCGGACACTCTTCTGTCTCGCAGGGCACCATGTCAGCGACGCTCACGAATGCACCTTGTCCATCGAAGAAAATGATCTGGAGCGGAATCAATGTGTTCTTCATCCAGAAGGAGAGAATCTTTTCCTGCTCAAAGATAAACACCATGCCCGCATCCTCATCCAGGTTCGTACGCGCCATGAGTCCACGCTTCTGCTCTTCTGGTGTCACTGCCAATTCGACTGTGACCTGCACGCTTTCGCTGCCATCGAACGATGTGATCGTGATCTCCTCAGTCGGACCACACGCCGACAAAATAGTCGCAAACAGCGCCGCAATGAGAACATGTTTCATAGAAACCAAGGGGAAAAATGAATGGAGGGTATTGTCCCTCCATGGGCAGCGCCTCGTCAACTGCCGCGCAGTTTCTGGATTGCTGCTGCACGATCTTTCGCGCCGAACACTGCGCTCGCTGCAACGAGATTGTTGGCACCTGCCTCGCGTGCCAGTCGCGCTGTATCTGGAGTGATCCCGCCGTCAATCTGGATCATGAGGTTTGGATAACGCGTTCGTAGTGTTCGTACTTTCTCGAGGACTGACGGAATGAATGATTGACCCGAGAAACCCGGATGCACAGACATAATGAGCACGAGATCGATATCATCCACGACGTCATCGATAGCGGAAACAGGAGTATCTGGATTCAGAGCGATTCCCGCAGTTGCACTCGCAGCGCGAATGGATGTGATGAGAGAGCGACGTGCGGCGGTTGATGGCACTGCCTCTGCATGAAACGTGATGTGCTTCACTCCAATCGACAAAAACTCCGTGATCCGCTCAGCGGGATTACTCACCATGAGATGCGCATCGAGCAGGAGACTCGTCTTCAGCCCCTTGGCTACCGGCGCACCGAAACTCAGATTCGGAACGAAATGCCCGTCCATAACATCGAGTTGAAGCCAGTCGGCGGTAGAGACAGCGTCTACTTCCGATTGCAAGCTTCCGAAGTTTGCCGAAAGTATTGATGCGGTGACGAGAGTCTTCATACGGAGAAATGTAAAATGTAAAATTTATAATGTAAAATTATTTTCTGGATTTCGTTGTTTTGATAATGGCAGTAAGGAGTTTTTGAAGTTCAGCGAGATCCGTACTTAAAGAAATAAACTCCTTCGCAGTAAAGAATCCAGCATCATGCATCAATCTGATCCAATATCCACATTCAAATGCCTCTTTAATTGATATTTGCAATTTCGCGACAAACTCTGCCCTAGATTGTGAATGCACCGCCTCCTCTACATTGGCACCAATACTAGTTCCCGATTTCAGAAGTTGCCTAGTAAGCGTGAACTCTTTTTTCTTTTGCTGAAGATGCGTAGAAGCTTTGACTATTCGTAATGCAAATGCATAACTTTTTTCTTGCAGAGGGTTCTTCTTTTGAGAGAAAGTCATAATTATAAATTTTACATTATAAATTTTACATTTCCCTGTCAGGAAATTGTGCGAGTCGTTTCTCGTGTCTGCCTCCTTCGAAGTCTGTGGAGAGAAACGTATCAATCATCACGAGAGCTGTTTTTTCGTCCGTGACTCGCCCACCCAAGCTCATCATGTTCGCGTCATTATGTTTGCGTGCCATCTCTGCATCCCAGACCGAGACACACCTGGCGCATCGAATGCCGCTCACTTTATTCGCAACCATCGCTTCTCCATTGCCGCTGCCGCCGAAGATGATCCCGGGACAGCTGTGCTCTTTCACTGCTCCCGCCGCCTGCAGCATGATGGGCGGATAATCACAGGATTCAGTGGAAAAGGTTCCACAATCAATAACGTCGATCTTCTGAGACTGAAGATGCGCTTTTACCGCTTCTTTCAGGGCAAAACCTGCATGGTCGGTACCGAGAACGATGCGAGACGGTTGCTTCATGCGTCGCATGATACCAGATGATTTGAGTGTCGGGCGCACTCTCCGTACACTGAGAGTAATGAAACGCAAGAAATTCATAGGCGCGAACCTGAAGATGAATCCCCTGCCAAAGGAGCTGGATGCCTACCGATCAACGGATGATGCGGAGGTTGTGCTATTTCCTGCAGCGATTGATCTGAGGGCTTGCATCGACACTGGTGTGAACGTCGGTGCACAGGCAGCGAGGCCTGAGGAGAAAGGCGCATTCACAGGTGATCTATCGACACAGATGCTGAAAGAGATCGGCGTTTCACATGTTCTGTGCGGTCATTCGGAGAGGCGTATGCATCACCAAGAGTCTGACGCGTTCGTGGCACTGCAGGTGAAGTCGGCAATCGACACGGGACTCACCGCCGTCCTCTGCATCGGAGAAACAGAGCAAGAAAAGGAGAGTGGAAAAACAAAAGAAGTACTGGAGCGACAACTGGCTGCAGTCACTACCCACTACCCACTAGCCACTCGTCACTTCGTCATAGCCTACGAACCCGTCTGGGCAATCGGCACAGGGAAGACACCGACCGCAGAAGAGATCCAGCAGACACACACATTCATCAGATCACTACTCTCAGATAAGAATATTCGAATCCTCTACGGAGGTTCCGTGAAAGCGTCCAATGCGAAAGATATCTTCGGTTGTCCCGATGTCGATGGTGCACTGGTTGGTGGAGCATCACTGGATCCCACAGAATTCAAAGCGATCGTCAAGGCTGCACAGTGACGGGAATGTAAAATGTAGAATTACTATTTTCATCTAGAAAGAGTCCTAATTGTACATTCTACATTTTAAATTTTACATTTCCCTCGATTTCTTTCGTGCCTAGCTTCGTACCCACGTACCGCCTGAGAGTCTCCGCGTTGCGCCTTTCAGCTCCAGCATCGTCAGTACTGCGTTGAGAGTTGCAGCGTCCAGCTTGGTTTTGATGACGAGGTCATCCACAGGTATCGGTAGAGTGGTGAGCGACTGATGCACAGCCTCTTCTTCGGGTGAATCGAAAGTAATAGAAGTGTGTTCAGCCCTTTCTGAAGCCACAATCCCGAGCTCGATGAGGATATCGTGAGCACTGGTAATAAGCTTCGCCTGACCAGTCGTAATGAGGTGATGACAACCCTTGTGTCCTGTATCTGTGATGCGTCCGGGGATCGCCGCGACCTCCCTGCCGTACTCCAGTGCCAGCTCAGCGGTGATGAGTGATCCACTGCCCTCATCTGCCTCGACTACCACCGTTGCAAGCGCGAGTCCTGCGATGATCCGATTGCGTGCTGGGAATGTGTACTTATCGGGCTCGATATCGAGCGGATACTCAGACAGTAGCACCCCTCCTCCATCCACGATTTGGTCTGCCAGCTTGGCATGCTCTTTGGGATAGATGGTTCCAAATCCGTGCCCGAGTACTGCGACCGTCTCGCCTCCAGCGTGGATGGTCTCGCGTGCGACTTCGGCATCGATCCCATACGCAAGTCCGCTGACAGTCACGGTTCCCGCACGCACGAGATCAGGAATGAGCATGGAGACAGCCTGCTCTCCATACGCAGTCATCTCACGCGTGCCAACGAGGGCGATGCAGGGCTGGCGGAGGATACTGGTATCGCCACGTGCATACAGAAAAACGGGGGCATCGGGAATCGTACGCAGGAGTGTGGGGTACTCCTCATCTTCGATCGTGATCAGTCTTACATCACGTTTTTGTAGCTCCCTCAGGTACACATCAGGATCACACTCCTCCAGTCGGTTCAGTGCCTTCATCACACTCTGTTCTTTGAGGCCGAGACCCCCCAGCATCTCTTCGGAGATCATCTCCATCGCATTATCCAGGTTCTGATACGCCTCCAGAAGCGCGGTGTAGCGTTTCATCGTCAGGATGTTCATGACTGACCAGCGAAGGGCATTGCTTGGATCCATGGAAGCAGTATAGAGGGGCTGAGAAAGAGTGCGAGATCTACGTCTATGCGTACCTTGCCTGAGGGCGAGTTTTTCGCCAGAATACGCGACGCAAGCCGATCTTTTCAATGATAGAACGTAGTGAAAATAACCCGTCCGAAGAGGCGGGTCTCGTGCACTAAGCCGCCGTAGCTCAGTTGGTAGAGCATAGGTATCGTAAACCTAGGGTCACCGGTTCAAATCCGGTCGGCGGCTCCACCCATTCAAATATTTTCACGGTTCAAACCTGCCTGCCGGCAGGCAGGTCCGGTCGGCGGCTCCATCCGTCTTCGTTCCTCACTGCGGTTCGTCACTGCGCCGAGATTGCGCATTCGCATCCAACGCCACGGCGTAGTTCGCAAACGAAGCCGGGCGGTCGGCGGCTCCATATTCAGCCTCTCCTCTATAGGGGCCTCTTTAAAAAATATATCGCTGTGGAATCCCCGGGGAGCTGCGTAATTTCTCTATTTCTTCCTCCACGCGCTGACGCAGTGTATCCGAGACATCTGTCGTACCGTCCTTTATTCTCCGTAGCTGGAACTGTCTGGCCACTAGTTCGAGACGTGTGTTCGCAATTTTCTGGGAAATGTTACTCGGGCATCGCATAAGTAAGTCAGCATAGATCTCAGGATGATAAAAGAGAAGCTTTCCCTGCATGCCAGCGTTGTCGCGTAATTCAGACACAATGTCTCCCGGATGAGCAGTCTCGAACAGCGCCGGTCCAACCAAGACATTGGATGCACGATGACGGTATCCAAAGAGATGTGAACTAATCTGCTCTACGGCAACAGGTGGTCGTTCTGCGTCGTGCGAGTAGCGAACCCATGCCAAATAATCAGCACGAGATCCTAGTGGCACCTTGCGTATGTACTCTGGACGCAATGCTGGCTGTTCTAGAGCAGCTTCAAAGCTGGGGCTAACCTTGGAAGTGGCGGTAGTGAGGGCAGGCATGTTCATAAGAACTTGTTACTTATACCATATAATCTGAGCCAGACAAAAGCGGATTTTTGGCTTAGAGATGAGCTAACTCAACCTTGAGCGCAATATGAAGAGGGGGAAAATTCCGCCTGTCTTCGTAGTGACTATTTCCAGGCTCGCGCATCGAAATACGTACGAACATTTGCAGCCGTTCATGATGTTAATCGCTTCGCAACGATCGAGTGACTTTGCAAGTGATGAGACTCCACGAAAACGCTGATTTCTGCTATACTAAGAAGATTTGAAAAAGAAAAAATCAACACACATACCCACACACATTATGTCTATCGAGGCCTGCATCGCACATGCGATCCACAAAGATCTAGATATCCTGGAGGCACTGCCAGATGTCTACGAGATGCCGGTTGAAGAACTGGAGAATAGAATCGATCACTACATCCAGTCGTTGCAGCAGAACATGGTGAAAACAGTGAAGGCGCTCGGTGAGCCGTATCTCAAATCCAAAGATGCTGCAGGGCTCTGCATCACATGCATGCGTGCAGGTGTGGCACTCCCACCTGAGATGCTCCTGAAGATGTGCCAGACGATCCTGGACCTCTCTGCGCTTGATGCGCGCTTCATCGCTGACAATAACGCTGGAATGAGCGTGTACTACATGAAGATGGAGCTAGCGCTGTAAGCGCGGCGCTTCGCACCGCAAGTGGATAGTGGGTAGTGGCTAGTTTTAGGAAACAAAAAAACTAACCACTAACCACTGATCACTATTTTCTTTTAACGCTTGCTGAACTGTGGCGCACGTCGTGCACGCTTGAGTCCTGGCTTCTTACGCTCTTTGATGCGGCTGTCGCGGCGCAGGAATCCTGCGTGCTTGAGCGAGCCTCTCAGGTCTGGATTCATGAGAACGAGTGCGCGGCTGACCCCCAGACGCATCGCGTCACTCTGGGATACCTTGCCTCCGCCGATCAGTACGGCATCGATATCTACCGTCTTTTTCTGATCCGTGAGGACGAGTGGAGCGACTGCGTTTTCCGTGAGCGTGGAGAAGAAGTACTTCTTCGGATCCATACCATTCACCGTCACCTTGCCTGTACCATCCTGAAAGAGGCGCACACGTGCAATCGATGTTTTGCGCTTACCTAGGCCGTAAAAGAAAGGTTTGGACATGGGAAATTAGTGCGGAAAAGGAACAGGCTGCTGCGCCTCATGCGGGTGCGCTTCGCCTGCAAACATGTGCAGATTCTTGAGGAGCTTGTCTCGTGTTTGGTTCTTTGGGAGCATTCCCTTCACTGCCAGACGGAGGACTTCTGTAGGCTTCTTATCCATCATTTCCTGCATGGTTGTAGTGCGCATGTTTCCGAACCATCCAGTGTGACGGTGGTATTCCTTGTCAGCCATCTTGTCTCCGGAGACTGCTACCTTCTCAGCATTGATCACGACGACGTGATCCCCTGTCGTCCAGTGTGGGACGAAGCTGGCACGGTGGCGTCCGCGGAGGACAACAGAAATGCGTGATGCGAGACGTCCGAGTACCTGTTCTTTGGCATCAATGATGTACCAGGTTGGCTGTGCCGATGGCTTTGGGAAGGAGGTTTTCATGATGTATTACGCGGTTACTTTCTTGCGAGGAGACTTCTTTTTAGGCGCTGCTACAGCCTCTTCTGCCGTATCACCTTCGATAGCGGCATCAACCAGTTCCAGATCAACAAGGAGAGCGCCGTCTCCTTTGCGCATACCGACTGGCTTCATGCGCGTGAATCCGGAAGGACGGTCAGCATAGCGCTTTTTGTAGACCTCGAGAACTTTTTTCGAGGCATTTTTATCGGTCACCATGACGGTCAGTTTGCGGATTGCGAGATCTGTGCGATCGGTCTTGCCGATCGTGATAATGCGATCGATGACACCACGGACGACCTCTGCACGCTTCTTGGTTGTGCGTACACGCTCGTAGAGGAGCACGGACGTCGCCAGGTTCTTCAGGAGCTGGCGCGCCTGATCAGGTTTTCTACCGAGCCGTTTGCTGTTATTGCGATGTCGCATGGGGATTAGTCTTGTGACAGGGTAAGACCACGGGTCTTCAGAGTCTCATCTACTTCCTCGAGTGCCTTAGAACCAAAGCCGCGGAAGTTGGAGAGTGTACCAGGAGTGCACTTCGTTAGTTGCTCAATCGAACCGACTCCTGCATTGATGAGGGAGTTGAGTGTGCGTGGCGATAGGTTGAGGATTTCGATCGGTGTGTAGCTCTCCTTCACGCTGCTTGCATCTGCCTCAGGAGCTGCCTGAACGGTGCGAGTGAAGTCAGCCATGAAGTCCTTCTCTACTGTCTCCTGATCAAGGGAGAAGAAGTTGAAGTACTGTGAGAGGAGCTGAGATGCGAAGCGGATTGCCTCGTCAGCTGTCAGAGAACCATTGGTCTCGATCTCGATTGCGAGCTTCTCTAGGTTAGTGCGCTGACCGACACGAGTAGGCTCAACATCGAAGCGAACGCGCTCGACAGGGCTGAAGACTGTATCGATGTGAACCAGTCCTGGCTCGCTTACCTTCTTGTTGCGCTCCGCAGCTGGCTGGTAACCGACACCCTTTTCGATCGTCAGTTCCATCTTGATGGATGCGCCCTTTTCCAGATGTACAAGCGGCAAATCAGGATTCATGATCTCGACGTCTGAGCTCGCTTTGATGTCGCCTGCAGTGAGAATCGCAGGACCCTTTCCTTCGAGTGTTGCGACCTCAGTGTCCTTATGATGCTTGCGGATGTGCACACCCTTCATGTTGAGCGCGATATCCATCACTGACTCGCGGGCACCCTTCATCGCGGTGTACTCGTGGCTAGCGCCAGATACGCGGATCGAGCTAACTGCCGCACCAGGAAGGCTGCTAAGGAGCACACGACGCAGAGCGTTGCCGAGCGTCATGCCATATCCTGGAGGCAAAGGACCAATGATGAAGACGACATGTTTCTGGTCGCCCTTTTTGGACTGCGTTTGCGTCACCTTCGGCAAGCCGATTTCTTCCTGGATGATATGCATAGGACTGGTGGGAAACGGAGAAGCTGAAAAAAAAGTTTATCGAGAGTAGAAACCGATCACTTTGCGCATGTCGATGAGTTGATCGAAATGCGTTTCCTCTGCAGGAAGACCGGCGACAGTGAAAGAAAGTGTAGACGAGTCCGCCTGTAGCCAAGAGGGAGCCGTGTACTTGTCCTGAGCGGTCAAAATAGGACCGAACACAGGTGAATTTTTGGCAGCCTCACGTACCTGAATCTTGTCGCCCTTCTTGAGGCGATACGACGCGATCGTGACGCGTGTGCCATTGACGGTGAAGAGACCATGAGACACGAACTGACGAGATTGCATGCGTGTCATAGCAAAGCCAGCACGATAGAGTGCATTGTCCAAACGACGCTCGATCAGTGAGTGTAGTGTCTGGTTCGTCTGTCCGGTCAGACCGCTTGCTTCCAAGTACAGTGAACGAAGTTGCTTATCAGTCAGTCCGTACATGCTGCATACCTTCTGCTTTTCGAGGAGCTGCTTACCGTATTCCGAAAGCTTGGCTGGACGACCACCACGCTCAGCAGCCTGCATGCCTGGGGCATTTGGCTTCCTCAAGAGGATCTTGTCGTACTTGGCAGAGCCAAAGATGTTGGCTCCCTGACGACGGGCTTTGCGCGCTTTTGGTCCGGTATATCTCATAGGGGTTTCAGAGGTTGTAGTACAAGGGAGAAGGTAAGGTTTAGACGCGACGTGGCTTTTTGGGCTTGCAGCCACCGTGTGCGATAGGCGTAGTGTCTGTGATGGAAGTGAATGTAACGCCAGAAACCTGCAGTCCTCGGATTGCCTGCTCACGTCCCGGACCAATCCCCTTCACTTCGATGGAAAGTGTCTGGATGCCGAACTGGGCACACAGACCCATCGCCTTCTCTGCTGCTACTTTGGCAGCGTAGGGAGTGGATTTGCGAGAACCCTTGAAGCCCGCAGAACCACTACTGGCCCATGCCAGAGCATTGCCTGCGCCGTCGGTGATCGTCACGATTGTGTTGTTCTCACTAGCAGTGATGCACACACGAGCATGTGGCACCGAACGCTTGATCTTCTTGCCGCGTGGCTTTTTTCCTGTCGATTCCTTCTCCTCCGTCGCAACAGTTGCAGTAGGAGAGCTCTCGAGCATTTCGAGAACAGACTTCTTCTTCTCTGCCGTTGCTGGAGTCTTGGGATCAACCATAGAGAGAGATTAGGTCTTGGTGAGAGTAGTGCGTCCGGACGTTCCAGTCTTACGCTTACCACGACGGGTGCGTGCATTGCGGCGGCTCGTCTGACCGCGGACTGGCAACTTCTTCTTGTGTCTGCCACCGCGCCAGGAACCGATGTCCTGCAGACGCTTGATATCCAGTGACACTTTGCGTGTGAGGTCTCCTTCAGTCTGCAACTTTTCGACGAGTGAGCGGAGAACTGCTTCATCTTTTTCTGGCAACTTTTCGGCATGAATACTTGCATCGATCTTGGCTTCCTGGAGCAGTTTTTTGGCCAACGGACGCCCAATTCCCTTGATCGCTGTGAGAGCGATTTCCATGCGCTTGTTTGCCGGGAGAACAATGCCCGCGATTCTTACCATACGAATGAATAATGAATAATTGATAATTGATAATTGTATGCACTCAACAGAGAACGCTGTGAGTAAGAGTTGCCAGTGGCGGAGAAAAAATTATTCATTGTTCATTATCAATTATTCATTACCCCTGTCGCTGCTTGTGCCTGGGGTTCTTGCACACGATTCTGCGCACGCGCTTTCTGACGATGACGCGACAGTCTTTGCAACGAGGCTTAATGGATGGGGAAACTTTCATGAGGAAGGAATGGACTAGGTGGAGGGAGTAGCGCTCTCAGGAGTGAGAGTGGCGGGCGCATCGGAGCGGAAGCGGTAGACGATCCGTCCTTTCTTGAGGTCATACGGAGTCATCTCTACTTTCACTCTGTCACCGGGGAGAATACGAACCTTGTGAACGCGCATGCGACCTGCCAAATGGCAGAGAAGCGTGTGGTTGAGAGCCTCTTCGGATGTGATCTGAACCTGGAACGTGGTGTTGGGAAAGCATTCAGTCACCACGCCTATGAGTTCAATGACATCCTTGGGCATACGAGGTTTACGCTTGGGAAAGCCGTACAGTTCGAATTTTGTGACGTTTCTGCTGCTTGGGCTAAGCCGAAGGACTTTACAGAGCTTACTTTGCTGCTGCAAGGCTTTGCAGGGCAAAATCCCGAGGAGTTTCAGAAATCGACTTGATTTTTTTGATAAATATTATGCTAATTTCTTCACTACAGTCGAACTTTTATACGCGATTGGCGGTTGGTAGGTAGCGGGTAGAGTGGCTAAGACAGGTGGGATACTACCCGCTAGCCGCTACTCGCCCAATCATTCCACGGTATTGGAAATAGCGGTCCTAAATGTCTTTCTGATGAGAAAAAGTGTTTTTCACCTGCCCGCTCTTTCTCTGTAGGTACACCGAAGCGCAGGTCTACTGACCTGCGCGAGGTTGTATCGAGGAAGGACGAGAGAGAGTGATCCGAAGCTGCCTGCTCTCGATACGCCCTGTACCCTCGCTTCGCTCTGGTACAGGAGCTACTCGAGCAGACAGAGCTGGGGGTGTTCGAGCGCTATAAGATGGTCAGATAGGCATATGGTATCTTTCTTCTAGCTCAAAAAAATGGTATACTAATCAGAAACACTCACATCAATCACTCATGGACGAAACAGTCACACAAACACCCACACTACCCGGCATGCCAGCAGGTTTTCGCTTTCCAACAGGCGAAGAAATTTATGACGGCATCATGAGTAAGATCGAACCGGAACTACTGACTGCAAATCTGAAAACACTGGATGCACCGTACGCAAACGAAACGAAGGAAGCGCACGACGCACGCTACGCGCGGTACTCCACCGCTTTCGCGACGTACAAAGTCGAGTATGCGAAGTGGGTGAGCGAGCTTCATCAAGCTGTCGCTGCGTACAAGCGCGCCGTCCGCAAAGCGTCGGAAGGAGTGGAGGGCGAACAGGAGGCAGCGCTACTCAAGAATCTGGAAGACCAATTCGCTTCCGCATAAGTTCTATGTACACACTCCCCTTTTCATCGGCAGACGAGCGAGAGAAGCGGTTGATCTGGCAGGAACCAGAAACGCCCAATGTAGAAGGTCTTCCTACCCCAGCACTACCACAAGCCCCAAGACTCGCTCCTGCGAATCAAGAAAGGCCAACAGAGAGTAGTCCAGCTAACGAAAGTTCTGAAAGAAGCGTCCTTGTAGTTGAGGAAGCTAGAAGCTATGCGCAGCAAGCTGCCGATGAAATCAAAAGTTCAGTAAAAATGCCTGGAGCATGGATGGGGTTCACCGATGCTATCGCCTCACTTCTCTCGGGTGACATTTGGCAAAAATTCGCTGCATTGTTTGGATGGAAAAATCAGGACAAAAAAAGTAATTCCAGTAATCAGGAAGGTACTGACCTCGATAAACATCCGGCGAACTGTGGATGTGGGCAGCATGGTGAACGTCCCCGCAGACACTGCGGACCGAAGATGGGAATGGAACTGCTCGCAAAGTACAACCTGGAAGACGACATCCAGTTGGATCACTTCACCGCAGGAATCGAGAAACTAGGTAAAACCGAACTGGAGAATGCAATCTTCCAAGTCAGAAACGATATCTACAATAAAAATGATGAATATCAGGGGATTCACCGAAGATGGAACGATCAGTACGCACGACATCAGCGTGCCACACGACCGATCAATACCGCTGCGTTCCAGAACTGGCCCTCAAGACGAAAGAGCAATGGCAGAATTCAACGTCATGATTACATGGCAGGCAAGCGTGCTGAGATCCATGCAACGCGAGATAAATACGGTGCACTGGAAAAGCTGCACTGGGGGCTGATTCACGAGTGGGGCAAGCGTCATGCAAACGGAGATGGTACGAGGAATGATGCGATCACGCGTAAGCAGTCACAGCAACTCTGGAGGGAGCACTTCGGTGCGATGCGTGAAGAGGAAGGTAATCGTGATGGTGACAGCGTGCGAGCAACGGTGCTACGCCGGAATCATGAGGAGCTGCATCGATACGATGGACTCAATAAAATGATGGCAAATATGAAGCAAGAGGAGGAGGAAAGAATGATTGAAGGGAAGCGTCTAGCGCTCAAGACTCCACACTCAGGCTTTCATCCAAATAATCTACGTCGAATGGCGGAACAGGTACGAGAGTATGACGAAAGAAAAGCAGGAAATACGCAAACAGTCAGTACACCTTCTTCGCGTGTGAACTCTGAGTCTTCGAGAAGCACGTACGGAATTATCAAAGATGCGATGAATCCAAGAATGGATAACTATACCGATACTACGGGAACGGAGGCGCGAGACGCATTTCGCCTTCAAAATTATTACACAGACAAACACCTGGACACTGAGGTGAGTAAAGCGATGAATATGGTAAGGAACTTGGCACGAAGTAAGAATATGCAGTTACCGGAATTTGATCCCGGATCGGGATCAAGCCGCTTGATTCAGCTGGTACCTCCTGGAGGACGAGTTGCAACGTCGGCAATCAGAATCAAAGAAACTGACGCAGGAGAAGTGTTGTATGAAGTCATCCAATATCATAACGGTCAGGGCTCCAGAGATGAATCTGGTCCTCCCGGAACGGTGAGTGGGCACCAAACGCTGGAAGATGCAGTCAACTATGCATTCAGCATGCTCACACAATCATGATCCCACACACATTCTCCATCTTCGGCACATCGGATAGGGAGAAGAGACTGCTTTGGGGTGGTCCTGATGGTATGGATCCAAAATTAGCAGCCACCAGTACACCTGAAGGTGAGCAACCCCTCCCTGGGATACCAAGTGCTCCAGATAAGAAGAAAGTAGAACAGGTAACGACTGGGCTCACTCAGGATGCGAAAAATGAATCGAATCAGACCGAGACAGCAGTGAATGGCGTAATCCGTGGAGTGCCTACCACAGTAGCGAATGATCCAGGGGTACAGGCAGCGAGTCAGAGATTACAGAGCGTCCTCATTAGTGAGCCGGCAGGCCCAGCACCAACTAATCCCAATGAAACAAAGTCTGCGCAGGAAACGAAGCCTGAAGACACAACAAGACAGCAGCCATCACCTCCAGCTAACCCAGAACAGACCAAAAAAGACCCAGAAAAAAAGGATGAAAAAACCGATGAGGATGAAAAGGAAGAAGACGGCACAGAAAAGAAAGATGATGAAAAAAAGGATGAGAAAAGTGATGAAGATAAAGAAGGCGAGCCAGAAGAGCCAGAAGCTCCCGAAGAGCCACCGAAGACAATCGGCGAGCGCATTGATCGTGATATCAAAAAGGCGCAGGACATCTTCCAGAACCCTGACAAAGGAGCTGTAGAAAAAATCGGTGCTGCGATCTCGATGATCATGCTGATCATCAAAAAGATTCAGGCTCAGATCGATGGGACGATAGACAATGCAGTGCCAGTCGAAGAGGATAAGACAAAAACGGAAGCTCCCGCCGATCAGCCAGCAACGCCAGCGAGTCCAACGGGTGCTGAGACGCCAGCAGGAGCGATGCCGGAGAACACGATTTTGAAAGAAACTGTTCGTCAGCATCCAGAAGGTATCCGAGGCGTCATTCGTGAAAAACAAAACGCACTGCTGCTCGCAATGAAACAAGAACCAAACACTGATCTGCAAGACAGTGTATCCACGCATGGAACGCTCTCGCAGGAGAAAAAAACACTGCAGGCAAAAATAACTAGTACTAAAGAGGACATGAGAGACGCAGGAGACACGCTAGCGCGTAAGCCAGGGGCAGATGAGGTGCAGAAAGCAACAAATACGACTAAGAAATTGCAAATGCGATTAGATAATTATGAGGCAGACATGGAAGCGATCAATAAGAAAATTCAAATCAACAAAAATAGGCAAGAATCACTAGTGCAAGAGAAGGGTAGTGATGACGCTAAAAAGCTACAGACAGAAATCGCAACACTGCAAATAATGGATGAATCATCTGCAAAAAATGTTGCTGACATGAAGGAAAACCTCAGAGATGCTGCCCACGCAATATCTCGAAATATGGGGAAGGACAACGAAAAACTAAAGTTGGTCAGCCTCATGATGACAGTAGACCGGGATCCCCAAACTCTTTTGCCACGGGTAAAAATTACACCTGCAGTCGCAAAGGAATTAGAAAGTATGGCACATGTGAAAGGCACGGAACTACAACTCGGTGTTACTGAAGACAGTATGTATGTAAAAGATCTGGATGTCCTTCAAAAGATTTTCGATCTCCTTAAGGGAGAGGTCACGGCGGAGCAACCTGTATCAACGACTTCAACAGACCCAGAGTCAGCTCCATCTGCAGGCCAGAAAGCACCTGAGGATAAGGCAGATGAGGCAACGAAAGCGCCTGAACCCTTGGCTGATAACTCTCCAGAGAGACAAGCTACTATCCGAGAATCTGTATCCAAAGTCTTACAAAGCGGAACTTTTAAAAAAGCCATAGAAAAGATAAATAATTACAATACTTTCCCTGCAAATACTACCGAAGAGCAGAAGCAGCAGATTCGAAATAGTATAAAGGGAGCTTTACTTAATCGTATTGCTTTTTCTATTAGAGTAGACTCTCGTGATCCGGAGAAAAATGCGGGTGTAATATTGGAGGAGATAGAGAAAAGTACAATAACTAATCCAGATGATCGTGATATTCAATTTCAGTTTAAGTACAATCAAAGGGTGGATGGAACTCAGATAGAACGGGCAGACCGATCCGAAAGAAATAAGAAATTTGCTCAGATTGGTGAAAATTTTAATGAGGAAAATTTGCTAAAATTGGTCAACGAATAGTCATCACTCTCTACGCAATCACCTCACATCCTCCTTCAGTAATCAGCACCCTTCGACTCACATCCCTCGACAAGCTCGGGTTTCGCTCAGGGCGAGAGTAGCTGATTCACTCCTACGCAATAATTTCACACCCCTCCTCCGTAATGAGGACGCTGTGTTCGAAGTGACACGCAAGTGAGCCGTCCTTTGTACGTACGGTCCAGTTATCGTCATCGGTGACTACCTCTCCCCTACCCATCGCTGGGATCGGTTCGATTGCGATCATCGTGCCTACCGGAAGCACAGGTCCTGTGCCTACTGTTCCGACATTCGGCACGTCTGGAAACTGGTGGAGGGAAAATCCAAGTCCATGACCAGTCAGCGATGGAATGGGCGTATAGCCAGCCTCGCGAATGTGCTGTTCGATGAACCCTGAGATGTCACCTACTCGTGCGCCTGCTTTCACGACCTCGCGAACCACGCGCTCCAGAATGTCGGAGGTGGTGGCGAGGAACGTCTGTACCTCTGCAGGAACCGTACCGACCGGAACCGTCACACACGCGTCAGTGTAGAGCTCGTCTAGAATCACACCACAATCCAGTGACACGATGTCGCCGTCCATCAGTACTTTTTTGACACTCGGAATGCCGTGCACCACCTCGTCATTCACGGATGTGCAGAGTGTCCCCGTAAACCCGTGGTATCCCAAAAATGCCGGCTCACCGCCACGTTCGCGGATGAATGCTTCGGCTTCTTCGTCCAGCTCCTGCGTCGTGATGCCCGGACGTACAAGTGCGGACACGTGCTTCAAACAATCACGCAAAATGCTGCCGCCACGTCGTAGCGACTCCTGTTCGGCGGGAGTAAAGATCTGGAACTGGTCGGAACGAGGCATGGGGAAATTGTAGCACCTCACCCCATCCCCTCTCCGTAAAATTTCTTCAAGAAATTGTACGGAGAGGGGTGCCGAATCCCGCATGTGCGGGATGAGGCGGGGTGAGGTGCAATAAAAATAACGTTCAGCCCTACCGCAGTGCCTCTACAAGAGTGGTATAGACGTCCTCGACCCCCTTGGAGGCATCCACGTCTGTCACCATACCCCTGAGAGCATAGTCCTGAATCACTGGCATCGTTTTGTCCCGGAATGTCTGCATCCGCCTCTGGATAATCGCAGTATCGGCATCATCTGCTCTCCCCTGCGATTTCGCCCGTCCGAGGATACGTGACTCGGCTTCGGTCGCATCTAGAAGAAAATGAATGCAGCGAAACTCACGACCAGCACGCTGCATGATCGAGTCAAAATCGCGCTGCTGATCAGTGTCACGTGGGATGCCATCGAAGAGAATCTGTGTCTCCGGAGAGCGAGCTGCAATCGCTTCGTCGACAACCTTCATGATGATCTCGTGTGGGACCAGATGCCCCTGATCGATGTAACTCTTCACTGTCTCTCCAAGCTCGGATCCTGACGCAGCGATCTTGCGGAGCTCCCCTCCCGCCTCGAAGATGTCTAGCCCATGCTCAGCCGCAAGCCGTTTCGCCTGCGTGCCTTTGCCGGAGCCTTGGATGCCAAAAAAAACTAAATCCATCTTTCAGAGTATACCGGAAGAGGAAAAGTATTCTTCCATGCAATCTTAGTTTCGACGGAGGTGCACATCTTCAAGCTGCTCAATTAACGAACGTCGCGTGGTACTGATAACTGGCTGCGTGTAACGATTCGACGGAAGGGGTATGTGATCACTACGAATAGCAAAATTAGCGCTCGATGGCTCCTCTTCCACATTGTCATCACCATCGTCCCCGAGCAGCTGGGCGTCCCCCCACATATTGATCGATTCGACACAAATATCGACCGCACGAAATCCTTCACCAAATTCATCAAATTTTCCATTCTCATCGATAGCTACTCCCACACAGATCCGATTATTCTGCTTCACGAAAATATATCCTGGCTGACTGGCTAGCGTAAAGACTCTGCCCACTTCTAAATCGACATACGTAAGATAGTAAGGGTTCCCCTCTCCATCCGGATCCTTTTCCAGGGCATGATCCTCCGAAGAATCTTCTTCAGTGACAGCATCAAGCGAGATGCACTTTTCCAGCATCTCACTAATATCCAATACTTCACCGAACTCATTCATATATGAACGATCATTGATTTTGATGCACATTTTGCCGTCCATGATAAATCTCTGCGAGTCTGCAAGAGCATCGTACTTGCTCCCTGGAGAGGAATCACGACCTGTGCATTCATCATCACGACGTTCACGAGAGTGCATGCTCTGAGCCTACTCCAAGAGAAATACGCGTCAAGAAAAACGATACATACATTCTCCACCGTAGCCCGCAAAAGGCGGACGAAGCTGGATGAAAATGAGCAGCGCAGCGATGGGTCTCGCGGGCCCCATCGCTAAAGCTGCACCACTAAGGGAAAGGATGGTCCGTGGAAGGGAAACCGTAGGTTTCTCTTCTACGCATTACACCAGTTTCTCGTAATCGTGCACCAAAAGCTTCGCATTGATCTGACGAATCAGTTCCAAGACCACGCCAACCACGATGATCAGACCTGAGCCAGAGATGATGAGATCCTGCGCTGCAAGGCCGGAGTAACGAGTGAAGATGAGTGGGACGATGGCAACGATACCGAGGAACGAGCCGCCCCACAGGTTCAGACGAGTCGAAACGCGCTGCAGCATCTCCGCTGTCTCGCGTCCTGGACGCACTCCAGGAATAAATCCACCACGCTTCTGGATACTCTCTGCGACATCGTCAGGCTTGAACGTGACTGAGACGTAGAAGTACGTGAAGAGGAGGACCAAGGCGAAGTACGAAGCCATGTAGGTAATGGATGGCGAGTTGGAGTTGAGGTGTGTCTGGATGAAGCCGACAACCCCCTGCAAACGCGGTGCGGTTTGCAAGAACTGGGCAATGATGCCCGGGAACGTAATGAGTGAAATCGCGAAGATGATCGGGATCATGCCTGCTTGGTTGAGACGAATCGGAATCGTGCCACGAACACCACGACCTGCACCCTGGTTTGCGTACGTGACTGGGATCGCACGGTGCGCATCGGTGAAGAGGACAACCGCAACGAGTGTCGCGAGCGAGACGATCAGGAAGATGTAGAAGGCAGACTGCGTGCCAGCATCGGCATAGAACATGCGTGTCACAATCGATGGCAGACCCGCAACGATACCCGCGAAGATGATGAGCGAAATACCGTTACCGATACCCTTCTCAGTGATCAGTTCACCAAGCCACATAACGAACACACAACCAACCGATACGAAGAGCATTGGGAGGAGCACGTCTGGGAACGACAGTGGAACGATCTCGCCGCTACCGCCTTGATTCAGCAGAAGGAGGAAGCCGTAGCTTTGGGCAAACGCGAGCACGATACTCAGCCAGCGAGTGTAGGTATTGATCTTACGCTGTCCCTGGACGCCCTCTTTCTGGATTGCTTCCAAGCGAGGGAAGATGACAGCACAGAGCTGCAAGATGATCGATGCGTTGATGTATGGGGAGAGGCCGAGAAGCGTAATCGAGAAACTCTCGAGTGAACCTCCGGTCAAGGCTGCGAAGATGCCAAGTGCACCTGCGCCTCCGCCGTTACTCAGAAACTGCTCCAGGAGTTCGCGGTTGGCACCAGGAATCGTGATGTGTGCTGCAAGGCGATAGATGAACAGAATGAAGAGCGTAAAAAGAATGCGCTTCCTAAGTTCGGGGGAACGCCAGAGCTGCGAGAGGTACGTAAGCATGAAGGGTGTCTTTAGAGGAGTGTAACGGAACCTCCTGCCTTGGCAATTGCGTCAATCGCGGACTTGGACGCTGCATGCACTGTCAGAGTGAACTTCTTGGTCACGGCACCATCCCCAAGTAACTTCACTGGTCTGTTACTCGATACAATACGACGGCTCTTCAAAGCTGCAACATCATACGTTCCTGCCTCCAGCTTCTTTTCGAGAACGCTCAGATTGATGACCTCTTTCTCTACACGACGCGGGTGTGTGAAGCCTCCGATCTTCGGCTGTCTGCGGATCATTGGGGTCTGTCCACCTTCGAATCCGAGGCGTCGGCCCTTTCCTGAACGAGACTGCTGTCCTTTGGTTCCACGACCTGCAGTTGTGCCGGATCCAGAACCGGATCCGCGAGCGACGCGGTGTCGCTTTTTAGTAGAACCTCTATTGGGTTTCAGTTGATGCAACATGAAGATAGGGGAAAATTCATCCGGTGACCTTCTTCAGCGCTTTAACACGGTCACGCGGAGGGGAAGCTTACCGAAGAAAGTGGGTAGGGTAAAGGGGAAAGGAGAGGTATTTGAGGCTCCAGAAAACAGAAAGAGGCACCCAAACGAGGATTGACGATGTCGGTAAAGTTCTGCAAAATGCCCGCACTGTATTTTCAATGAAAATCGTTTCGCAGCTTAGTATCGGCATCCCCAACAGTCCTGGTTCGCTCGCGCATATGACTGACATGCTCCGTGCTGCGGATGTGAACATCGATGCTCTGTTCTGTACCGAGGGACCGCAGACGACAACCGTACATCTGGTCACAGACGATCCAGAGACCGCAAAAATGGTTCTCGGAAAAATTGGTCCTGTGTCAGCATCAGATGTCATCGCGTTCGAAATGCCAAATAAGCCAGGGTCTATCGCACAGGTTGCACGCAAGTGCGCTGGTGCGGGCATCAACATCCGTCATATCTACGCAACATCGACGGGGAAGGGTGCGACACTGTACCTGTCAGCTGAGCAAGTAGAGAGTGCGATGAATGCGCTAAAATAAAGAACCACTTGCGAATTCGTCAGGAGTCATTCACGCTATCCAAATGATGTCAGTGCGCATGTATAAGTTCATCATTGTGCTGTACGTACTTCTACCGCTCCTTTCGATCATCGGGGCAATCTTTCTTTTGTGGAATCGATACGTATTCATGAGCGATCTGATTCTGCTCGCAGCCCTGTATGTTTTCACCGGACTAGGGATCACAGTTGGCTATCACCGCATGCTGACACACAAAAGTTTCGGCGCTCCAGAGTGGCTCAGGGGGCTGATACTGATCGGGGGTGCTGCAGGATTCGAGGGATCCCCTGCTGATTGGGCAGCTAGACACATCGAACATCACGCACACTCCGATGAAGAGGGAGATCCACACAGTCCATTACACGGGTTTTGGCACGCACATGTAGGCTGGATCTATGCAATGGCTGACCATAAACCCGATATACAGAAGTGGGCGCCTCACCTCCTGCAGGACAAAACGGTGATGTTTGTGAGTCGATACACGGTGCTCTGGATGATTCTTTCGTTGGTTATTCCGTATCTGATCGGAGGATGGACGGGACTCCTCTGGGGAGGAGGTGTACGTGTTTTTTTGGTGACACATGTGACATGGAGCGTGAACTCGATCTGCCATACATTTGGAAGGCGCGATTTCGAAACGACAGATGAAAGCCGCAACAATTGGTTGGTGGGATTGCTCGCTGCAGGCGAAGGTTGGCACAACAATCATCATGCATTCCCCGACAGTGCGATGCATGGACTACGCTGGTGGCAGTTCGACGGGTCAGGTCTGTTCATTTGGTCCATGGAAAAAATCGGTCTGTTCTGGGATGTAAAGCGTATCCCCGAGGAAACACAGAAGGCACATGCTGAGCGGAGTATCAGCATGCAGGCTGCTCGGAAAATCGTCTTTGATGAGCTGATGACAGCTATGGAAAACGCGCAACAGGAGCTACGGAAAATGAAAGCGTCAGGAGTCGAAACGATGCAAAGAGCAGCGACAGACGCAATGCATCGTCTGCAAGAAATACATATGCATGTAACGATCGCAACGCATTTGAAAAGGCAGCGACTCAAGCAATATAAGGACGAACTGGAACTGTTGGTGCAGCGCTGTAAAATGCTGCCTTCGTAATACGTAAAGTTAGAGAGCAGCGAAAACTCGACCAAACTGGGGTGCAGCCTCGGGTCCATTGGCAGTCACCATCAGCCCGTCGACTGTCACCGGTTCTCCGGTATACGTTGCGCCACATACTTCGAGGAGTGATGCTTGCTCGTGCGCACGGTCCCAGACCGTTGCCTTCTTGCCTCGAAGAACCCCCGCCTTGGCCAGAATAGTCGGAGCGATGCAGATGGCACCAAGTGGTTTTTTGGCGTCTACTTGCGCTTTTGCGATCCTCTGACAATCGACGTCATCAGCCAAGACTGCCGCACCCGGCCCACCGATGAAAGCGATACGATCGAACGCTTCGATACCGACGTCTGCAATTGCGACCGTCGCCTGTTCGATGGATCCAAATTTCCCTGTGCATGGCCCAACACTGGTCGAACCAAGTACAACATCGAATCCAGCATCCAGTAACGCATCGCGCGTGCCGGAGAGTTCAAAATCCTGAAAGCCGTGCTGGGCGAGGATAAGAAGTGTGTTCATTAAGAAAATACTACGTACGACGTACAACGTACTACGTACTCTAAATCTTTCCTAGATCCATCACTCCCTTCGGACGATCCTCAAGATCCTTACGAGTGACCGTCTTGATGTCCAGATTCTCTTCAGGGTGCCCCTTCACCTCGGAGGTCGCAGCCTTTGGAGCAGCCTTCTCCTTGCGTACGCCGCGGAGACTATCAAGCGCCTTGATCGCAGCCTGAGCGTTCACGAGCTTATTGGTCGTACCGAATGACTTGGAGAGCGCATCTTTGATGCCTGCCAGATCGAGTACAATGCGGAGTGGACCTCCGGCAATAATGCCCGTTCCCTTGCTCGCAGGCATGAGACGTAGACGAGCTGCCTTGTGCTTGATGTTCACTTCATGTGGGATGCTGTCGCCACGCATCGGAACGATGATCATGTGACGCTTAGCATCACGTGTCGCTTTCTGCAGGGCCATCTGTACTTCGCCAGCCTTGCCAGTTCCGAGTCCAACCTTGCCACGCTTGTTACCCAGCACCACAACAGCACGGAAGCGCATACGTCGACCTCCCTTCACCACGCGTGTCACGCGATCGATAGCAATCGTTACGTCCTCGTACTCACTTGGCTCACGGCGGGGGCCGTGTTTGTTGCCTTTCTTGCGATCTGGTTTCGATGACTTGGCCATAGGGGAGGGAAATTAGAACTGCAATCCGGCTGCACGTACCGCTTCGGCCAACGCTTTCACGCGCCCGTGGTACTTGCGACCGTTGCGGTCGAACACAATGGAAGTAATACTCAATTTCTTTGCAGCGGCAGCGATTGTTTCGCCGACTGCGGTCGCATCTTTCACCGTCTTCTTTCCTGGCTTGGATGTCGCGAATGCAAGTGTCTTAGACTCAACATCATCAACCAGCTGAGCCGTCACTTTCGTGAGCGAGCAATAGACAGTCAGACGTGGACGCTCTGCCGTACCAAACACTTTGGCGCGGATGCGCTTCTTTCGCTGTTGCCTGTGTTGATGCTTAAGTTGAGCCATAGGAGGATATTATGCTGCGCCCTTCGCGGCAGCGGCTTTGCCCGGCTTGCGACGGACGATTTCGTCTGTGTAGCGGATACCTTTGCCCTTATAAGGCTCTGGCTTGCGGTACTCACGGATATTCGCAGCGACCTGTCCGACAAGCTGTTTGTCGATGCCTTGGATCGTGATCAGGTTCTTGTTCTTCTCGTCCTGCGTCACGGTGATGCCCTTTGGCAGTGGGAATTCCACTGGATGTGAGAAGCCGAGGCTGAATGTCAGGGACGTTGGCTTCAGCTGTACCTTGTATCCCACACCCACGATCTCCATCGATCGCTTGTGACCATCGGCGACGCCGATAATCATGTTCTTGAGAAGACTGCGAGTGAGACCATGATATGCCTTGGCGTTCTCGTTCTCCTTCACGCGCTTCACCAGCACTTCCTTCTCAACCACATCGACATCGATCTCCGGATGAAGTGCGTACGTCAGTTCGCCCTTCGGTCCTGTGACGTGCACAACACGATTCTTGACCTCGACGGTCACTCCGTTTGGTAGGCCGATGGATTTAGCTCCAATGCGCGACATAGTTTAGGAAACGGTACAAATCATTTCTCCACCGACATTTTTCTGCTTTGCTTCGGTGTGCGTCAGAATGCCGCTACTCGTAGAGAGGAGGGCCATCGCACTACCATGGAGGAGTCCACGGACATCACTCGTTTGTACGTACTGCCTGGAACCAGGCTTGGATACACGACGCAGTTCCAGCACAGGACGATCCGACTTGAAGGCCACAACGATCTCCTTCTTCACACCCTCGCCTTCTACTGTTGCAGACTGGATGAAGCCCTCGCGCTGCAGAATCTCTGCAATCTCCTGCTTGATCCTGGACCATGGAGCACGGCACTGCGTATGACGTCCGTGCTGCGCATTGCGCATGCGGGTGAGGAAATCGCCGATGGGATCAGTGAAGGTCATGGGACGAAGGTAGAGAAGATCGAGGATTAAATGGAGTGATAGGAAAGTGTCAGATCGAGCGAAGCGAGATCACCAGGAAGATTTCTTCACACCCGGAACATCGCCATTGGTGGCGAGCTCGCGGAAGCAAATACGGCAAATACCAAAGAAACGCATGTAACCACCCTTGCGGTGGCAAAGCTTGCATCGATTGTAGGCACGAGTCGAAAATTCGGGTTTCTTGCCCTTGGCACGCGCTTTCGCGTGCTCTTCGTGTCGTCGCTGCCAGCTGATGATGAGAGATGTTCGAGCCATAGGGGCAAGGGATTATCGCGTAATCATGCGGAAGGTGCAATGTTCTTCTTCGGAGTTTTTCGGAAAGGAATATGGATCTGTTGCATAAGGGCTCGGCCGCGTTCGTCTGTTCCGGCTGTTGTTACGATTTGCACCTGCATTCCAAAGATCTTGTTTGCTTCTGGTGCTGGCACCTCAGGGAAAATGGACTGATCGATGATTCCAATCGAGTAATTGCCACGACCATCGAAGTTGCCAGGGAGTCCACGGAAGTCGCGAATGCGTGGGAGTACGTAACTGATCAGACGATCCAGGAAGTCGTGCATGTTCTTGCCGCGTAGTGTCGTCATGCAGCCGAGGATCATACCCTCACGGATGTTGAAGTTACTGATCGACTTCTTGCCTTTGCGGAATGTTGGTCGCTGACCTGTAATGAGCGCAATCGTCTCAGCGATGTACTGTTGGATATCCTTGCTTCCGTACTTCTTCTGATTGAGTCCAACGTTCACGATTACTTTACTGAGTCTAGGTACCGCCATGATATTGCTCTCCTTCAGCTCTTTTTTGAGAGCCTCTGGGATGTCTTTCTTGAGCCGAGTGTGGAGAGATGAGTGAGCCATGATCAGTAGTTTTAGGAACCGCGACCTGCGGAACGAACGTGGACAGTAGCTTTGTTGACACCTTCTGCCTCAGTGCGAGCACCAGCTGCATCAGGCTCTGGTCCAGCACTCTTGCCGCTACCCCAGAAAGACTTCGACTTTGGAGCAGCTTTGGCAGCGCTGAGTTTTGTCTCTTCTGCTTTCACATTCTTGTTCCTCTCGAGTGGCGTGCCACTCTTCCGGGCGACACGGATCTTCTTTGTCCCCTCTCGCTTGTAGCCGATGCGTGATCCTTTACCCGTCTTGGGGTCGAGGATCATGACATTGGAGGCATGAATGGATCGCTCGAACTTCACAACGCTACCCGGATTCTGTGCCGTCTTCTTGATGTGCTTAGTGACCATATTGATACCAGTCACAACGACACGGTTCTCACTGGCGAGCACACGGACTATCGTGCCCTTCTTGCCTTTGTCCTTGCCGGTGATAACGATGACAGCGTCACCTTTGCTGAGTTTCATGGGAGGGTTAGAGAACGTCTGGGGATTGAGAGATGATTTTCTGATAACCAGCAGTGCGGATCTCGCGTGCGACAGGACCGAAGACACGTGTGCCTTTGGGCTCGCCGTTTGCGTCGATGATCACGCAAGCATTGTCATCGAATCGAATAGCGCTTCCATCTTTGCGGCGTACTTTGTGCTTCGTGCGGACCACAACCGCCTTTTCCACTGCGTGCAGTCGCACTGTACCGCGTGGAGCAGCACTCTTCACAGCAATCACGATGATATCGCCTACACCTGCGTAGCGTCTGCGGCTACCACCGAGCACTTTGATGCACATGGCGGTCTTCGCACCCGTGTTATCAGCCACGTTGAGGACGGTCTGTTGCTGGATCATGCTGCGGGGGAGGAAACTGCTTTCTTTTCTTTCACGTACTCTGCATCACGGTGATCGCGCTTGCTGGTCGCTCCTTCCACATCATCATCTGTAAACGTTGTCTCAACCTGCACTGCCTTCTTCAGAAGTTCAGTGACCTTGAAGCACTTGCGCTTACTGATTGGGCGACACTCAGTGATCTGCACCATGTCCCCGATGGAGAGTTCCATACCATTGGTATCAGCCAAGAACTTCTTGCTCTTGCGGTACCTCTTGCCGTAGGTCGGGTGCATCACGTAGCGGTGCACGGTGACGGTGACCGTGTTTTGCATTTTTGCCGATGTGATGAGTCCTGTTTTGGTGCGCATAAGAGAGGAAGGATACTACTTTTTCTTGGGAACAGAAGATACAGATACTGCCTTGCGTGTCACAGTCTTTTTCGAAGTTTTTTTCTTCACCGCGGCACTCTTCGGAGTGGGCGTAGCCTCTGTTGCCTTAGAAGAGGCGCGCATCTCACTCAAAGCCATTTCCATGCGTGCGATCTGACGGCGCAGACTCTTCACTTTGGCGTGATTTTTCTCACTCTGCGTATGGACGTGCATGCGAACCTTAGCGTATTCGAAACGCGAGAGTGCGAGTTCCTTACGGACCTCGTCGAGCGTCAGACGACGCAGCTCGATCATGGAGAGAGTGGTGCTCATGCGTGCTTGTGAAGGCGTTGAATAAATTTGGTGGTAACGGGAAGTTTGTGACCGGCGAGGCGGAATGCCTCACGTGCGAGATGCTCTGGTACGCCATCCATCTCGAAGAGAATCGTTCCTGGCTTCACTACTGCTGCGTAGAATTCTACTGAACCTTTTCCGGATCCCATCGGTACCTCAGGAGATTTGCGGGTGATAGCTTTGTGCGGGAAAATGCGAATCCAGATCTTTCCTCCACGTTGTGCCTCGTGAGCGATCGCACGACGTGCAGCTTCCAGCTGGCGTGATGTGATCTCCCCTGCTTCCAGGCTCTTCAGTCCATAGTTACCGTGCGCCAGAGTATTGACACGTGTTGCCACCCCGGCGAATTGACCGCGGCCTCTGTGGTGCTTCCGATATTTGGTGCGAGCAGGCTGTAGCATGGGAATTTAGGCAGCGTCTGGAAGAGATGTAAGAATGTTCAGTGACTTCGCTTCACGAATCTTTTTGAAGACAAGACCTTTGTAGACCCACACCTGCACACCAATCGTTCCATACGCAGTCATTGCGTGACGTGTTGCAAACTGAATGTTGGCTCTCAGCGTCTGTAGTGGAACGTTACCGTTCTTAAATGAGTCATCACGTGCGATTTCAGCGCCATTCAAGCGACCTGATACTGAGATTTTGACTCCGATAGCGCCAGATTGCATTGCCTTCTCCATCGCCATTTTGCATGCACGACGATAGGGCATGCGGCGCTCGATCTGACTGGCGATCCCCTCTGCGATACATGCTGCATCTGCTTCAGGATTGCGCACTTCACGAACGTTGACTTCGAAGGAACCTGTGTATTTCTTCTCCAGCTCTTTGCGGAGCTCTTCGATCTGCGCGCCCTGCTTACCGATGAGCACACCTGGGCGACTGCTGTGAATCAGTACTGAGACTTTCTTGCCGCGCTCGATCTCGATCTGACTAATGCCAGAGTCCTTGAACTTCGCCATCAGGAAACGACGGATGAGCGTGTCTTCCAGAAGGTTCTGACGATACTTACCCTTCGTGGCAAACCACGTGCTCGGCCACGTGCGAGTGAATCCGATGCGGAAGCCGTTGGGGTTTACTTTCTGTCCCATAGTTATTTGGTGGAAGGCAAAGATTTCAAGGAGTGCGAAGATTTCGAGGAGGCACTTTCTTTCTTTGTACTCTTTGTACTCTTCGCCTTCTTCTCCTCCGGGTGACCGAGCGTCACGCTGATATGGCACATAAACTTCTTGATCGGACGCACACGACCGCGAGCCATCGGCACACCACGTTGATACGCCATGCCTTGATTCACGATCACTGTCTTCACAACCATTGTCTGAGGATCCTGCTTGAACGTGTGCGATGCATTTGCTATCGCAGAGCGTAAGACACCTTCGATCAAACGAGCGCCCTTCTTGTTTGTACGCCTCAGTAGCTCCACAGCATCAGGTACTGGCATCCCACGAACCATCCTAGCAACCAGGTTGGCCTTTTTGGGAGCGAGCCGAGCGGAATGGAGATAAGCGTGCATACTGCGTGAGAGAGTGTGAGACGAGGAGCGCATTCACCCGCCGAAGCGGGGAAAACGTTGTTTTAAGGGAGGAGTAATTGTAAAGGTAAGAGTGTAAGAAGGCGTAGGTGGGCGGAATGGAGATAAGCGTGCATGAGAATTATTTCTTAGGAGCAGGGGCAGGAGTAGGTGCAGATGCAGCTGAGGCTTGGGCGGCAGACATCTTTCCTCCGTGGATTCTGAATTTGGTTGTCCAAGAGAACTCGCCCAGTTTGTGACCGACCATTTGCTCTGTAACGTACACAGGCATGAACTCTTTGCCATTGTGGACAGCGAATGTGAATCCAACGAATTCTGGTGGGATATCGCAGTCCCTCGACCACGTTTTGATGATCTTCTTTTCTTGAGCTGCAACCATCTTCATCACCTTGCCTAGGAGACGAGGGTCAACGTGTGGGCCTTTCTTGAGAGAGCGAGTCATGGGAGAGTAGAGAGAGATCTTTCCTTGTCTTCTCTCCCCCGCGTTCGGGGGAGATAAAGAGGGGGAGAAAAGAAGTTACGAGATCATCAGAGGAGAAATAAAGGTGAGGAGCAAAGTCTAGAATGCCGTCGAGCTAAGAATGACGGCGACAACGATGAGTGGGAGGAGAATGCGATGCATGGGGTGTAATGAGGAGGAGACCTAGATAAAGAGCCAAAAGACTATACACTATTTTTTCGACTTTTTCGCACGTCTAGCACGAACAATCATCACCGTGCTCTTCTTCTTTCTGCGCGTGCGAACGCCTAGAGCAGGCTTACCCCACGGAGTCTTGGGATGAGTAAGACCAATAGGAGAGTGACCTTCACCTCCTCCATGTGGGTGATCGACTGGGTTCATGGACTTACCAAGCACTTGTGGCTTCTTGCCGAGCCAGCGCATGCGTCCGGCTTTGCCGTAACTAATCAGGTGATGATCTGGGTTACTGACTGAGCCGATCGAGGCATAACACTCGCCACGGATTTTGCGCATCTCGCCACTCGGGAGTTCTACGAGTGCATGTGGATCGTCGAAACCGACGAGAACAGCACTGCTTCCGGCAGAGCGCACAATCTGGCCACCTCTTCCGATCTGTAGCTCGATGTTGTACATGCGATACCCAACAGGGACGTGCTTCATCTGCATGCGGTTTCCTGGCTTCACTTTTGTGCGATCAGCGGCCACGACCTCGTCACCGATTTTCAAGCCCTCGGCTGCGAGGATGTAACGCTTGTCACCATCGATGTAGTGAACAAGTGCGATGCGTGCGGAGCGGTTTGGATCGTACTCAATCGCAGCGATGCGACCAGGAATGTTCTGCTTGTCGCGCTGTGCAAAATCGATGTCTCGAAGGAGACGCTTGTGTCCTCCACCACGGTGACGCACCGTGACGCGACCCAAGTTATTGCGACCTGAAATTCTCTGTTTTCCACGACTGAGGCGCTTTTCAGGGCGCTTCTTCGTGAGCTCAGAAAAATCCGCGATCGTCATCTGACGTCGTCCTGGAGTCGTTGGTTTCTGCTGAATAACTGGCATGGGGCTTAGGAGGCGCGAAGAGTAGAGAGATCAAGAGCTTTGCTTTTCTTTGAAAGTGTCACAATCATGCGTTTGGTGCGGTGTCGCTTCTCGAGTGTCTTACCCTGACCGAGATTTCGTACTTTTGGACGCGTACGTAGTGCACGGATCGAGGACACATCGACATCGTAGAATTGCTTGAGAGCATTTTTGACATCAACTTTCGTCGATTCACTGCGCACCTGAATGACATACGTCTTCTGCGTCTTCATGGCTTCTGCCTTCTCCGTGACAACGGGGCCGATGATGACAGTAGAGAGATGCATCGGTTAGGAAGCAGAAGAAGTAGAGGAGCGAGAGGATTTCGAGGATGTCTTTTTCACGACCTTCGGCTTTTTCTCCTTGGTTTCATTTATTTCCTCTTGTTCCTTTTTTTCTTTCCGTGAGAACGTTTCCTCTGCAACGCGGATCGCATCGGTCATGAATACGAGCGCGTGAGAACTGAGTACATCCTCGGGGTTCAGGTAATTTGCTGTCAGTGTTTTGATACCCGGAACGTTACGAGCCGAGAGTTCCAAACCTTTGTGCTTTCCTCCGAGGACGAAGATGATTTTGCGTCCGATCGGTACTGGCAATTTCTTGAGCAGTGCCACAAATGTCTTGGTCTTCACATCCTCAGGATAGCTCTCCAAAGCCACGATTTCGCCGTTTTTAGCGCGGAGTGAGAGTGCTGAGAAGAGAGCGGCACGGCGCATGTTCTTTGGCATTGATCGAGTGAAGTTTGCTTCTTTCTTCGGACCGAACGCCTTTCCTCCACCGCGTAGAATCGGGCTGCGTTTTGGACCACGACGTGCGTTACCTGTTCCTTTCTGTTGGAAGAGTTTCTTTGTTGATCCCACAACTTCGCCACGACTCTTCGCATGTGCGACAGCCAACCGACGGTTACCCTGCTGCATCACGAGAGCGAGGTGCATCAGTCCTTTGTTGATACGTGCACCAAAGAGTTTGGTAGGCAGTTCTACTGTCCCCTTCTTCGTGCCTGTGCTGGTGTAGAGATCGATGGTCATGCTTCAGGGGTGAGACTCACAAAACTTCCATTCGGACCCGGAATCGGGCCTTTGATGGCAACGATGTTCTTGGCTTCATCCGACACAATCACAGGGCGATGCTTCAAGGTGATCGTCTCCAGACCCATGTGTCCTGCCATGCGCTTTCCTTTATGGATACGACCTGGCCAAGTGCGCATTCCCACGGATCCTGGCTCGCGCTTGAAGTGTGAACCGTGTGAGCGTGGACCTCCTGCGAAGTTGTGACGCTTCATGACACCCTGGAAACCCTTTCCTTTACTAATACCAGTCACTGTCACCATGCTCTCTGCTGGGAGCGTTGCGACAGAAACCGTGCTACCAAGGGCTAGACCATCAAGAGAAGGCACCTGGAACTCTTTCTGCTCACGATATTTCTTGTGTTCCTTGCCCTTGCGTGTCTTCATGATTTTCTCGCCAATGCCGAGGACAACAGCCTCGTACCCGTCCTTCTCCTTTGTCTTGGTGCGAATGATGCGATTTTCTGGCACTTCCAGATACGTTACAGGCACTGACTCCCCGCTTGGCAGGAAGACACGAGACATGCCGACTTTTTTAGCAATGAGACCGAGGGCCATGGAAACCGTATGGAAAGGCTCTAGAGGTTCCTTCGCATTCGTTTTTCCCCTAGGGGAGACGAATCGGAACGTGGGTCTCCAGAAACTGGAGCGGAGGCAGGATAGGGGGCGGTTTGGAGGGAGTCAAGGAAATATAGGGGAATCCGTACGTTGGGCTCAAAAATCTTCCAAAAATGACTAATTTATGGTAAAATATAGAGAAATGTCTCAACACCAAAAAACATCATCAACAAATCCAATTTTTAGGACAATTGGGCGTGCCGAGCAATTCTTGGATGACTTTACGGAGCGTGTCGGCGATGCATTCGTCGTCGGCATTCGAGATGGTGCACGCAGTGCATATCAGCGCCTCTTACAGCCAAAAGAAAAATAATTCATACCACTTATCACAATGTTCAAGCACACATCATTCATCCGCGAGGAACGCCTGCTCTTCCGCACACAAGGTCCGGAGGTAGCGGAATCCCTCAAAAATCCCGGAACATTTTCAGTGGATCAGTGGAGTCAATTCATTGAAAATGCTGGGAATGCTGGATCTACTCCAGAGTATTGGAATAAAGCTTTAGAAAATCTAGATAGCAAGATTAGGGCAACAATTACGGGAAATATCGTAGAATTGGCTCGACGCGGTCCTGCGGGAGTCGCGAAAAAAAATCTAGACGCACTTATGACATCTCTGAATGTTCAACCAACAAATACTGACACTCAGAATGTGACGAAGGTAGAAGCTACGAACGACGCACCTAAAACTTTTGGTGAAAGTGTGAAGAAAACAATCAATGATATCGGAGAAGACTTTATGCAAGGTAGTCCCTACACAAAGGCAGGCTATATCGCGGGAGGAGTAGTGGGATTTTTGGCACTGCGCTGGCTCTGGCGCAAAGCATTTGGTACAGAAGGGAAAGAAGGATGGCTCAAGAAAGCTGCAAAGTGGTCCCTTTCCTTGGGTGCCGCAGGCTTGGGACTGTTGGGAGTTCATAAAATACAGAGATGGTGGAATGGAAAAAATGAAACGGAAGAACCTGGTGACAAAAGTTCCAACACATCGAGTGTGCTTACTGCTCCAGCGGGAATAGCATTGGGAATGGCGAACGAGATGCGTGACACTGGCAAAAAGGCCATTAATCTTATAGGAGAGCATACAACCTACTTTTACGATTTATTTAAAAATGATCCAGAGAAGGCATACGATCAACTAGCAGCACGAGGCCTTATGCTAGTACTGAAGGATGGGAAATTTGTTGTTGTCGATGTAATGGGAAGAGCCGTAACACGACCTTTTGAAGTTGTGGGCAAAACTGCCGAATGGGTTGCTACTGGAAAAATGCCAAGTGACTACTTCATGGTTTGGGGAGGCACTGGTGCCGCATACATGATCAGCGTCCAAACCGCACGGCTGATTAACGGTAGATGGGATAAATTGATACCCAAGGGAATATTCCTCACGCCTGTACGATCATTGGTAAAATCAGCAGCGTGGCCGGCATATATGGGCAAGCATCTTTTGCAAAGTCAAATTTGGAAAAAGGATGGAATGAAGGCAATAAAATTAAGTTTGATGCGAAATACTATTGTCGGTAAGGCTTACCACTGGAAGGAAATTAGCGGATGGCTAAAGGCAGTAAATGCAAACAATGTTGATCAGCAAATGCAGCGCTGGATTCATTTGCAAGAAGAACTGAGAGTGATGAAAGAGTACGGTCCAAATAGTTTTGGAAATTATTTCAGCAAGGAACAAATTGCGAGTGTCGAGAACGTAGTAAATGGCATGAGTGATAGTTTGCACAAATATGGAAAAACTTTAACTAGAGAGATGGTAAACGAAGCAAAGTCTCCAATTGTCGAAATGCTCTACAAAAATGCTGGACATACAAAACCAGAGGAATTCAGAGTTGATATGAGTAAGTCGTTCGCTGAGCATGAATTCAAGATGAAAGAGGAAGCAGCCGCAGAAAGAGCGAGGCAGGCAACGAATAATGCTGCAGAGCCAGAAGCGCCTCGTAATGCTGCATCCACAAGCGAAGCAGCTTCTACCGACGCTCGACCAGTGGATACCGAAGAAGCACGAAGTGCTGGAACCACAGCTGACTCTGAACCCAAGATGAGGAAAGCAGCTGGCGATGGAGTTGTCGATAGTGGCCCCGTTCCTGCTACACATGCAGAGGAGGTAAGAAATCCAGCGGCACCTGAGACCAGCTTCAGAGTTGTCCGTCAGGATGGAACGGTTGTGGATGCACAGGGCAATCCTGTGTCGAGTTCAGGAGATACGGCATCGGCAAACAGAGCATCTACCCGTGTCAGGGAAGACTACAATTCTCGGGCATTTCAACAGGAATGGGCACCCAATGGTACGGCAGCAGGTGCCGTGTCTGGGGCAGCTCTGGAAGCAGCCCAGGAATCACGACAAGCCACCAACTTCAACAGACAAATCAATATGCTGATGGCGGATGAGCAAGTGGTTAATCTTCTTAAGAATGCGAATCTGTCTGCAGATGAAATGCAAAACTTTCTGCGAGCAATCGACGACGTCAACCCTGACACATTGATAAAAATTCGAGAGAGTACAAAAGCAAAAGCACTCCTTGTTGGTGCCATGAAGGCAGGATCTACTGCAGATAAGGCGACTGAAGTCGCGCGTATTCTGCGCACTGCTGATCGTGCACGCAATGTACGGATTGTATGGAATGCAGCTGGTTTCGCATTCGATGGATTCGGTGCTGTTCTCTGTGCATGGGACTATATGGAAAATGAGTCAAAAATTGCACACACAAAAAATCCTGAGCTACGTGCCTTCTATGAGACCGCGCGGCCTATCATTATTGCAGATGGTTTGATCTCTATGGGTGGAATGATCTATGGCTCAGCTGTTGCGTACTCAGCCTGGGCATCAGGAGCATCTGTCGCTACTGCACTTGGTGCTTCCGCAGGATGGGTCATGTTACCAATTGGACTCGCAGTCATGGGTGCGCGTGTTCTGCATGGACAGTTACAAGCATCGGTCGAATATCACTCCGCATCTGAACAAGAGTTGATGCGTGCAACGCCAGGAGAACTGCTTGCAGGTGTTGCGAAGACAAGTGATGGTTCTGTATTAAACTTCGGTCAAATCTACGCTGGTTGGTTCCCAGATGGAAAAGACTACGATCCGCATGCTGCCAATCGCAGCGCTCGTGAAACGCATTACATGGCATATTTTGGGCAATCGGCACTGACACTCGTGCCACAGGTCAGCATTTTGGATGTACTTCATAAAGAGGAGTATGCCGACCTTGCGTCTCAGAAAACGGAAGAAATAAAACGAAGACTACGAAATATCCAAAATGAGCTCTATCGAAAATTTGTGAATAACGCCACGGGGTACATCAAAGAAAGAACGAATGGCAAATTTGAAATCGTAAATGCTGAAGAGTTGCGTGGAGCCGAACAATTCGCGTTACAGAGATACATGGAATATTGGAACGTTATTTCTACAGATTCTCAGTCCGAAGTAAGTGAATGGAAGAGCAGAACTCAAAATAAATTGAATGAAGAAAAGAACGCTATGTACGAAGCGCTCATCGAAGCATCCTCAGCGCAAACATCATTTGTCGATACAGGAATCCCAATTATCATGCATACTCTACGAAACGAACTCGCGGAATTCGAAAGAAAAGTGATTTCAACTAATTACTCCAATTGGTCTCAAGAATGGGATAGCTGGGGTGGCGAAGAAGGGATGCGCAACTCAGCTCGAGGATACGCGGTGGAACTTATCTATGAGAAATTGGAATCATTCTCGAATACAATTGCACCATCGAGAAAGGTCACGCAAGACGATATCGACGCCTTGATTGCTGACATCAGACTAGTAATCAATCGGGAAAAAGAGCAGGTTGACACTCTTGCCATCGAGGCGAGCCAGAAAGACGGATCTGGTTACTATCGTTCTGTTGGAGCACAGAAAGGTCTGACAACGCCTAATGCGATAGTAGAATACGTACGTGAATATCCTTTCAGCCCAATAGAAAAAGTATCTGCAAAGGATGCAATCTCGATTACAGGAATTGAATACCATGCAAGTTACTACACAAAGCATCCCCTTATTGCTACAGAAAATGATGTGGTTCTGACACATGGAGAGCAATTCTTTTGCGCTTTTAAGGGAAGTGATGGGCAGTGGAAGACAGAGAGAGCATTTCAGCCCGGCAGTAGATTCGCGTTTGCTCCTCCGAACGAAGTAGGATTCTGGAGATCCAAACCATCAAAGGGTGAGATGCCAAAATTCGTACTGAGGGTAGAGAAGGAGAAAAGCTAGCATAGAACGAAGCTGACGGGTCTCTCCGAAACCGCTACACTGCGTGCCATGGATCCCATCCGTCACGCCAAAGCGGAGAAACTGCGTTCGATGAAGCGTCTTCCCTACGCTCCCAAGTTCGAGCGCAGTCACATGCTGGCAGAAGCACGAACACTGAAGGAGAAAGCGAAGGCGACTATCGCAGGACGAGTGGTGCTCTTCCGCGATATGGGCAAACTGACATTCGCGACACTACAGGATCAGACCGGTCGCATGCAGATCGCGTTTCGTGAGGAAGAGATAGGGAAAGAGGAATATGCGCTGATGCTGGAGGCTATCGATCTGGGCGATTGGATTGGTGTGTCTGGCACGGCGTTTACCACACAGAAAGGTGAGCCAACGATCCTGGTCAAAGAATGGTCGATGCTCACGAAGGCACTCCGTCAGCCGCCGGAAAAGTGGCACGGGGTCAGTGACCGCGAGACCATCTACCGTCACCGCTACCTAGACACCATGTCGAGCGAAGAGAGCATGCAACGGTTTCTCTTCCGTTCGAACTTCATCAAGGCAATGCGTGAGTTCTATTGGGAGCACGCGTTTACGGAGGTCGAACTGCCCGTGCTCGTGAACTCTGCTTCGGGCGCACTCGCCACACCCTTCACGACGCATCACGAAGCGCTGGATCTGGACGTGTTCCTCCGCATCGCACTCGAGACGCATCAGAAGGAATGCTTGGTTGGTGGCTTTGATCGCACGTTCAGCATCGGTCCTGTGTTCAGGAACGAAGGCATGGATCCGTCACACCTGCAGGAATTTACGATGTGTGAGCACTACGCGAGTTACTGGGATTTCCGGGACAACATGCAGTTCACAGAGAAGATGCTGCAGACGATTTTGAAAAAAACACTCGGCACGACGAAAGCGAAGATTCCGAACCGTGACGGCAAGCTGATCGAAGTCGACTTTGGAGGAAAATGGGAAACGCTTTCACTACGAGAAGTAATCAAACGCGACTGTGGAATTGATTATGAAAAGTGCGAAACGGCCGATGACCTCAGAAAAGAAATGAAAGCAAAGAAAATTCAGCTCGATCTTGATGTCAGCAAACTGGGCCGAGGAAACTTGATCGATCAGCTCTATAAAAAAGTGAGTAGACCGAAAATTGTTGAGCCGACATTCATCACCGAGCATCCGATTGATCTCTCGCCTCTTGCGCGCAGAAACGATGAACGTCCGGATGTCACAGACCGATTCCAGCTGGTTGTTGGCGGCTGGGAAATCGTGAATGCGTACTCGGAACTAGTTGATCCCGTCGACCAAGCCGAACGCTTCAGAGTCCAAGCCGAAGCCAAAAAAGGAGGAGACGCTGACGCGCATGGCAAAGACGATGAGTTCATCGAAGCCCTTGAGTACGGCTGCCCACCGTGTTCGGGCTGGGGAATGGGAATCGATCGCATCGTGGCACTACTGACTGCGCAGGAAAACCTGAGAGATGTGGTGCTGTTTCCGATTATGAAACCGGAAAAAGTGGTTAGTGGTCAGAAGGTAGTGGCTAGTATTACTAGCCGCTCACCACTAGCCACTAACCACTCCTCAACACAATCATTACCCACCGCCGACTCCGCCCATCTGCTTGAGCACGCCAACTACGGTCATCTGCTCCCTGCCGCGCACGGCCTCCTGGAAACCCACGCTACGAATACAAAGGCACACCTCATCGCAACCGGTGCGGCTATGGAAGCGTTAGCAAAAAAGTTTGGAGGCGACCCCGAGACGTGGAAAGTAGCAGGCATGCTGCATGATCTGGATTGGGACAGTCTGGATAAAGATGCGGAGAAACACTGTGGCGAGGAACTACAGAAGATGCTCGCGACGATCGGTGCACCCAATGAACTACTCGCTGACATCCGTGCACACTACGCACATAGGTTTGGAGCTGAATATCCGCTCGATACGATGCTCCGAAAAGCCTTGTACTGCGTGGATGAACTGACAGGTTTCATCATCGCTGTGACATATGTGCGGCCGAGTAAGAAGATCGCGGATGTGGAAGTTTCGAGTGTGAAGAAGAAGCTCAAGGATAAGAGCTTTGCGGCACAGGTGGATCGTGAGCAAATCAAAAAATGCGAAGAGTTGCTTGGTATCACACTCGATGAAATGATCGATCTGACGCTTTCAGCAATGAGAGGTGTGGCAGGAGAATTGGGACTCTAAGAACGTCCTCTCTTAGCATCAAGTGTTTGCTTTAATGGAATCTGCGACAAAATAGAGCCTGCAATTGCTTCCACTGCCTTACCACATGCCCCCTGCAAAAAGGAAACGGAGTGCATGCCGTATTCTCTCATGCGAGATTGTTCATGCTCAGCACTATCTTGTGAATATGGCATCTGAAATAGAACTTGGTGGACTCTTTGATTGTACTGCCTTTGCATCGCTCTCACGAACGGACGCATCGCTTTTGCCTGCTTTCGCATCTTGCGAGCGCTGTAATACGCACTGCTGGTAGTAGAGTCGATGCAATACAACCGAGGAGCTCCATCGGTCCGAAAACTCTTTTCTATGAGAATGCTATCGAACTCCGTCATTGTTTTTCCTTGTGTCTCATCTTCTAAAGACCAATTGCATTCTGAAAGTGGCCGCAGAGAGTATCCATCAGGTACTGGGTCTGCATTATCCCAAAATCGTATTACCTGTTCGTTTGGAACCTGACTACGAACATAGGCTTGCAACATGGACTGCATCAAGTATTCGGCTGCTAAACCATTAACCTCGCTTTTTTCGCCAATCGAATGCTTTGATCGCTTCATCCATTGCTGTGCATATCGCACAAATGCATCCCACGAACCGACTGCCTTCAACTCAGGAAGGGATGCTTGTTCGTACTGCAACGACTGTTCTCTGACAAAGTCTTGGAGATGGGAAATTCGCGCATGCCTGGTATTCCCAAACTGCGAGGGAGGGTATGTACTGGGAGATATATTCTCATGAATATGCACGACAATATAGTATCATACTATTTTTTTACAGCAAATCAATTATGGTCATTTCTACTGAATTACGTACTCCTTCGCCCTCTCTGGCATTTCGATGGCTGTCGGCTGTGCTATCGTAGTGCGTTCTGCCAAGGCAAACATCGCCCTCTCTTCTCCGTGCACGAGAAATAGTTTTTTCAGTTTCGGAATATTTTGGATCAATCGATCGAGATCATTCTTGTCTGCATGTCCGGAGTACGCGTTGATGTAGACGGTCTCCGCTTTCTTTTTCACGATCTCGTCGAAGATTTTGACATCGGTGTACTGCGGATCGATGATGCGGCGACCAAGCGTATTCTCAGCCATGAATCCAACTGCCAAAAACGTATTTTTAGGATCCGAGAGCTCATTTTTTAGATGATGACGGATGCGACCTGCTTCACACATACCAGCTCCTGCCATGATGAGTAGTGGTCCAGGGCGACCGTTGAGAGCCTTACTGTCCTCTACGCTCTCAGTGTACGTCACGAGTGAAAACTGGAATGGACTATGTGCCTTGCGGAGAAAACGCTCATACATCTCGTCGTCGTAACACTCTGGGTGCTTGCGAAAAATTTCAGTCACACGATTTGCAAGTGGAGAATCGATGATGATCGGAATCGCTGGTATCTCTTTGGCATCCCAGAGCACGTGCAAGTCATAGACAATTTCTTGCGTTCGCTCGAGTGAGAATGCAGGGATCAGCACCTTCCCTCCCCTCTTCGCAGTTTTGATGATCACATCTCGGAGCTTGTCCTTTGCAGTCAGAATACTGTCATGCAAACGATCACCATACGTACTTTCACAGATCAGATAATCGACCGGTGGCATCGGTTCAGGATCACGGATGATAGGTAGCGTGGAACGTCCAACATCGCCCGAGAAGCCAAATCGCACTGTCTTGCCACCACCCATGTCGATCGTGAGCAAGATCATCGCCGAGCCTAAAATGTGCCCTGCCTCGATGAACTGACACGTAACACCGGGAATCACTTGAAATACCTCGCCATAGTTCTTCCCCACGCACAGTTTGATGCATTCTGTAGCATCATTCATGGTGTAGAGCGGTCCCTGTGTGGGAATCATCGAATTCGGGTAGTGACGACGGAAGAAGTCCTCATCTTTCTCCTGAATGTACGCACTGTCCTGGAGCATGGCTTCCGTCAGATCCTGGGTCGCGTATGTGCAGAAAATAGGACCGTTGTATCCACGCTTGTAGAGGAGTGGCAGTCTGCCAGAGTGGTCGATATGCGCATGCGAAAGAATGACGGCATCAATCTTCTTGGGATCAAACGTCAGTGTCGCATTTTTTTCTTGAGATTCACTACGCTTACCTTGAAACATCCCGCAATCCAGAAGAATCGATTTGTCGCCGACTTTAATTTCGTGACATGTGCCCGTGACTTCACGCGCGGCACCGTGGGAGATGAGGGAGAGTTTCACGAGAAAGAGTATGAATGATAATGGAAGAAGTGAACAGACGAAGAAGTGTTTAGTGGCTAGTGATGAGTAGGCAGTGCAAAACTAGCCGCTAGCCACTAATCACTCTCTAAGCCTACTGATTGCAGCAACAATTCACGTTCTTTCTTGGAAAGCTCCCGCACCGTTCCGATCTTCATCTCTGGATCCGTAAGCGTCATTATTCTGATGCGACGCAGCTCTTTCACGGTAAATCCGACGTGCTGGATCATGCGTCTGATTTGTCGGTTTTTGCCCTCTGTGAGGATGATACGCAGTATTGTAGGCCCAACCTTCTTGGCCTTGAGTGGCTTGGTCCGTGACCCATCCATCTCGATCCCCTCTTCGATCTGCCGACATACCATCGGCGTAATCGGTCGATCCACAATCACCTCGTACTCTTTATCATGTGTGAATTTGGGATGTGTGAGTCGATACGAAAGTACGCCATCGTTCGTGAAGAGGAGTAGGCCGGAGGAATCCTTATCCAGACGCCCGACTGGAAACACTTTGCCCTGGAGGGGCCTCGGGAGCAGATCACGGACGGTGCGGGTGCCAGTAGTACGGGTAATATTCACGGTCTCGACCCCGACGGGCTTCATCATGACGAAGTACTTCATCGTTGCCCTCTCCTCCAGAACCTTGCCATCCACTTCGATCTTGTCGATCTCTGGATCTGCCTTATCACCCAGTTTCACTACCTTGCCGTTCACTTTCACCAAACCCTGTTCGATGTACTCTTCAGCCTTTCGACGCGAACTGATACCCCTCGCCGACAAAATCTTCTGCAGCCTCTGTTGCATGGCTGTAGTCTAGCGTCGCTCTGAGCAAAGTCGAAGAGCGGCGCGAGGCAATCCCTCGGGCAGATAAAATCTTCTGGATTCTCTCAAGCATACGCACAGTCTAGCGTCGTCCGAAGCGAAGTCGAAGGTCGAGGCAAGGGTAACGCCACGTTCTGAATGAAATTTTTGAAATCGCGAAAGGCCAAATTGATCAAACGACAAGCTTTCACGTGTTAAACCTTTACTCTTCTGGGAGCCCATGAAGGATCTTCCACGGTTGCTACGTCTTCATGTGTTCGAATGACTAGATCAATGATCTCATTAACCGCCGCCTTTTTGCCCTGAACATCGGGGATAGTTGGAAGATGCAAATGCAATACATTAGCAATATGCTCTCTCGTCTGTGAGTCTCCAAATGTCCTTAACCATCTCCTTAGCTCTGGTCTTAGTTCAGGTTTGTCATGAAGCTGCTTAAAAACAACATCAACGGGGCGTTGCACGAAATTTGTTGAACCAGTCATTGATAAGGGGGAGAAATTTAGACCATTCTTCTCTCGCGTCCACAGAAGTCAAATTCTTCAGGCTAGTGTTGCCGTTTATGCTTATGCCTTAGCCAAAAAACCGACTTTTAGACGAGGGTTCTCAGTTACCCATCGCTCGATCAGTGGACTCATCACGGCTGCCAGCACGATATTGCCGAGGAGGTGGTTGATCGTGAATGGAATCTGTCCGATAGCTGCTTCTTTCCAGTTCATATCAAAGAGGAGCGAGCTCATGGCCACTCCTGTGACTGCGTCGAAAAAGAGCGTGGCAACAATTGCGTAGACCACATACGGTATCGATCCTTTCCTGCTACGAAGAATGGGTGAAGCGACACCACCAATAAGCGCAAATGTGCCTGCCGTCACCCACGTCCACGTGCCGATGCCGGATGTAAACGCATCGAAAAGAACGATGGAAAGAAACGCAAAAAGAATGCCACCCGCAGGGCCAAAACGCTTTGAAAAAGGCATGAGTGTCGCCGTAATCGGTTCTACATTCGGCGGCCTCCAGGGAAGGAGCCTCAGCACAAAACAGATCGCAAGACCGAGGAAAAATTGAACAATAGAAAGCACCTCGCAACTCTCGCATACAACGGTCGATGAATCAAATGCATGGCAAAAAAGCGCCGAAGACAGGCGCAGATAGATGAAGCCAAGTAAAAAACGCGCCGAAGACAGACGCAGAAATATGAAACCAATTTAATAATGCGCTGAAGACAAGCTCTGCTTGTCTGGAGGCGCACCATTTAGGGAAAGGATGGCTCACGGAAGGGAAACCGTAGGTTTCTCTTCCGTGCACTTGAGAACGCTCTGTCCCGGCATCGACCTACTCTCACATGGCGCATGCCACACTACCATCGGCGCTGAGAGGCTTAACTGCCGTGTTCGGAATGGGAACGGGTGTGACCCTCTCGCAATAGATACCAGGACAGAACGTTCGCATAACGTTCGGAGGAAGAATCAAAAGAGCGTTTCGTGGTATATCCACGTATCGCCTGCGACATACGACATGAACAGCACAGATACTCGGCGTTTCACGAATGTGAAACGTTCGTACGCACCGGCGGTGCTATACGAAAATGTATATGTTCAATCTCCCGTTAGTACTACTCGGCTGAATGCATTGCTGCACGTACACCTGTAGCCTATCTACCCGGTAGTCTTCCGGGGGGATTATGGGGATTCTTTATCTTGAGATATGCTTCCCGCTTAGATGCTTTCAGCGGTTATCATTTCCAAACATAGCTACCCTGCAGTGCCGCTGACGCGACAACAGGTACACCAGAGGTTCGTTCACTCCGGTCCTCTCGTACTAGGAGCAAATTCTCGCAAGAATCCAATCGATCGCGGAGGATAGAGGCCAAACTGTCTCACGACGTTCTGAACCCAGCTCGCGTACCACTTTAATTGGCGAACAGCCAAACCCTTGGGACCTTCTCCAGCCCCAGGATGTGATGAGCCGACATCGAGGTGCCAAACTGCTCCGTCGCTATGGGCGCTTGGGAGCAATCAGCCTGTTATCCCTAGAGTAACTTTTATCCGTTGAGCGACAACCCACCCACGTGGTAAGAGCATGGTTTAGATGCTCGGTTGCCGGATCACTATCACCAGCTTTCGCTGCTGATCGACATGTACGTCTCACAGTGAGGCTCCCTTGTGCGATTACACGACCACACCGATTTCTATCCGGTGCTAGGGAACCATTGTGCGCCTCCGTTACTTTTTAGGAGGCAACCGCCCCAGTTAAACTGCCCAGCAAACACTGTCTGGGTGGTGGTAGAAATGTTCGGATAAGAAAGTTTTCATACTCGAGTCTCAGAAGTAATCAGTGATTAGTGGTTAGTGGTTAGTACAAAACTAACTACTAGCCACTACCTACTAACCACTACTTCGACCAACGAGAAGCAACATCTAACCAAACTCTTCTAACACCACCCGTGAGCAACATCAGCCCAAGAGGGTGGTATCTCAACGGCCCCTCCACGGCTACCAAAGTAACCGCTTCAAAGGGTCCCACCTATCCTGCGCACTCAAACCAATGGTGCAATGTCAGCGTACAGTAAAGCTTCATAGGGTCTTTTCGTCCTACCGCGATTCACCAGGCATTTTTACCTGGTCTGCAATTTCACCGGGCCTTGCGTCGAGACAGTACCCCCACCGTGATACCATTCGTGCGGGTCGGAACTTCACTAGCACGAAAGAAAACCTTATCGGTTTTCTCTCGCGGACTCTCTTTCCCTTCAAGGTGGTGCTCAGCCCGGAGCAAGTCCGGCCTTCGCACGCTCTTTAAATAGAAAAGATAATCTCGCGGTTGTTCCCTCCGGTGGTTAACCGGAGTCCTCGGTTCAATGACCGAGGCGCACTAACCTGCTACCAGCCAATAGCCAATTGCTACAAGCCAATAGCCGCTCGTTTTTTATCAGCAACGCGAAAGTTCGTTGCCCCCTGTATCGCTACAGGGATCGGACTGTATCATCTCCGATTTCTCGGAGCGCGGCGTGCAGTCTCTGAGGGTTTCCTTATAAAAGGATCTTCCCTGCTGATTGTCCCCACCTCGTACCTTTCGACATAGAGGATGCATGGGATGTTCCAGCATATAGCCACGTTGGATCACTGGGTAAATGTTTCACGACGAATTTCTATCTACAGAACTTTTATATCTAGCGTTTTCGAAAGATGATTTTGCTCATTCTGTGTCCGCTCCGTGGATTACTCCCGGAGCACTCCAAAGTTACTTTGGAGGACTTAACCAAATACAGCTCATTCCTCAGTGCTCCCGCTTTCGCGGGATTCGGGCAAGTTTCTTACCGACCACCCGACAAGGAATTTCGCTACCTTAGGACCGTTCAAATGTTCTCCCGCTTCGCGGGATCTCTCGCTTCATTAGGAAAAACGAGATGCTCATGGTCGCCCATGAGATCGGACTATATCTTCATCCACCGAAGCGGATGTCTGACGTATAGTCTCTGAGGATTCTTTCTTGAAGGCGGAAAGGATCACATTCTCCGAGAATTTTCTTTTTCCTCCGTTATTCATGACTCGTCGTATCTCCAGAATGCTCTTGATGCCATCCTGAGAAAGATGGCTCTTGGAAGCGAGGAGAGTGACGATTTTTTGGAAGAGAATGAAATCGCGTTTTTTCTTCTCTGAGAGAAATGGAAATCGTTCGAAGTACGGGATGACCCGCTCCTGAATATCTCTTAAGGTGTTCACTTCGTAATACCAAATTCCATCGGGGCGGCTTCGGAGTGTGCCACAACCGAGTTCTTGTTGGACGAGAAGTAAAATTTCTTCTTCCTTCTGAGAAATATTGAAGCAAGCCGAGATTTTCCATGGAAGGCGATAATCTCTCCTTCTTCGAAACGATATGTTGAAACTACCTTCACCATCGGTGAACCCAGCGATGTAATAGCCAAGTTCGGATGGACCGGTTTTGAACCGGGAAAGTCTTTCCTGCTGATTGTCTGCACTGATCGAATTTTCACTCATGTGTACGACCGTACACCCAAGTATCGTCAGATACAACAGAGTTTCCAGCATTTAGTCAGATTTATTAACGTAACTACAATTGGTCCGTTCTATAGTTACGGCCGGCGTTCGCCAGGGCTTAGATTGGGAGCTTGCACCCCCTCACGTGACCTTCTGACACTGGCCAGGCATCAGCCCCTATACATTGCCTTACGGCTTAGCAGGGACCTGTGTTTTTGGTAAACAGTCGCAGGGACACCTTTCGCTGCGGCCCCCGAATGAATCGAGGGCAGTCCTTATCCCGAAGTTACGGACGCTAGTTTGCAGAGTTCCTTAACGCAAGTTGTCCCGATCGCCTTGGTCTACTCGACCATCCCACCGGTGTTGGTTTGCGGTACGGTCTACAAAAGATCTCTAAACGACGGTTTTCTTGGAAGTGTAAAGCAGTCAGACTCGTCCCCTTGCGGGGGTATTTGCGGCGACACTTAGCTCAAACCGGGGATTTGCCTCCGGCTCTCAACGCCTCGCATCACCGACGTCTAAGTCATTGCAGACGCTCTGTTGCTCTTCCTCCGTCACGCCGCCTATAGAAAGATACCGTCCTTCCGTTTTGACATTATCCCGCTTGCGCGGGCAAGAGGCCAATACGGCTATCAAGCACCCCCCTTGGGCGATCTCTTGTAGGTGCAGGAATATTAACCTGCTGTCCATCGGCTACGCTTTTCAGCCTCACCTTAGGACCGACTAACCCCACGCTGATCGACATTGCGTGGGAAACCTTGGGAATTCGGCGGGCAGGGTTTTCACCTGCCTTGTGGTTACTCATGCCAACAGTCTCACTTCTCTCCGCTCCACCGCTCCTTACAGAACGGCTTCACTGCTGAAGAGAACGCTCCTCTACTGCGCTCTATCACCCGTAGGTGATATCGCACTCGCTACGTCGGTGGGTAGTTTAATCCCGGAAATCTTCGGCGCATCATCGCAATCGACCAGTGAGCTGTTACGCTTTCTTTAAAGGATGGCTGCTTCTAAGCAAACCTCCTGGTTGTTTATGCGACGACACTTCCTTTATATATACTTAACTACCACTTGGGGACCTTAGTAAACGATCTGGGCTGTTGCCCTCTCGACGATGGCACTTCGCTGTCACCGTCTCACTCCTATGACTGTATCCACCTAGGTATTCGGAGTTTGTCAGGACTCGGTAGGCGACAAGCACCCCCTTATCTAAACAGTAGCTCTACCCCCTGGTGGGTATCATAAGGCTGTTCCAAAAAACATTTCGAGGAGAACCAGCTATCTCCGGGTTCGGTAAGCTTTTCACTCCAACCCACAAGTCATCCCAACATCTTGTGACATGTTATGGTTCGGACCTCCATTCCGCGTTAGCGGAACTTCATCCTGCTCATGGGTAGCTCACCCGGTTTCGGGTCTTGTCCCAGCGACTATAAACGCCCTATTTGGACTCGCTTTCGCTCTGGATCCGGCTAAAACTGCCTTATCCACGCCACTGAGAACAAAGTCGTTGGCTCATTAGGCAAAAGGAACGCCGTAATCCGCCTGAGGCGGACTCCGACTCTTTGTTCGCATCACATTTCAGGTACTATTTCATCCTCCTTTCGGAGTGCTTTTCACCTTTCCCTCACGGTACTATCCGCTATTGATCTCCATATCTGTTTAGCCTTGGAAGGTGGTCCTCCCAGATTCGGGCCGGATTTCACGTGTCCGACCTTACTCAGGAATCCTCTCCCGTGCATTTGCATTTCGACTACGGGGCTCTCACCCTGTTTCGCCGACCGTTCCAGGTCGTTCGTCTATGCGCATGCAATCGGTACAAGAGGTCCTACAACCCCCGATAAATCGGGTTTGGGCTGTTGCCTTTTCGCTCGCCACTACTAGGGCAATCTCTGATTTGATTTCTTTTCCCCTGCTACTTAGATGTTTCAGTTCGCAGAGTCTACCTCCCGCCCCGCTTCGCAGGGCGAATGAACAATGAACAATGAACAATGAATAATGACGAAAGATGAGTTTCGAAATTATCAATTATTAATTATCAATTATTAATTCGTCACGCGAAGCGAGACGGGTCGTGGAACATTACTTCCACGGGGTTTCCCCATTCGGATATCTTCGGCTGATAGCGCCTGCCTAGCGGCTGACCGAAGCTTTTCGCAGCTGGCCACGTCCTTCGTCGGAATATGGAGTCGAGGCATCCGTGTGATGCGTTGAGTAACATATATATTCGAGACACTTTTTTCTTCCGCAAGAGGCGGAAGTGTAAGTGTGGTGTCTTCTACACACACTCTGATCTTGGAAGACCAAAGATGCGTGCAAAAGGATGGTTGAGTTTGCGCTCAACCAAAATTGTGCTATTCACGACATATGCGCAGGCGGTACGTAGATACGCACCGCGCACGTTTCTGTTATGAATTGATACGATTTCGCCTCTGCAGCGAAACCGCATGAATCGTAATTTTTTGATTCTTCGACCGGTGATGCGAAGGATCGTGGGGCGCAGCATCCGTTTGACCCTTCGATGCGCTCGGTCTCTCGACCTCGCTTACTCAGGGTATTTTCCGCTGCGCGGAAAATAAAAACGGGTGGCTTGCGCGCACCCGTAGAATCACAGTTCGGCCGTTGCTAAAGCGCAAGGCCTATGACGCTACGGGTACGTACAGGGAAACATGCATAGTGCTCAAGAATTGTACTCCCGAATATGAGTGGGTCAAGGAAAAAAGGTGAGAAAATAGGTAAGAAATGCTTCTCAAAGTCAGGGAAAGATTCGGAATACATATTCACCCTTAAAACCTCAGAATTTTGCAGTTTTAGATAGATTCCAGCAGATTTATAAAGACGCCCCAGCCTGCCCATCCGTAGCCCCGAAGGGCGAACGAAACCAACGTTAGCCCCCGAATTAATTCGGGGGCTAACGAACGAGGCTGCGCTTTACTTCGATCCTTCCTCCAGCTCGTCTAGCGACTCCTTCAGTTCCTCTTTCTGGGTCGCTCCGCCCTCGCCCTCAGCGAGTTCGCCTTCTTCGATCCCCTTCTTCACATCCTCTGGATCCTCTTCATCGAAGTTGAGGTCAGTGATCTGATCAGAAACTGGGATCAAATCTTCACTCTCTTCCTCTTCATCGAAGCGAGTCTTGAGCTTGATCACCTCTGCTTCCTGACCGTCTAGCTCGACGACTGGGGCTTCGGCAGGAACTTCATCTGCAAACTTGAGGAGATCGACTTTGAGTCCGAGTGCTTTGAGTTCTTGTACAAGAACGTTGAAGGATTCTGGAGTTGATGGCTTCTTGATCGCTTCGCCCTTCACGATTGCTTCGTAGGCTTTGCTGCGACCGACCACGTCATCGGACTTGATCGTAAGCATTTCCTGGAGCACGTGAGCAGCACCGTATGCTTCGAGCGCCCACACTTCCATTTCTCCGAAACGCTGTCCTCCGTGCTGTGCCTTCCCTCCGAGTGGCTGCTGTGTGACGAGCGAGTACGGACCGACGGAACGTGCGTGGATCTTATCTTCGACAAGGTGGAGAAGTTTGAGCATGTACACGTTTCCGACTGTTGTCAGAAGCTCAAATGGCTCACCTGTGCGTCCATCGAAGAGCTGCACTTTGCCAGTCTCTGGTAGACCTGAGTACTTCAGGAAGGCTTGGATCTGATCGGTCGTGATACCGTTCAGTGCTGGGGTTGCAATCTTGATGCCCAGCATCTGACACGCCCATCCAAGGTGTGTCTCCAGAATCTGTCCGATGTTCATACGTGAGGCCACACCGAGCGGGTTGAGGACGATGTCCACATGTTGACCGTCCGCGAGGAACGGCATGTCTTCTTTGGCAACGATGCGTGCGACAACACCTTTGTTTCCGTGTCGTCCTGCCATCTTGTCACCCACTTGAATCTTGCGCGTCTGTGCAACGAACACCTTGATCTGCTTCATGACACCAGTCGGCAGCTCGTCACCTTCAGAACGATCGAAGATGTGAACGTCGACGACCTTACCACCGGCTCCACCAGGGAGACGCAGTGACGAATCTTTCACATCCTTTGCTTTGTCTCCGAAGATGGCCTGGAGAATGCGCTCTTCTGGAGTCAGTTCTGTTTCACCCTTTGGCGTGATTTTACCGACGAGGATATCGCCTTCATGAACGGTAGCACCGATACGCACGATACCGTCGCCGTCTAGATCCTTGAGCTTGTGCTCACCGACGTTCGGGATATCGCGTGTGACAGTTTCTGGACCCAGTTTCGTGTCACGCACATCTGTAATGTAAGACTCGATGTGAATGGAATCGAAATCACCACGCTCCACGACTCGGTCTGAAATGATGATCGCATCTTCGAAGTTATATCCACCCCATGACATGTACGCAACCAGCAGGTTCTGACCGAGAGCCAGCTCTCCGTCCTCCACTGCGGATCCATCGGCAAGAACGTCGCCTGCTTTGATCTTGTCTCCCGTGCGAACGATGGGGCGCATGTGGAAACACGTACCCTGGTTACTGCGCACAAACGTGTCGAGTGCGTAGTTTACCTTCTTACCTGAGTGATAGAGCACCGTGATCGTCTGAGAATCAGCAGACAAAACCTGTCCTGCTTCTTCTGCCAGCACCACGTGACCGGATGCGCGAGCAGCAATGCTCTCCATACCCGTTCCAACGAGCGGAGCCATCGGACGAATAAGCGGTACGGACTGACGTTGCATGTTCGTTCCCATGGATGCACGAGTGTTATCGTCGTGTTCTAGGAAAGGAATCAGCGATGTCGAGACCGAGAGAATCTGCTTTGGAGAAATATCGATATGTGTGATGTCGCGAACGTGTGCGATCACCGCTTCACCTCGCTTACGTGCATGCACACGAGTCTTCTCGAATTCGCCCTTCGCATTGATCGGGCTATTCGCTTCAGCAACTGTCAGGTGACGCTCGCGATCCGCGTCCATGTAGATCTCTTTCTTGACGATGTATCCACGTACTGGAACCTCAGTCATTCCCTGCTTCTTCAGAATCGAGATGACCTTCGCAGCGTCGCCCTTTGTGCTGATTGCCTCGCCATCCTTCACGATGATCTTGTTTCCTTCTTTGACAGTGATATCCAGGATACGACCGACGAGCGCATCGGTATCCATCTTCACCTTGTGACGCACTTCGTAGTACGGCGTCTCCAAGAATCCGTATTCGTTTACTTTGGAGTACGACGCCAAGTGCACAACGAGACCGATGTTCGGTCCTTCTGGAGTCGCAATCGGACAGATACGACCGTAGTGACTGGGGTGCACGTCACGAACGTCGAAGCTAGCGCGCTCACGTGAGAGTCCTCCTGGACCCATCGCGGAGAGACGACGCTTGTGTGCGAGTTCTGAGAGTGGGTTGGTCTGATCCATGAACTGCGAGAGCTGCGAAGACGCAAAGAATTCGCGTAGAGCAGCCGTGATCGGACGACAGTTGATGAGCTGTGTTGGAGTAATCGTCTCCAGATCCATCACCGTCATACGATCTTTCATGATGCGCTCGGTGCGCATGAGACCGACACGATACTTGTTCTGCACCAGTTCACCGACCGAGCGAACGCGACGGTTGCTCAGGTGATCGATGTCATCAGGTGTGCTCTCACCGTTATTCAGACGGATCATTTCTTTGAGGATCTCGATGAAATCTGAAACTTGGAAGACGCGATGCGCCTCGTCATTTGGCGTATCCAAATCGAAACGGCGGTTCAGTTTGTATCGAGCGATGTTTCCCATGTCGTACTTCTTGAAGTCGAAGAAAAGTGCATCGATAAGCGACTTGGCGTTCTCTGCAGTTGCCAGGTCACCTGGGCGAATCTTGCGGTAGATACTCTGGTACGCCTCCTCGACAGTGCGGATCGGATCCTTATCGAGCGTTGCGAGGATGTAGTCTTTCTCAGATTTCATCGTGCCCTTGAAGACATCCAAGATCTCAGCATCCGTCTTGAAGCCAAATACACGCAGAAGCTGCGTGATTGGAATTTTGCGCTTACGGTCAATTTTGCAGGTGATGATGCCACGACGATCAGTTTCGATTTCCATCCAGACACCACGCTTCGGGATGATCTTGGCTGCGTGATTTTTTGGATGATCAGCCATTGAAGAGAAGAACACACCTGGGGAACGAACGAGCTGTGAGACCACAACGCGCTCGATGCCACCGACGATAAACGTGCCGCTATCAGTCATGAGTGGGATGGATCCGAGGAACACATCCTGTTCCTTGATTTCACCTGTCTCCTTATTCACGAGCTGGACCTGCGCCTTCATCGCGGCTTCGTATGTCAGGTTGCGGCGGCGGCATGTTGCTGGATCGTATTTTGGTTCATCGAATGCATGACCGAGGAAGTTCACCTCCATCTTTTTGCTCGAGAAATCGGTGATGGGGCTGACTTCTTTGAGGAGTTCAGACAAACCCTCAGTAATAAACCAGTGGTAACTCTGGATCTGCACGTCGATGAGAGAACGCATGAGTTCGATCGAGTCGTCCTTTGTCAGGAACACGCGACCACCTACGTTCATCTTTGGCTGAATCTCAGAGGGAACGTCCTTGAGGGAGGCTGGAACACGCTCAGAAGTGGAAATGCTGAAGCTGCGAGCGCGTGGCAGGATGCTCTTTGGTACATCGACCGAGTACTCCTTGTTACTGCGCTGCTTACGTGTGAGTCCGCTCTTCGCAGTCTCGGACACGAGCATTTTTTTGGCGATCGATTTCTTTGGAGCGGGCGCAGATTTCTTTGCAACTTTCTTCACTACTTTTTTGGGCGCCTTTTTGACGACCTTCGCTTTCTTCGGAGCGACTTTCTTTTTGACAGCTTTCTTCGCGGGCTTCTTTGCCATAGTGAGGGGGATGAGAAGGGGAGAAAAATGCAGCAGAAGGTTTTGTACTGCGTACAATCTGATCACGACCCTCGGAAAAGAGAGACGGGATAAAACGGTACGCAGCACTCAGAACACAATCAGATGCCACTGCGATGCGCAAATAATAGCAGTAGGAAGGCTAGCCGTTAAACTCATTTGAGACCGTGACGGTGAGAACATATTGACTAAATAAGTATATTATTGTAAAACATGTGATATGGAAGCTAGATGGTTCAATCTCGCCTTACTACCGGACGAGCCGAGTCGAATGACAACAGAGTGGTGGAGTCAAAGCATTGAGAATAGTGACATCCGCCTCGGGGAGCCGCACCTTGCACACCTGAGTGTCTATCAGGCTCAATTTGCTGATCGCGACGAGGTAGAGAGAATTATTGATCGCATGCATCAATCGCTGAGAGCGATCGAACTCGATGTCCAATCATTTGGATCCCCTAGTGCAGGATTTATCTTCGCAGATACGACGAATCCAAAGCAGTTGCAGTCACTGCATCAGAGCATGCTGGACACTGTCGCGCCGCACCGAACACCACTTGATCCAGCAATTATCAGAGCACTTGCTGAAACCAGAACTCCAACACAGACGAGGAGTCTTGAAAAGTATGGCATGGCTCTTGCAGGCGCTGGCTATCGGCCGCATGTCACTCTGGGACTGGTCGCGCATGAACGTGAGCAAGATGTACTGGCCGGGTTACGCAATCAAATGAGGAACTCTGTGCGTCTACGCTTCAATCGACTAGGACTCATAGACTGCGATCCGAAAAACGGATCTGCTACGACTGCGCATGTTGAGTGGCTTCTGCAGTAAGAAGTGATATCAGCGCTACGCGAGACTGTCTGTATATCGCTTGCTGACTTCTTTCCAGTGCACCACATTCCAGAATGCTGAAACGTAGTCTGGACGCTTGTTCTGATACTTCAGATAGTACGCATGCTCCCAGACATCCAGTCCCAGAATCGGCGTTTTGCCTTCTGTGACAGGATTATCCTGGTTCGGAGTGGTGACGATCGATAGTTTCTTGTCATCAACGACAAGCCACGCCCAGCCTGAGCCAAAGCGACTGAGTGCCGCAGCTGCAAACTGTTCTTTGAATGTATCGAGGCTACCGAATGTCTTGGAAATGGCTTCTAATAGAGCTCCATCGAGCGCCGATCCGCCGGGCGTCATCGACTCCCAAAAGAGCATGTGGTTCAAGTGTCCGCCACCATTATTCTGTACAGCGGTGCGAATATCGTCTGGCACCATGTCCAGATCCGCTACCAGTTCCTCAATCGTTTTTTCCAGGAGCTCCGGATGTTTCCCGAGCGCTTCGTTCAGTTTCGTGATGTACGTCTGATGATGCTTCGTGTGATGTATTTCCATCGTCTTCGCATCAATATGCGGTTCCAGGGCGTCGTTTGCGTACGGAAGAGCGGGGAGAGTGTGGGACATGAAAAACAATGTAGAATGTAAAATGTAGAATGTAAAATTATTAATTATACATTGTACATTTTCAATTTTACATTCCCTCGAAACCTGTGACGGATGTACGAGCATACGAACAGTGGATAAAGAGGCACCCTAAGGGTTCACTCTGGCAATCGCTGGAGCGTCAGTCGTACTCCAAAGCATGTGGCCTGGAAACGATGATCGAAGTACTGCAGGAGGGCGAGACGATTGTGGCTTCTGCCTTGATCGTCAATGACCGATCGAAGGCAGGAGAAGTGTGGGAAATCCCACGTGGACCGCTTTGGAGTGACGAAAAAGCGGCACAACAATTAGTCGAAATGATCGTTGCAAAGGCACGTGCGGCTGGAGTCATCGTGGTCTATGTATCGCCCAGCACTCCCCTACCCCTTGGAGGGACATGGCAACCATCCGGTCGCTCCATCCAACCCACAGCGACACGCGTCATCGACCTTACACAATCTGAGGAGGAAATCCTGAGCCAGATGCACCAGAAAGGGAGGTACAACATTCGGGTTGCGGAGAAAGCGGGCGTGAGTGTCAGACAGGGTGGAGAAAATGACATCTCTACGTTCTACCAGCTACTCAAGGGCACAGGTAATCGTGATGGCTTCACAGTGCATCCAGAGTCGCATTACAGGCGTTTTCTGACGTCTCAGAGTAGTAGCTTCCTTCTGATGGCTGAGCACGAAAAAAAGCCCATTGCTGGGCTTCTGGGAGTTATCTGGAATGGAACGGGCATCTACTACTACGGAGCGTCGGATCATGCTGCTCGGGCACTCATGGCGCCGTATCTACTCCAGTGGCAAGCAATGCGTCACTGTAAGGTTGCCGGCTGCACCTCGTACGACCTGCTCGGCATCAGTCCTCCGGACGCGAAGGCAAACGATTCATGGGCAGGAATTTCTGACTTCAAGCGTAAGTTTGGCGGCACTATTCAGACGTATCCAAAAGAACACATGCTCGTACTAAAGCCCGTACGAAAATTACTCGTGGGTCTGAAGCGACGAATACTTGGATAAAGTTTTAAAAAACCGCGCGAACGCCAGACTTGATCTGGTGTGAGCGCCCCCATGAAGGGAAGGGTGGTTCACGGAGGGGAACCGTCAAGGTTCTCCTCCGTGCCTTAGCCCTAATCCCAAAAAAGACCCAACCCCGCACCGAAGTGCGGGGTGGGCCTTGATTGGTATCTATCTCGTAGTAAGTACGAGAGAGGCAAAAACGAATTAGCTCTGGTAGCTGGTTCCGTTGATGCTTGTCTCTGGGTACTCAAGCCACTTGAAGACGTTGACTGCAGTGACCGTAGCATTGTCCTTGTCCAACCACGTGATGTGGCTGTTTCCGTTGGAGAACGCAGAGGCAAATGGATTGTCCGTGATGCCCTGGAGAGATACCTGGAGCGTCGAAGTCGAGCTCGAGGAGATCTTTGCGTTTACAACTTCAGCTTCAAGAACGAATGTAGCGTCGGAACCTGGGTCGACCTCAGTGTTTACTGAAGAGCGAGCCAAGATGCCTCCACATTCAACAACAACTGAACCGGAAGACGAGACCTTGTTCGAACGACATGTGTGCTTGGTCGTTGGGTCAGCCTTGTTGTACAGCTTGAAGTCGGATGTTGCATCAGCAGTCTGGTCACCAGAACCAAGGAGAACGTTCGTAGCGTTGACGTTGAAGATCACGCCGGAGAGCGTCCACTTGTTGGTACCGTTCTTGAGGTTGCTTGCAGCAGCCGTCGAGAACTTGAACTGACCGATAGCGCGCTGTGTTCCAGTCGGAATAGCGGTGCCGTTTGCGTTTGGATCAGCGTTCGTGATGGACGCGACCTTAGACAGAACGACCTCGTTGTACTTGGACTTGACCATAGCGTTTGCACCAGCAGTACCGACACCGACGAAGACTTCACCCTCTGGGGATGCGTCAGCGTCGTTCTTTGTCAGATCGTTGCTGGAGAGGAGACCGCGAGCGCGAACAGCTCCAGTTGCGGTGCTGCTCGTATCTGGTGTCAGGAAGTATGCAACAACGTTGTGTGTTACAGCACCCTGATCATCATTGCGCATGCGTGGGCGAACGATAACGTTCGTGTTGGAACCCTTTGGAACCACGAATTCCTGGTTGTTCATCTGAACACACATGGAGTTCGCGAGAACGTCATCGGATCCACAAGCACCAACAGTTGCAGTAGCGAATGCAGACGTTGCACCAACGAGGTAAAGCTCGAGGCGATCAACGTTTGTTGCGTGTGCAGTTGCGTTAGCACCAGAAGCGGTGAAGACGAGATCCGTCATGTCGATGTCCTCGTACTCAGCGTGGAACTGGAGGCGGAGGATTTCATCGGCAAGCGTACCGCCAAGGAGCTGGCGGTTGCGGATCGGCGTCGAAGACGCAGTGACGTAAAGGTCACCCTGGTTGCGGAGCGTGTACTGCGTAGCGTACTGAGGCAACACCTGGATTGCAGATGTAGCACTTCCACTCTCGTAAGTGGAGGCGTTAATGTCGCGAGTACCGATACCACTCAGAGCGGAACCGTCGTTGACCTGCTCAGCTGTCACGTAGGTCGAACCTGTCGCGAAGCGGAGTGAGAGAACTGGGCTCGTGCCGGAGAGTGATGTAGCAATGTCACCATGAAGCTCGAAGACGATAGACTTCTGCTTTGGAATGACGTAGCCACCTTCGTTGAACTGATCGAAGGTAACCTTGCTGCTTTGTGCAGAGACACCTGTCTCGACGATCGTGTCGACTGTACCGTCATCGTTCGTATCAACCCACAGAGTGTAGTTGGTTGCATTGACCAAGCTTGTGCTTGTCGCAGCTTCGAAGATGAGGTCAGTGAGCAAGACGTCAGAAGCCTCGGAAGCGCGAGCCTCGAAGCGGAGAAGAGAAACGTTCTTTGCGTTCTCAACAGACGTGTCACTTGTAGCCGTAGCCTTACCAGTGATGGTGAGACCAGCGGTCTTTACTTCCTGGAAGTTACCAGCAAGCGTTCCTCCTGGGCGATAATCGCCGATACGATCATTGGTGGATACACCCGTGATGATCATGTTGTAAGTCGTGACAGCAGCGTTGAAGCGGCCACCAAGAGTACAACCAGAAGTGTTGGATACGAGTGCACCGTTGACGAGAGCGTATGTTGCCTCGCCACAGAGGTGAACACGAACACGTGTTCCGTTTGCAGCAACGTTCGATACGAAGTCCGTGCGGAGTTCGTACTTCTGCTTGCCGGAAACGATGAAGTCGTCGAAGCGGTAGACCTGGAACGAACCAGTGTTGGTTGTGCCAAGGTTTGCACTCGCAGTCAGTCGAACACCCGTAATCGTGCGACCAGTGGTCGTGTTGCGGAGCTCAACAGTTGAGAGAATGCTTTCAACAGTAGCATTGATGGAACCACCAGTAGCACTTGTTGCTTCTACGAGACCGTAGATTTCTTCGACGTTTACATCCTCACCTCCTGTCTCGAACCAGACATTAGCGAGGACTGCGTTCTTGTCCTTGTTCGTGAACTGCTGTGTTACTGGACCGTCGATGGAGATCGTGAACTGACCAGCATCGATCGTGACAGTAGAAGGCAGTGTGGACGTCTCGACTGGCAATGTGATTGCCGAGCCGTAGAGCTGACCGTTCACACCGTAACCGTACAGTGAACCGACAGCGAAGATGTCACCAGTCTCATCGAAGTGGAACTTGATGTTCTTGGCAGCACCACCGTTGATGTCAGCTACGAGGGTCAAAGTGATACGATCACCCTCTAGTACTGTGAATGGTGGGTCGAATACGAATGTAGCGAAGTCGCTAACCGTAGCGGCAACAGTCTTTGTAAGAACTGTACCGTCGGAGCGCTCGATAGCAAGGTTACCGAAATCACCGTCAGAAGCCGTACCGTCGTTCTCGAGAGTCATCGAGTAGATGGTCTGGTCCTCAACGTTGTTTACGTTTACCTCGAACTTACCAACTGTGGAACCCTTGTCACCGACTTTGACATCGGATGGGGTTGCAGAGCGGTACTCAATGGAAACCGTTCCTGCAGAAACAGCAGCAACGCGGAACGACTTACCACGGAGTGGGAAGTTACCGGTTACAGACTTTGCATTGGAAACGAAATCCGTTGGGAGCTCAACCGTGAGGCTGTGCTCGGAAGCTGTAACAGCAGATGTGGTGAAATCACCAGCAACCTGGATTGTCACAGTGTCTCCCTTCGTTACACGAAGTGGCTTCGTGAAGCGGAGAGTAGCAGTGTAGCTGCTTGAGTCGATCGTGCGCTTGCGTGTGACGCGAGCACCATCAACCATTGCGTATACACCAGAGAAGTCAGCGGAATCACCGAAGCCCTCGTGGAGGACTGTCAGAGACTCGACAACAACATCGTCAGCAACAGCTGAGAGATCAAGGCTTGTGAATACAACGCCCTGTGCCCCCTTCGGAACTGTGTCGCCAACTGGGTTCTTCGCTGCAAGAGTTACCTCGAGCGTACCGTCACCAAGGACGACAGCTGTGTAACCAGAGAACGAATCGGAGTCAGAGAACTCGACACCGTCCGTCGTCGACATGTCGACAACAGTCAGTGTGTACGTTGCACCTGCATCCATCGATGTGCCGAGAGTGATCTCGACAGTGTCGTTGCTAGTCATTGTTACATCTGTGATTGCGAGCTCGGATACACCTGTGATGGTGTAGCGGCTTGCATCCTCAGCCGTAGCAGAGTCAACAGAAACGTTGAACTGTACTTCGACCTTGTTGGAACCGATTGCAACAACGTTCTTTACCATTGGTGTGGAGACTGAGACAGAGCCACAGTCAGCACCGTAGGTCAGACCCTGGTCGACGCGGTGAAGCATCACAACCATTTCTGCACGGTTCATGTTGTCGCTTGGACGGACACGAGTCGTGGAGTCATCACCCTGGAGGACACAGTGATCTGCAGCTGCCTGAATGTCAGCTGTGTACCACTGGCCAGATGGGTTGTCAGAGAACTGAGGAGCAGAACCGGATGCTTCGAGACCGAAAGCACGAACGATGATCGCTGCAGCTTCTGCGCGATTGATGTTCGCAGCTGGGCGTGCGTAGCAAGGATGGCTGCCGAAGCAGGATCCATCACCACGAACCCAACCCTCGAGACCAGCTTCCTCAAAGTAGGAGTAGTACCAAGCGCCAGTAGCGACGTCATCGAAGCTTGGAGTAGCAGGCGCTGTATTGATAACGCCGCCATTCAGCTCAACAACGAGCTTGACGAATTCCGCACGGTTAGCGAGGTCGCCACCGCGGAAACGAGATTGTGTGCTGTCCAAGTAGCCGGCATCAACGAAAGCGTTGACCGCGTCTTCGAACCACACACCTGCAGGAACGTCGGAGTACGCAGCCATAGCTGTTGCAACCTGCGAAAGCATGATTGCGGTAGCCGACACACCTGCAAACATTTTCTTAAGACGAATGTCCATAGGAAAGGTGTTAGGGGAAATATAAAAGATGAATCAAGGAAGTACGTGACGAAAACGTTCACGCACAATTGTCATCGCATGGAAAGTCTCGACTTCACCAAAGGTGAAGTAAGACGTCTCCTTAATTCTAAAGAGGGAATACGAACTGACAATGAATGTATGACGGAAGAACACGATATGAAATCCCTATATATAAGGAAGACACATGTGAGAAACCCAGAGGACGAAGATCGCCCGTAGGGTGTGCCGATACGTAAATGAGCGTGCACGGACCAGGGATGACATCGATGTCATAACCCGATCAGAGAGATCCTAGCGGTGCGAAGTTAGCCTTCGCAAGGCTTTGGAGCCCTCCTTGTGCAGTTCTGGAAACGTGAAACAGGGATAAAGCGTTACACTCCTGGGTCGAAAATTTTCCACTCTATCTATGCTGAAAACGCAGTATTTCAAATATCTAGATGACGTAGATGCAAAAAAAACGAAAATGTGAGAGTCTCGAAATCAGTTGCGCGTATAAGCCTAATATTGTGTTATCACACTTACTCATCGTATACGCGGTTTGCAGCAGGTACAGAGAACAATACAAAATGTATATTCGTTCAGACATTCGATGGGAAAAACAGCGAGTACAAGCGCTAAACTCGAAAGAAATAGGCTTATAGGCCCTCTACCGCACATGTCTACAATGCTGACGTGAAGAAAAGGGCACAATGCCTTGACGCACATTACGCTCTTCGAGCCTTCAGCGACTGTCCATCCGTCGAGTCCAACACATCGAATCCATGCGTAGCAATTTCTGCGCGTAGTGCATCCGATGCAGCAAAGTCCTTCTGCTTTCGTGCGAGCTCTCGCTTCTTCAGTAACGCTGTCACTGCATCCGGCACCGTCAAACTCACGGCACTGAAACATCCGAATGTGTGTTCGATCGCTTCTGAAAATTTGTGTAGCAGAGAGATGTCCTCAGTAGACCATCCACTCCCCTGCTCAGAATGTGCGTAGAAGGCGTGTAGAAGCGAAAAAACAGATGCGAGTGCTCCCGATGTATTGAGGTCTGAGTTCATCGCATCAGAAAATGTCTGCAGTGCGCTCTGAATCGTGTCTGACATCGATGGTGCGCTAGACGCAGGTGTCAGGCCCTGCACCTCCTCGCGCCACGCACCGATCTTCTCGCGTGCCTTGCGTGCAGCCTCCAATCCTTCCCACGAGAACTTGAGATTGGTGCGATAGTGCACAGAGAGAAAGAGGTAGCGGAGGTCGAGAGACGCAAATCCCCTGCCCTGAATGTCAGAAAGCCCAAGCACATTGCCAAGACTCTTTGACATCTTTTCTCCTGCGAGATCGATACGACGACGATGGAGCCACATGCGAACGAATGGTGCGACGCCAAATGCGCATTCGCTCTGCGCGATCTCACACTCGTGATGAGGGAAGATGTTGTCCTCACCACCGGTGTGAATGTCGATCGAGTTCCCAAGAAGTGACGACGCCATCGCAGAGCACTCGATGTGCCAACCCGGAAAACCAGATGATGCATCCTCCCCTACTGTGTGCGTTCTCTTTCCTGTCTCAAATGACCATCGAAGAATATGTGACGCGTTTTCACCAACACACTTTTTCCAGAGCGCGAAATCTGCGGGATGCTTCTTCTGATCATCGATATCAATGCGTGCGCCCGCTTTCAGCGCATCGAGCGTATTGCCAGAAAGGGCTCCGTACTGCGGAAAAGTCGTTACTGCAAAATACACTCCATCGGCTGTGTCGTACGCGTGTCCGCGTTCCTTCAGCGTACGAATGATGGCGAGCATCGCTTCCACGTACTCTGTCGCACGCGGTCTGGATGCAGGTTCCAGTAGTCCGAGTGACCTCTCATCTTCCAGATACTGATCGGTGTACCTGGCAGCTACTTCCAGTGGATCGATTTTTTCTTTCTCTGCTTCTTTTTGGATCTTGTCTTCACCCGTATCAGCGTCTCGGACCAAGTGACCAACGTCCGTAATATTTTTGACGTGCTCGACTGTGTATCCCGATACCTCCAACCAACGACGAAGCAAATCCGCACACAAAAACGACGCGTAGTTCCCGATGTGCGGTCGACCGTAGACTGTCGGTCCACACGTGTACATCGTCACGCGCTTTGGGTCCGCGGGCACGAAAACCTCTTCGCGCTTCGTGAGGGTGTTGTAGAGGGTTAACGGCATAGAAGTATGTCGTATGTAGTATGTCGTATGTAGTATCTGTCGCAATATCAAATCAAATAGTCACAATCCCATACTACATACCAAATACGACATACCACATACTCATCACGCTACCGTCACCTCCTCACACAGATAGACCGACTGAATCGCATTCAGGATCTCGATCCCCTCTTTGCGACTCTTCTGAAATGCTTTGCGACCGGAGATGAGACCCGTGCCACCAGCACGCTTGTTGATGACTGCGGTTGCGACTGCAGACTGCAGATCGTTTTTGCCCGACTCCCCTCCTGAGTTAATGAGACCGATACGTCCCATGTATCCGTTCGCTACTTGATAGCGACAGAGATCGATCGGGTGATCACTGCAGAGCTCGGTGTACATACGCTCGTCCAGTTTTCCGTACGAACTGTCACCAGTATTGAGTGCTTTGAATCCGCCGTTACATGTAGGGAGCTTTTGCTTCACGATATCGGCCTGAATCGTGACACCTAGGTGATTGGCCTGACCAGTCAAATCTGCAGAATTATGGTGATCTACGCCGTCTTTCTTGAATGAGGGGTTGCGGAGATAGCACCAAAGAACAGTGAAAAGCCCGAGCTCATGCGCGCGGTCAAATGCGCGGCTCACTTCCACTATCTGACGTGCTGATTCGGGTGATCCAAAATAAATAGTGGCGCCCACTCCCCTCGCCCCCATCGCTGCAGCGCGCTCGACGGTGCCAAACATAATTTGATCGAACTTGTTTGGATACGTCATGAGTTCGTTGTGATTGATCTTCACGATAAATGGAATCTTGTCTGCATACTTCTTACTGACCATACCGAGTACGCCGAACGTTGAAGCGACTGCGTTGCATCCTCCCTCGATCGCAAGCTGCACGATGTTCTCAGGATCAAAGTAGTCAGGGTTCTTCGCGAAGCTCGCTCCTGCGGAGTGCTCGATGCCCTGATCGACTGGAAGAATGGAGAGATAGCCCGTCCCTGTAAGGTTACCTGAACTGTACATTTCGTTAAGATTCTTTAACACTTCCTTACTTCTATCTGACATTCCGAAGACGTCAGAAATGAAGTTTTTGCTCGGCAGATGCAATCTGGAGCGGTCAATCTTGGGAGAAGAGAAACCGAGAAGAGACTCAGCTTTGTCAGCGAGAGTCGTCTGAAGCGCAGAGAAATTCATCATGAGAAAGTGGGGGTGGGGGATGGGTCGAGTGTAGCAGTGGAGTGGGTTCGGAAAAAGTTGAGACGAAGTAATGGTGATTAGTGGGTAGTGGGTAGTGGGTAGACGCTGGATGCAAGAGAATCTACATACTAACCACTAGCCACTAACCACTGTTTTAGACCGCATAATCCACCACTGCTGTGCGATACCAAAGACCGTGGATGCTGCCCAATACAGAGACACCGCCCCTGGAAACTGGAAGGCAAAGACACCAATCATGATCGGCAGCACGTACGTCATAATCGTCTGCTGATCCATGCCCTGAAGACGCGACTCGAGTGTGGGTTTCACAACGATTTCTTTTTGCTTTTTCTTCTTCATCATCATCTTCATTTGCACGAACTGCAACGCAACCAGAAGTGGCGCAAACAGCCACGCATTGGGCTTGAGAAGGTCTAAGCCAAGGAACATGTATCCCAGGAAATTGGCAGGAAGCGCCTTATACATCGAGTACAGAAGATGCTCCGACGTCGCGATACTCACACCATCTTTGATGACGAAGAAGAGCCCGATCAGAATGGGGAGTTGCAAGAGCATCGGCAGACAGGATTGCAGGGGATTGACCTTCATTTCCTTCCAGAGTTTCATAGTTTCTTCCTGCAATTTCTTTGGATCTTCGCGATACTTTTTCTTAAGTTCTTCCATCTTCGGCTGCACTGCTTGCAGTCGCATTTGACCCTCCAGTGCGTGCTTGTTTGGAAGGAGGAGAGCCAGCTTCACGAGAAGCGTTAGAATGATGATCGCGAGTCCTAGGTTATGCCCAGGCATCCACGAAGCGATGAAGACAAGCGCATTGAAGAGGGGACGCGTGATGAAGGTCCGAAAGAGCTTGGTGAACATCCCAGGCTCGGTGACGCGGAACTCGGTTGTCACGGTGCTGAGCACCGTGCTTCCTGACTGCTGTGCCAGTAGGGGACTGAGTGAAAGCGTATACGTGCCCGGACGAGAGAAGAGTGCGTACTTCCACGAAGCCAGGTCCACCGTCACAGTCTGTCCCGCTGGAAGTGTGGTGAGTGGTGTGCAGGGCAGTACTGCCTCATCAGGGATCAATTCCTGGGCTTCTGAGGCATCTACAGCGCGATAAAACACGTCGAATGGGGGTGTAGGGCAGCGACCCTCCGAAAGCGCTATATCGACGTTTGTGTTGTTTGTGATGTGTGCCACTGGGGCATTCCCCGTGCGTACCTTCGTAGACTCCATCGAGAGTTCGATCGGCGCCTCATTCGGATCCTTTTCAGGAAAGAAAAAGCTGATACCTGCATTGATAAGGAAAAAGAGAATCGCAAATGTCAGGATGAACTCAAGCGGTCTCATTTTGGACGAAGTTGCTACTGGGCTCACGAGGAGGGGAGGAAACGAAGTAAAGCGCGAGCGTCCGACAGAAGCTCGTCAAAATCGGCATTTAGGCTAGAGGAACGGGGTAGTAAGAGCAACTGTGCAGATACGTTTCCTGCCGCCTGATCTGCCGCAAGACGCAGTGCCTCGCGAGTGCGTCTACGCATACGATTTCTGCGCACCGCAGTTTTGTCGAGTTTCGTAGAAGTAACCGTACCAACGTACAGACCATTTTTTTTGCCTCTTGGCGGCTCTGGAATAAAACGTGCGAACACGTGTTTTCCTTTCCACAAACGTCCTTTCATTTTGACACGCTCACAGACTTTGCGACCGGAGAGACGGAGGAGTTGCACCGACCGATTGTACAGCAGGGAAGCACCATAATGTGTTCTCATTACTGATCAGCGTAGACAAAGTCGGGTGAGTGTCTCTATTCTCTTGATCGTCTATGACAACACTTACGCGCGATCAGATCCTGCACATTGCGAAGCTGGCACGCCTCACTCTCACGGATGAGGAAATCGAAAAGATGCCCAAAGAGCTGAGCTCGATTTTGAGTTACGTCGATATGCTCGGCGAAGTGAATACCGACGGTGTCGAACCGACGGCGCAAGTGACGGGCATCGAGACGCGATTACGAGAAGACACGGTCACGCAGAGTGATGCGAGTTCAGCAGAACTGCTGGCTTGTTCGCCGCTTCCCATTACTGAGCATCAGATCACCACTCCTCACGCACACGGATGAACATCTCTTCTCTCACCATTGGCGAGGCGCAGAAGCAACTACGCGCAAAAAAGATCAGTGCAATGGAACTGATGGAAGGGTGTCTGGAACGTATCGGAAGGGTGGATGGTACCCTCAACGCGGTAGTGCATAAAAACTTTGAAAGAGCCCTAGAAGAAGCCAAGTCGATTGACGCAAAGGGAGTATTTGATACCCCGCTGAAAGGGGTTCCATACCTTTCCAAGGATGTCTTCTCTGAAAAGGGTGTAGCGACGACTGCCTGCTCGAATATTCTGAGGAATCCCGAGTACGTGTCTCCCTTCGACTCTACAACAACCGCGCGACTAAAGGCAGCGGGTGCCATCAGTATCGGCAAGACGAATACAGACGAATTCACGATGGGAGCGTCCACAGAGACATCGTGTTTTGGTGTCACGAAAAATCCATGGGACACGACACGCGTCGCCGGTGGTTCATCGGGTGGTTCCGCCGCCGCGGTGAGTGCTGATGAATGTCTGTTTGCGCTCGGGACGGATACAGGTGGATCGATCAGACAACCTGCCGCGTACTGCTCGGTCGTTGGTGTACGCCCGACATACGGTCGCACCAGTCGGTATGGAGTCTTAAGTATGGCGAGCTCCCTCGATACTATCGGTCCCATGACCAAAACTGTGGAAGATGCAGCACTGGTTCTGGAAGCAATCGCAGGACATGACCCCATGGATGGAACCACGTCACTGAAACCCGTGGAGCCCTACAGTCAGCGACTTTCGAAGTCCATGAAAGGGGTTACCGTGGGTGTCCCGAAAGAGTATGTCATCGACGGTATGGACCAAGGGATCCTGAGCAACCTGGAAGAGGCGAAGAAGGTTCTTGTAAGCCTGGGAGCAACGCTGAAGGAGATCAGCCTGCCACATACCAAGTACGCACTCGCAACGTACTACGTGCTCTGCCCGAGTGAAGTCAGTTCCAACATGGCACGGTATGACGGTATCCGATTTGGAAAGAGGGGAGGGAAGTCTGATCTCAAATCTCATTACGAAAGCGTGCGTGGAGAAGGATTCGGATCAGAAGTGAAGCGTCGCATCATGATCGGAACGTACGCACTCTCCTCGGGCTACTTCGACGCGTACTATCTAAAAGCACAGAAAGTACGAACACTCATTCGCAAAGATTTTGAGGATGCCTTCCAGTCAGTCGATGTCATCATTTCTCCAGTCACGCCAACGCCAGCGTTCCAGATTGGTGCGCACAATAACGATCCCGTTGCAATGTATCTGGAAGATGCGTTCATGGATGGTGCAGTGATGGCGGGGGTACCAGCGCTCTCGGTACCGGCAGGGTTTTCCATGAAAGGCCTACCGATCGGTCTCCAATTCATGGGGCCGCAATGGGGCGAGGGCGCGATCCTGAGTGCTGCCTATGCCTATGAGCAGGCAACGAAGTGGTACGAGAAAAAGCCGTCGATCTAGTACGTCATTGCAGTGAAACTCTAGAACGGGACGTTTACCAATCGGCAGTAGTTATTGCATGAATCATAGTGATCTAGGTCACCGTCATCACACTCTTCAGGGACCTCGGGCGTACCATTGCCACACGTTAGTGGCGCACAGAATCCCTCGCAGTCTACGCCGCTAGCAAGTGGATCGCAGGCATCTTCTGGGTTATCGATACAAATATCGGTACCAGAGCAGAGAAGCCCTTCGCTTCCACCGCACGCCTGCAAATCTGATCCGCTGCTCGAGGAAGAGCTGGAGACCGAGGAGGAAATCTGGGATGACTCCGAAGAGCTGGAAGAATTGGAGTCACTGGATGAGCTGGAACTATTTGAAGAAGAATTTGAATCGCTAGAAGAAGACCCCGTTGATTCAGAAGAGGAGCTGCTCACCGAAGACGATGAAGTGATCGACGATGAGCTACTGCCTGCGATGGGTGGAATCGGAATAGTGTAGAGACAGAACTCGTTACAGCTACCCCCTTCCACGCCGTTCTGATCGCCCTCGTCACACTCCTCTGGCGGGTCAACGATACCGTTCCCACAGAGAGGGCTATTCATCGCATGCAGACGGGCTCCGCCGGGTTCATTGACCACAACGACAAAGAGTGAATGCTTCACAAGTCTGATACCCCCTCCCGATGCTGAAGTTGGAAGGAATGTAATATCGCGTTCATCCTCGAAATCCTCGAGTGGTTCGCCACGCTCAGCAGCGCGAGTGCGTGCGAGTGCGGAGGCAAAGAAAAGCCCAGGGAAACGACGATTGAACACAGGATCATTGCGTGCAGATTTCTCAGCACTTGCATTGGGATCGAGATAGTAATATCCAAAGAAATCGGTACCAGCATCTGGTCCAGCCAGACCAACAATCACGTTATCCATAACATCCTCATTCACAAACTCGGTACCGTTTATATGAACGAGATAGATGCGGTCATTCAGGAGCCACTCTGCCATCTTTCCATCGTCAAAGCGCACTTCGTACACATCGAGACCATAACGAGTACCGTAAAAGTTAATCGATGCGGAGAGTTGATTCGCGCTGCCAAAAGGAATGGGGATGCCTTCGAAAGATGGACTAGGAGACTGCTGCAGCCCAACAAATGTTGCAACAACCATCACGGCAGCCGCAAGCGTCACGATTGGCGCTTTCTGGAACCACGGTGCAGGTTGCTGGATAAACATGGGCTATCTAATGTGAGATGAAGATTGAGTGAAAAGACTAAAGGGGGAGTGGAGGGAGGCGGCAACTATTATCACACGAGTCAAAATTGTTACTGTTGCCATCGTCACACTCTTCGTCATCACTGGAGCCGTTTGGAACCTGGTCGATGCCATCAGCACCCAGCGGTTGCACGAACGTGTCTCCACAATCAGCAAGTAGACAAATATTGGTGCACTGATCGGTGTTATCTTGATCACCATCGTCACACTGTTCTGGTGGTTCTGTTTGGTTATTGCCACAGACCGGACCAGAAGGAATAAGAGTGACTGTGACTGTCTGGATGTTATCTGCGGTAAATGTCTGGTTACCGGTACCGGAAGGGTGTGTCACAGAAACTGAGTACGGACTGAAGACCGTTGTGACATTTCCCTGTGTGCGATACTGCGGCAGTGGTGTGTCCACCAGTCCTTGTGGGTCTGTAACGCCGGTAAACACGATCTGATTCTGCGCATTGCGAATCGTCACCGTTGCACCTCCTACAGGATCTGAAAGCTGATCTTGTACCCGCACCGTCGTTGTCCATGAGAGCGAGACGGCCATGCGATCCTCGGGCTGACCAGCACCCCCGTAGCGGTGATTCTTGCGAGGGTAGGCAGCCTCGAACGTGGCGCGAGAGAAGGAATCAGTAAAGCTAGTATCGAGGAAGTTGAGATCGGCAAAGAAAGCACCAGAGCCGCTGTAATCTCCTTCGAAGATGTATGGATCGGCGATCATGTTTGCGAGCGTGATGACGTTACCCACAAGAGTGGAGTAGGTCTTTTTCGTCTCGCCGAAGATTTGGTCATTCGTGATGACCGTGTTGTTCCACGATTGCAACGAGGCATCTGTGGGACCATCCCACTTGTACGCAGCAGCATGGCCTGTGCTATCGGAAATCGCATGAATGATGTTGTCATATACCTTGATGTTGGTCACAGCACCCTCCGCAATGAAGCGAATACCGTAGGCACGCACACCGTTCCTACCGTACGCCTCAATAGTGTTTCCGTAGACTGTGACGTTGCTATCGTTCTCGCCCTGGATGCCATACATACCACCAACCATGGCACCTTCGTTCGAGCCAATGCCGGACTCCTGATTATTCTTGTATCCCTGCACTGCGATGAAATTGTTGTACACCGAGATACCGCTTCCATCACCGGTAGAGACCATGACACCACGACAAGTGGTTTGCAGTGCTACATCGGCACACTCGATACGATTGCCATGCACCACGGTTTGATCGCCACGAGCAATGATAGCAAACGGGTTGGTGTACTTGGAACGGAGACGAATCGTGTTATTCGCAATGATGTTATTAGGATCATTAGCTAGATTGAAGCCGACGTGAGGACCGTTGTGGATCGTGTTGTTCGTCGCAGTCCCTGCGAAGCCATTTACCACTCCCAGACCATCATCGCGCTTTTTCACAGTGCGTGAGTTGCTGGTTATGTTGTTGCTATCAAGCGTGTGACCTACTCCACCCGAATAGATAACAGGTGTTTCGTCACCGTTCACGGTCAAATTCGTATTACGTACCTGCACGTTGTTGGACTGCCTCAAACGAATGGCAGGACTCTCAGTCGCGCCATTAGGACCCTGGGTAACTGTTCCGTTACGGATGATGGCACGTTGAGAAGTTCCAAATTCTGTTACTCCCGGGTAATCGGCAGCACTACTGCCAGGCACACCTACAGCTACGCCATAGGTCTTATGTCGCTGGACCTTGATATGATCGATATAAGCGAAGCCAGCGAGAGCAGCAGACGCACCTTCGATACCAACACGAGTCTTATATGTCTCAGCAACTGGACCGGTTGTGAACACAAGATCTGTGTACTGAATACCACGACTGTTATTACCAGAGTACGAGACACGACGTGTGGGCTCTCCGTTTATTCCAACCAGTTCAGCATAAACACTGAAGGCGCCGAGATCCTTTCTATGGAACATGCCAGTAAGGCTGTAGGTGGTGTTTGGTTCCAGTCTCACAGTGCTAAAAGTCTCGATGTACTGATCGAGAGACGGAGTGGGAATGCGGATGGAATAGTCACCATCGTACGTCTGGTTCTGAATCCAGACACCTTGGTAGCGCTCCATGGTAGTGATCTGGGGGGAATCCCAGCCTGTTGCCTGCGTGCCCGTACCCTGCTCAAAACTGCCATTGAAAATAGTCATCGGAGCCGCGTTGTCGTACGTGACGGTGGAGCAGTTTAGGTCGAAAGTCACATCATCTTTGATGACTGCGAATGCAGTGCCAGGGGTCGAGACATCGGTTAGAAGAGCGTAGGTCTTTCCTACTTCATTAAGATGGTAGGGCCCGTTAGCACCGCCGTTGGCAGAAAGCCACGCCTCATCAATACCAATCGTTCCTGCTGGGAAGGAAGAGAGTGGAAGTGGGATACAGGAGCCGCCACCAGAGGAAGAGGAAGAACTCGAGGATGAGGAACTAGAGGAGGAGCTGGAGCTCGAAGAGCATGTCGCTTGGCATTGGGCCAAGGTACTTCCGCTACATCCTTGCTGCGTACATTGCACACAGCTGCCGTTGTCACACCAGTATGTAGCAGTGGAGGAACTGGACGAGGAACTAGAGGATGAAGACGCTTCCTGCTGACACATCGAGGAACATCCGTCTCCATTATTTTTATTGCCATCATCACACTGCTCATCGTCGTTACCTCCTGGCTCATTATCTGCGCCATATGGTTGGAGATAGGTGTCACCACACGATGCAAACACGCAACTATTGGTGCAACCATTTGTATTGTCTGGATCGCCATCATCACACTTCTCACCTTCCTGCACCGTTCCATCTCCACACCATTCCACGCCACGCGCAGTGAAGGTCATGTTCGGGTCATTGGTGATCAGGATGTAGCGAGCGTTCTCTTCTGTGAGTATCAGACATGGATCAACGAACGCCACACCATGTGCGGCCTCGAAATCAGCGATATAGGTACCATCATTACGTTGTGCCTGTGAGGCAAAGAACATATGTGGGAACTGATAGGAGAGTGATCCCTGACCCTGACGCTCACGTTCGACAGACGCATCGCGAGATGCATACATGTAACCAAAGTATCGACCAGACGAAAGCGCATGACAGAGCGGCGCGCTCGTAATATCAGCAAGGTTGGGGGTCAGAACGAAGTCGATCGAATCAAAGTGTGTGTTTCCTTTTACGACTTCGAAAATCTCATCATTATCAAATGAAATGTCACGGATTGGCACAGTATCGCGGAAGCCGATTGTCTTGACCTCTCCGAGAAGGGGACTGGTCATCGTGAATGCAAAAGGCATCGGCACACCATCATGCGTCATGGTCTGGTAGGTCGAGCGCTGTAATCCCAGAACCGCGAGAGAAGCAGCAACCGAAATTCCTGCAACACTGAGTGTGATATATCGAGAGTACTGCTTTTTCATATGAAAAGCTGGGAAAAATTACGCAGTCTGACGCTCGCGAATGCGTGCGTAGACGACCGTCGAGACGGCTGCTAAAACGAGCAGAATGCTCATGAGAACCGTTGTAGGACCTGTAGCAGTAACGCGAGGAGCAGCGCTCTTCAGCACCGTTCCGTTTGCCGTCACGACTTCACCCTCCCCACCGATCACAATCGTGACGTTCCCGTTAACATTTTTTTGCTGCTCCAAGAGCCGCTCCTGACGCAGTTGATACTGCGTTTCATCATCTAGAAGATCGCGTGCAGGAGATGTGTCCTCGGCAGGCGCTGCTGCATGTACTTCGATCTCTTCGATATCTGCATACTGAAAATCGCGCTGCGATTCCTGTAGTGCTTTCTCGTAATCAGCTGCACGGCTGTTTGGTGGAAGGTATTCAGGATCAGTGCGATCGAAACCCACAGATGAACTGGCCGCTGCGGCGTGTGACGTGTTCGTACCAGTCTCAACCGTTGTGCTGCCGTCTGATCCAAAAACTGCTTCCGGAGTCAGGTAAGCGTGAGCGTGCTGCGTCCCTGTCACGATAACTGCGACAGACGCAACAACGAGGGATGCGATAGATCTCTGGATCTTCATAATGTGTGTGGGTATGAAATCCAACTATTATAGCACGAAAAGAGCCCTTTCCCAAGCCATAGATCCTGCCTTAGAAGCTCTCTACGGCAGTTCCGGAATCGGTATGTCTCCGACCTCAGTACCTGACTTGCCAATGTAGAGACGCCACTGATAATCCCAGTCGCCCTCCACAAATGTCGTCGGTGTTCTTGGATTTGTCACATACGAACTAATACCAGGACAACCTCTGATTGACTGTGCATCGATTCCGAGTTCGGACCAGATCGGATTGGTTGCAACACGCGTCCACTCCCATTGACCGTTGACGCGAACACGCTGCTGCGTGAATGCTTCTGGACATGCATTGCCATCGCACAGTCCATCCTTGTCACTGTCAGCAGTGAGTGGGCTACTCAGTTCGTTCGAATCCAGCTGTCCATTCGCGTTCTTGTCTTCACACGAATCCGAAAGACCATCCAGGTCCGAATCTGCTTTGGCTGGATTCGTTTTAACAGTGAATACTTCATCACCGTCTTTAATCGTATCGCCATCCGTGTCGGGGTTGGCTGGATTGGTGTGATACATGCGTTCCAGTGCCGTGTTAAGTAGGTCTAAATCTGTATCGATTCCCGCGGATAACCCCTTTCCACTTTTGCCATCTTCGAGCGTGTAGTAGCCCTTCCCGTCAGCCATGACATAGCACGTCTCGCCGCCGTAAAACACGTTGTAGAACGAATCTGGCTCTTTCGGTGCTGCGCCATGCAACGACTCCAGAATGCCAAGCAAATCCTCGTTATCTGGCTCTGGCCTACTGCCCTGCGCACGGCGTTCGGCGAGGGAGTAGAAGAAACGCTCTGGATTGTAGATATCCATGCCGCGTTTGCCGGCGCGCTTGCGGTTATTTTCTTGTCCGTCGAAGCAGTATCCCCAGTATCGAATGAGATCGCTCTCGGGACCAAAGAATACATTGCGAGAAATATTCGATCCTTGAGGGACATCGAAAATGACGTGCGTGTCCGCTGGAACAGAAAATCCTTCGATGACATGCTGTGCTGTGAAGCGAGTACTCGGAATCTCGTTTGATTTCGTACGGAGTGACGTTGTAACCAGTCGTGCACCGAGTTCCGATGACGGAGCCTGCATCGTTCCTGCCACAACTACAAGCGCGACAAGAACGCCGAGAATACCCGTCGACCACGAGAGCGCCTGATACGCAGAGTGCTTTTTGAGCATCTCACTATTATACCATAGATGGAGGGTCTTTTAAAGTGGTGCTGTGTCTGTTCTCGATACGCCCCAAACCAATCGCCTATGGCTCTGGTTCGGGACTACTCGAACAGACAAGATCTTTATTTTGTTCGAGATCCGACTCAAGCAAACGACATTGATCGTTCGTAGACGCACTACTAAAAAAATACAATGCGCATTGTCCCTTCGAGTAAACCGAAGCGCAGGTCTACTGACCTGCGCGAGGTTGTATCGAGAAGGGACAATATGAAAATGACGAAGTTTCTGGGAAGGATCTACTTTCCGAACAGTGAGCCAAAAAATGACTTTTTCTGGACTGCTTTCTTCGGAGTTTTTTGCTCTACCGCTTCGTTCGTGACTGTCATGAGAGTGTCGTCATTCGCCTTATTTCCTGCAGGCAAAGCCAAGTGCTTCTGGAGTGACGCCATGAGGATATTGCCCTCACGCACTCGCTCACTCAATCCTCGAATGACATCGTTTTGCTGTTCGATCTGCTTGTTTTTTATTTCCAATTCACGCTGCAAAATATCGATGATCGATGCGTCGCCTGAAGATTTGCGATCATTTTTTTCGCGCGTAGCATTCGTTCGCTTCTCGGACTGCATCTGTCGCATGAGAAGTTCTTTGCTGATTTTCCACGCAAAATTGTGCCCAGCGATGCGTAGTTTCTTGGCTTCGCTCACTGTGGGAGAGATAAGAGAGCGATCAGGATGCGTATCCTTTTCCAAAATCGGATAGATGACGCGACGAACACTGGAAGGGGACATGCCAACGAGTGTGGAAGCTTCTCGCACGGTCATAAATTCCTGTTTCGTTTCGGTTGCAGTTGCGGGGGTGGTGGTAGCCATACGCATCGGACTCTACCACGGAACCTTTTCATGAAAAGGTGCCACATGCAAAAAACACTTGCGAAATGCAGGATTGATCGAGTGCTCTATTCTCTCCTCAGAAAAATGTGAGATAGCCCTAATGAATAAGAGGAAAGGAATCAAAAGCAGTGATAGCAAGAAACAATTTGCTGAGGCCTGACGCAGCCCTTACCATCAAGAAAAAGATGAGCGTCTGCGGAATCACAGTGTCATCTGGATGGCCACACTCATACCCTTTCCAAAAGAGACGCTGATGAAAAGGTATCGAAAGGGTGCCACGATCAGTCACTACTGACCCAGGACGTGGAATAAAAGACCTGATACAATTCCCACTCGATTCATGGCGAAAGATTATTACTCCGTTCTCGGCGTTTCACGTTCAGCAGGTGATGCGGATATCAAAAAAGCATATCGCTCGCTCAGTCGTGACCTGCACCCAGACAAACACCCTTCGACAGGCTCAGGGCAAGCAAAAAAGGAAGCTGAACAGAAGTTCAAAGAAGTGAATGAAGCGTATGAAGTGCTGTCTGATCCGAAGAAGAAAGCCCAGTACGATCGATTTGGATCGGCTGGAATGGATGGCGGAGGTAGTGGATTCTCGGGGTTCCAGGGTTTCGATCCTAGTCAGTTTGAGGGGATGGATGGTTTCGGGGATATATTCGAATCGTTCTTTGGTGGCGGACGAAAGGCAAAGAAACAGGATGGTCGAGGAGAAAATGTGGAAGTACAAATCACGATTCCTTTTGAAGAGAGTGTGATGGGAGCAGAGAAGCAGGTGCGTATTCGCACTGTGATCGCTTGCGACACATGCAGTGGCGCTGGGCACGAACACGGAAGTAAGAATATCCGCTGTGAAACATGCGGTGGTACAGGGGCCGTGTCACGCACGGCACGCTCGGTCTTTGGCATGATTCGCCAGAACGTGATGTGCGAGAAATGTAGAGGTTCTGGGCAGACCCCAGAGAAGGCATGTAAAAAGTGTGATGGGGAAGGGCGAATCCAAGGTGAAAAAACGGTGACGATTCGCATTCCTGCAGGCATCGATACCGGACAAGTGCTACGTATGAAGGGTGAAGGGCAATCGGGAAGACAGAGTGCCGCGTCGGGTGATCTGCTCGTGCACATCCAGGTCAGCCCAAGTGCAGTGTTCACGCGCGATGGTGATGCGATCTACTCCACGGTCACACTACCACTCATCGATGCGGTGCTCGGAACCGAGATGGATATCCCGACCGTGCACGGCGCGGTCAGCGTACGCATCCCTGCAGGGACGCAGCCAGGGCATGTACTCAGAATCAAGGGGAAAGGTATGCCGATCGTGAACACATCCAGACACGGCGATCACTACGTCACACTCTCAGTCGAAGTGCCAACGAAGTTGAGTCGTGCCGAGAAGAAGATGTATGAGGATCTAAAAAAGGCGCAAGGGTAAGCGAAGAAATCGCATACAGTGAGAATTATGTGGCATGCGTTGAGGTTCTGGCGTACATGTAATACATGGCACATGAAAAAATAGTGGCCGATCTAAGAGGTGTTGAAAATGAAGCTGCGTCATTGATCAAGTATCAAGCAAATCTTGAAAGCATCGACCTCCTGATGAAAGCAAATGATGCATACAACAGGGCCGCGTTTTTGCTCATGCAAACACGAGAGGCATTTCAGAAAATAGTTCCAGTGCTGACGAGGAGTGCGACGGCTCCCATTACTTATTTGTCTCGGGGTGCAAAACGAAGCAGGTTGGATGATCGAATCGCAGCAATATTAGGTGAAGAAAGATTTTTCGCTTTATCGCTCGCATACTGGACGCCCGGCTCCAGTTCAGATGCTGTGATGGACTATGTTAGTTCTCACCCTATTGACAAAGATGATACAGAGCGAAGAAAAGCTATATGCCACGCATTTAACGCAAGAGGATGGTCTCACGAAGCCAACACAATGATTGACCTGACAATGGCTAAAAAATATGAGTGCATGCGAGATTTACTCGCTCGCAGGGTAACTGAAGGAGATCTGCTCTGCACCCGAGCTGAAATAGAGCTGCACGGAGAAAGCCAGTGTCTCTGGGTGCATGGGGATCAACGAGTCGTTCAATCAATACCGAAAAGAAAATAGATTACACATCCAAATTCTCCAGCCCATCATCCGTTGCCATGACAGGCGACAGTTCCTCGCCGCTTTCTACACTCTTTTCTGCTTTCGATCGGATCACGATCTGGCGATAGTCGCCTTCGCCCACACTCTCGGTCGTAAGGTCTGACATCGATGGCGTGCTCGCAACGAACGTATGCACAACACGACGGAAGTAGGGGCTCATCGGGGGCAAAGCCACACGAGCGCCAGTGCGCCGAACAAAATCCGCCTTCGCTTCCGCGATACGGCACACCTTCTGCTCCTGTTCGGTACGGTAGCCATCGGTATCCATCACTATGAACGGTGCCTTCTCCATCTTCTGCTGTGTGCGAATGACCGATTTAACGAGGTGCTGCACGGCATTCAGCGTCTCGCCATGCCAACCGATCAAGCGACTTGTCTCGGGTGTCACAACATTGATACGCAGCATGTCGCCGTCTTTCTTCGTCTGAATCTCGGTGAATGGAATCGAGAGCAGAGTGAGTAGGTCGCCGATGATCTTCACCGCGGTGTCTTGCATGGGGTATAGAGAGGATAGCGGGAAGAGAGGAGAGGCTCAAGGTGGGAGGGGCGTCACAATGCGAGTGAATAGTGCGCCCCTCCGGGGCGCGAGTGGCTAGTTGTTAGTAGGCACACAAACTAGCCACTGACCACTAATCACTAAAAAGCCCCCATTTTCACGGGGGCTTTCATTTTCGATTCACTTTCGTGAGTGCGCGAACCTCGGACTTGCTCCGAGGTGAGCGCCACCCCTTAGGGAAGGGATGGCCCACGGAAGGGAAACCGTAGGTTTCTCTTCCGTGATTGCTTATCGAACTGCATCCTTAAGAGTCTTACCCGACTTGAAGGAAGGAACCTTCATAGCAGGGATCGAGATCTTCTGAGTTGGGTTGCGTGGGTTAACACCCGTGCGAGCCTGGCGCTTAGAAATGCGGAACGTGCCGAAGCCCGTAACCGTAACGCTGTTACCGCGCTTGAGCTCCTTGGTAACAGTAGAGATGAACGCATCCAGTGCGTCTGCAGCTGCGCGCTTGGTGATACCAGCAGCGTCAGCGATCGTGTTGATCAGATCTTGCTTAGACATAGTTCTCTGGGGGGGGAAAAGGTAGAACGTGTGAATTGTACTAACCGAAACCGCTAGTGCAAGCCAAAAAACTGCTTGCAAATCAGAATCGTTCGTGATTCATCGTACTTTTTGGCTTCTATAAGGGCAAAAGTAAGAATTCTCATTGATGGAAATAAAACTCGATCATCGTTTGTTAAAAAACAGTACAGATCATCGGTCAATGGTGGTCTGTGCATACGATCTGTGATCAACTCGCTCTCTTGCACTTTGACAAACGCGCTCCAATCAACGATCCTCGATCGCACATGTCGACCAATCTCGTCATCGTCGAAAGCCCAACGAAGGCAAAAACCATCAAGCGCTTTTTGGGTGCGGACTACACTGTGGAGTCCAGTATGGGTCACATCCGTGATCTACCAACGAGCGATATCGGCATCGACACCGACGGCGATTTCGAACCGAAGTATGTGATCCCAAAGGAAAAGATGGCAACAGTGAAGAAACTCCGAGCAGCGCTGAAAGAAGCAAAGACACTGTGGATCGCAACTGATGAAGACCGCGAAGGAGAGGCGATCGGTTGGCACTTACTGGAAGCGCTAAAGGTCAAAGGACAGGAAGATGTGAAGCGCATCGTATTTCACGAGATCACAGAAAGTGCGATCAAGGAAGCAATTGCTCACCCACGCACCCTCGACATGAAGCTGGTGCATGCGCAGCAAGCACGCCGCGTGCTGGACCGTCTGGTTGGTTACACACTCTCTCCTTTTCTATGGAAGAAGGTGTACCGCGGTCTCTCCGCAGGTCGTGTGCAATCGGTTGCTGTTCGCTTGATCGTTGATCGGGAACGTGAGATCCAAGTATTCAAAGCTGAGGAGTACTGGACGATCACCGCTGATCTGGAGACAAAGAAGGAAGAGAAGTTCTCTGCAGAGCTCAAGAAGAAGAATGGAAAAGACTTCGTGCCTGTGAATCAGGAGGAGAGTGACGCGACCCTAAGCGATATCAAGGGGCAAAAGTTCTCAGTGGAAGATGTCGACACGAAGGAGATGAAGAAGATGCCTTCACCGCCATTCACGACATCGACACTGCAACAGGAAGCGGCTCGCAAGCTCGGATTCTCGGTCAAGCAAACGATGGTCGTGGCACAGCAGCTCTACGAAGGAATCAGTCTCGGGAAAGGAGAGGGTGCATCGGGTTTGATTACGTACATGCGTACTGACTCGGTCAACATGAGTGAGAAAGCACTCTCGGACGCCAAGATGACGATCCAGAACCTCTACGGACGCGAGTATGTGCTGAGCAGTCCCCGCACCTACAAGACGAAATCGAAGGGTGCACAGGAGGCACACGAAGCGATCCGACCGACTGAAATGAGCCGTACACCAGAGTCGCTGAAGAATGTGTTGGATGATCAGCAGCTGAAGCTCTACACACTCATCTGGAACCGCACGATCGCAACTCAGATGGCAGCAGCGGAGCTGAAGCGTGTCGGTGCCAACATCGCAGTCGGCGGCAATGGAAATAACTATGTGTTCCGTGCGACGGGACAGACTGTGCTCTTCGATGGATTCCTCCGTGTGTACTTCGAGGATAAAGATGAAGATCAGATGGAAAAAGATCGTGCAGCTGGTGAATCCGATGGCGAGAAGTTTTTGCCAGTACTGGAGAAGGGAGATGCACTGAACGTAGGCGGTATCAGTCCAGAGCAGCACTTCACCAAGCCACCTGCCAGATACACTGAGGCGAGCTTGGTACGAAAGTTGGAAGAGGAAGGCATCGGTCGTCCGAGCACCTACGCACCGACCATTTCGACCGTGCAACAGCGTGGTTACATTCGGAAGGAAGGAAAGCAGCTGATCCCCGAGGATGTGGCGTTCAAGGTAACGGATCTTCTATCGGAGCACTTCAAGGACATTGTTGACCTCAAGTTCACGGCAACAATGGAAGAAGAGCTCGATGAAATCGCGGAGGGCAAGCAGAAGTGGGTGCCGTTCATCCGTGCGTTTTATGCGCCATTCTCCAAGCTCGTGAAGGAGAAATCGGAAGAGGTGAAGAAGTCGGACGTGATGGGGGACAGGGATCTGGGAGTGGATGACGAGACAGGGCTACCGATCCTAGTGAAGACCGGACGTTTCGGCGCCTACGTGCAGCTGGGACTCTGGGATAAGGAGAAGGGGAAGAAGGAGAAGCCGAAGGCAGCGTCACTCCTCAAGGGAATGACGACGGACACGGTCACGCTGGAGCAGGCGAAGGCACTGCTTTCTTTCCCACGCACACTTGGCAAGGATGAACATGGAGCAGTGATCGAACTGCACCTCGGTCGCTACGGTCCCTACTTCCGTATGGGCGAGAAAACGATGTCTCTGCCAAAAGAGATGAATCCACTAGAAGTCACAACCGAGAACGTGCTGGAGATCATCAAGAATGGTGCAGAAAAGGGTGCTGCTGCTGCGGGAAGGGAGCTCGGCACTGATGCCATCTCGGGTGGCACTGTGAAGGTGAAGACAGGGCGTTTCGGTCCGTACATCACAGATGGCAAAACGAACGTCTCACTTGGAAAGAAGTTTGATCCCGAGACGATCACACTGGCGGAAGCAGGTGAACTGCTGGAGAAGAAGCGTCACGCTCCACCGAGTAAGTGGAAGGGGCGAGGAGGGTTTAAGAAAAAATAACGAATGTAAAATGTAGAATTTAAAATGTAAAATTGAACCTCTTCGAGTAAGAAGCCTAATTTTACATTCTACATTTTAAATTTTACATTTATCCGTCAACCAATTCTCAGTGAATCATCGCCAAGATCCCCGTTCCACTGATGACGATCAGGCTGCCAACGATCAGTCTCCAGAGAGGCACTTCTTTCTCGTGGAAATAGAAGTAGCCGATGAGTGACGCGATGATGATGCTCGTGCGCTTGACCGTGAACATGTACGCAGATGGCGCGAGCGAGAGCGCATACACGGTGGCGATTTCTTGGATGCAATTTGCAACAGCAAAAGCGCCTAAGATCCACCAGTGTCGAGCGTTGAGTCCGATACGGACACTCGAACATAGGAGGAGAATAACGCCGAGGGCTCCCGTGGGCGCGAAGAAAAGACCTGTCAGCAGAAGTGGCTCGGGGAAAATCTGGAGTGTTGCACGAAAAAGCGCACCGTTAAAGCCGAAGAGAATAACACACCCGAGAACAATCCACGGATACGGCTTCTGCCAGTGATGCATGCGACCTTTGTAGAGCATCAGTAAACCCAGAACGACGATGAGCACACTGAGCGCGCCGAGTAGCGAAACCACGTCATCGAAAAAGACAATACCAAAGAAGAGTGCCGACATGGCGCTGAGTCCTGAGAGTGGTTTGATGACACTGATATGCGACCGTTGCCCAGCGTACGTCATCCCCAGAAATAATATAGGAGCAACGATGTACTCCATTACGAGAAAGACGGTCCACAGTGGATGCGACCATGGAATAGGTGACTGTATCGGTAGTGCCAATGCGATAAGTATCGGTGCAGTCGCTGACTGTGCAACCAGCACGTACCCCGCCGACATGCCACGGCTCATGCGACCAAGCACCCACAACGCAGCGTAGAAGACGGCGGCGATGAGTGAGAAGAGGAACCACATAGTATTGACTCAAGAAAGCCCGTGGAACGAAAGTTGAAGATTTGTCTTCAAAGATACAAATGGCAGGCGCGGTAGGGCTCGAACCTACGACCCTCAGTTTTGGAGACTGATGCTCTACCAGCTGAGCTACGCGCCTAGACAAAAACATTCTACTGGATTCCTGGTTCTAGAAAAATCGAATAAATGATGTGCTACGCTGTGCCGTATGGACGCACTCTTCTCACGCCTTACCGGTCTCATGAGCGATGCATGGGCCGAGGCTCATCATCGTTTCATCGACATCGTTCCTGAGGCACTGCTGGCCATCTTCGTCGTACTGATCGGCTGGCTGGTCGCAACAATCCTGCAAATCCTGGTACTCAGGGTGCTCCGCTTCTTCGCCATCGATAAGCTGGCAGGAAAAACACCACTCGAGAGGCTCCTCAAAGACATCGGTGTGAAACGTGGTCTTACCGATATCCTAGGGCTCCTCGTATTCTGGCTCGCGATCCTGATTACGCTGACCGTCGCATCAGACATCGTGAAGCTCACACAAGTCTCGCGCGCACTCACGATCGTCACCGGATACATTCCTCAGGCGATCGCAGCGCTCCTGATCATTGTGTTCGGCATGCTCCTTGCGCGCTTCCTGCAAGTACTGACGATCCAAGCACTGAAGCGAGCAGAAATCGTAGGAGACAGAGTGGCAGGCAAAGCGGTCTACATCATCGTGTTCATCTTCGTTGGCTTCGCTGCAATGGAGCAGCTCGGCATTCGACTCGATTTCGTGACGACCAACGCAATCATCCTCATCAGCAGCACCATTGTCCTCCTCGGTATTGCACTCATCGTAGGTGCTAGATCGCTCATCGAAGGATGGCTCCTGACACAGTACCTCACACATGAGCTTCACACCGGTGACCATGTCACGATCGATGACGTGAGCGGCGAAGTCGTACGCATCTCGCATGTGGCTGTGGTACTGAAAACAAGCAAGGGCGAGCAGCTCATTCCATCCAAGAGTTTCGTGGAGAAGGGCTATTCCCGCACTTCCAAAGCATGAACATGGCATCGGTCCGTCCGATCCTCGTGTCCATCCCTCACGCTTCGGCGCGCATCCCGGATGAGATCAAGGATCAAGTGGCACTCACGCCCAAAGAGATCTTGCACTACACCGATCTCTACACAGATCAGATCTACACAATTCCAAACGTGCACATCGTGCAGGCAGATGTCTCGCGCGTATTTGTGGATGTAAATCGAGCGCCTGATGACATCGCGAAAGAATATGAAAAATCCGAAGAAGGCGTATCGGTGCTCACAACATGGGACGGGAAAAAAGTATATGCAATGCAACCTGGGGAGTCGCAGGCAGATACGCTGATCGAGCGCTACCACGATCCGTTTCATCAAAAGATAGAGGAGAAAATGCCCATCGTTCAGTTTCTCTTTGATGGTCACTCCTATCTTCCCATCGGTCCTAAGCTGAAGCCTGATAGTGGCAAGCCACGACCCGACATCAATATCGGCAACATCAACTACTCAACCTGCACGCGTGAGCAAACTGTCTTCGTGCGCGACTTCTTCACTGAACGCGGATACACAGTCGCGATCAACTTCCCCTACGCAGGGAAGTACATTCTGGGGCACCACTGCCACCGCAGACGCATCCCACCGTTTCTGGTGCCTGGCATGCAGCTGGAGATGAATCAGGGCCTCTACGTCGATCAGCAGACGCTTGAACCCATAGCGAATCGTGTCGTCGAGTTACGCACCGTATTCAGCGACATGGTCGATGCATTTGCGGAAAAATTTATTCGTGAGTGATGTTTTGGTCTGTAGAAAGCCAGATGGAGGAACAGTGCATTGATTTTTTTGACGCTGAGAAGGCTAGAGGATAGAAATGTAAGACATAGAAAGGGGACTCCTCGCTTCGTCGGCTCCAGTACAAGAGAGGCCACGTCACTCCTCACGACCATCTTCGATGCAAACTGCCTTCCGTTCACTGATGCTTTTTGCGATGACAATGCCATCTATCGCAGCTGCACAAGAACAAATCGACCGAAGAGAAGGAAGAGATTTGCACTATCTCAATAGAGCTGGAACAACCAATATTCTCAGTACAGACACAGTCATTCCTTGGCCAGAAGACAATGCCTTACCTCAAAAAGAGCCAAGATTTGCAACTATTACATACAGCGATACGCCGCAAGCTGATACGTTATGCTTACGAGTGGGTATAACGAATAGAGGAGACGTCATGATCTCCCCACTGCCAAAGTACTGTGCACTTCGGCAAAGGATTGGTTCTTATGATGTAAAGGAACCAAGTGATAATTCTCGGGAAAAGAGGGCAACATCAGTCGATCTTGAAGGTGACGTCACGCCGTGCAACGGATCAGGTTTTTGTATACAAGGAAAGTTTGGGAAAAATATATTTAGTAATTGGCACGTCTTCGAGGGTGCAAGGAATGAGCTGGAGGAAAAAATGACATTTCGTTTCCAGTCCGATATTGCTGTTCTTCCAATCGAAGAGACCTTTGCCGTGCATGGTGCTGATTCGATCCAAAACATGAGACTCCCACATGCGTCCATCAATAACCGAACTCTGCCAGGCATCCCTCTTGAGTTTCATGCACTCGGCAGCGATATCTATACGATCAAAGGAAAACCAATCCGTTTTATGATGAAATACGGAACAGCTGATAATAATCATGACGTTGAAATGTTTGCGTTTGTTCTCCCCGCGAGTGAAATCAGAGAACGATACCAATTTCGCGGAACGTCGGGCAGCCCTATTACGATACAAGGAAGCGGAGAAATTGCTGGTATCGGACATCATGCGGTTTTGACCGATAAATATATGTATGTCATCTTCTCTGGTCCAGATGATATTCGGGCTGCATTTCGTGTTTCGGAAGAACAGCGTGCTACTCGCGCATCGCTCTTGCAAACGACAAACTTTGTAAGTCCTGCGCCGTACATTTATGCACCTATTGAGAAATAGCCTATTTCTTCGCGACCAGCCACTGGTATCCAAATGCAGCGATAACGGCTCCAACAACGGGACCAATCGCATACATCCACGAGAGTGAACCGATACCAAGCGCAACGGCTGGATTCATAACGCCATTACCAACTGACGATGCGATGTGAGCGCCAATTGCGAGACCCGTACCAATCGTGAGGCCCGCTGCTGCACCGTCTACTTTCTTGAACACGACTGCTGCGATGCTGAGGATGAGTACAGCTGCACCCATCGCCTCTCCAACGAAGACTGCGAGTGTGTCGACTGGAATAGCGATGATGGCATCACCAAGCATCAGCATGCCTACCCAGCTGGCCAAGAATGCTCCGAGCATTTGCATCACGACGTACCACATTGCATCACGAGACGCGATTTTGTTGATCGAGTAGAAGCCAATTGTCACAGCAGGGTTGAAATGCGCGCCGCTAATCGGTCCAAGCACGTACACCAACAGTCCTACGGTTAAGCCTGCGAGTATAGACGTTGGGACTCCGTACGAGGAGGCCATAGATAGGAGTACTACGAGCGTGAGTGTGAACGTACCGAGCAATTCTGCAACGAGCGGCTGTGGTTTCATGAAGAGAGATGGGAAGAAATCTGGACTATGGTAGAAAGAGATACGAAGAACGCGCAAGGAGCAGCGATTGTGCTACCCTCGGAGTTATGTCGTATCAAACATTCGTGAAAAATGGTTTTTTGCTTCCGATGTCCGACGCAGTGGTGCGTTTGGACTCGATCGAGTACGCGTACGGCTTCGGTGTGTATGAAAATATCCGTGTCGTGCGCGATCGTCCGCTCTTCGTCACAGATCACATTGAAAGATTGATGCATTCGGCAAACGTCATCGGTCTACTACACCCATTGTCAGAAGAAAACATCAGGGAGTGGATTTCGATGCTTATACGTGAAATCCCTGACGACGCGTGGAACATCAAAATGCTACTGATTGGCGGCAAATCAGCTGAGGAGGCCACGCTGCACATTCTGCCTCTGAAGCCGCATTTCCCGGACAAGCGACTCTATCGCGATGGCGTTCATGTGACGCTCGCTTCCTACGAACGACTCTTTCCTCAAGCGAAAACACTCAACATGCTCGGGAGTTTTTTGGCATACCGAGACGCAAAAAAAGTCGGCGCGTACGACGCGCTGCTCGTCAAGCACGCGGACACAGAGCCCCCGTGCTTGACCCTGAGCTCTCCGAATGCAGAATGCTCTGCGACGAGTCGAAGGGTAAACCCGAACGGAGAAATCACGGAGGGAACACGCACAAACTTTTTTCTGATCGAGCATGGGACTCTGATCACCGCCCCACTCAAAGATGTACTACTGGGAGTGACGATGAAACATGTGATGGAAATCGCGAAGGCAGAAGGCATGCAGATACGACACGAGCCGATCACAATGGAGCGAGTACAGCGATGTGAGGGCGCGTTTCTGACCAGCACCTCCAGCAAGATCATGCCGATCAACAAGGTTGGTGAGTACCAGCTACAGATTCCAGAAAATCTGCGAGTACTGATCAAAGCATTCGACGAGTATCTGAAGAAAAGTGAATTCTAAAAAGGGAGCGATCTCTCGCTCCCTTGCATCTATTCCGTGAGTAATGTGTTTAGCTCGAACTGGAAGAGGATGACGATTCTGAAGATGAGCTGGAGCTGCTGCTCGATGATGAGCTCGTGCTGCTCGACGATGTCCCCTGAGAGGACGATGTGCTGGAAGAGCTGGAGCCCTGGTGACAGGTTTCCTGGCTTGCCTTAGACGTTTCACGGGCACTGTCCATTGCTGCCTTGCGTGCCGTCATTGCTGCCTTGCGTGCCGTCATGAATTCATCCTTTGCCTTCATCATGGCATCGTGTCGTGCATCGCCCTCCAGCTTTTCAGCTGCAGTCATCGCAACCTTGCGTGCTTCCATCGCAGCCATCATATCGGTTTTAAACTTCTTCAGTGCATCCATCATTGCGGTATTGCGAACACCAACGCGCTTCAGTACACACTCTGAACGACCTTCGTGCTTCTGCATTTTCTCTTCGAAGTGCATTATTTTTTTATCGCTCCTCTCTCCGAATTTCATCATTTTTTCATTATGCTTCTCCATCATGCGATCGCTACGTGGCATGCGACCAGAGCCAGAGTTGTCACTCTCAGCGAAGGCACTTGCAGAAGTAACGAGTGCGACAAGAACGAGACTAATAGACACAATATGCTTCATAGAAATATGGGTAAGGAAGTAACAAGAAGTATAGACGAATGAAGAGGCCTGCCGTTACAAGTAATATTGACAGATTAAAATATAATTCCATGAAGCTCAGTACCTCATCAGCAACAAAAAACCGACCGCACACTGCGATCGGTTTGGTTTCTTACGTGAATGAGAATGACTACTGAGGCTGTGGGATACCGCCTTGCGCCTTCACTGTGCGTGCCTCTTCTGCCATGTTCTTGGCGATGTCACGAATTTGATTGGCGAGTGCTGAGAGTGCCGGGCTGAAGCTTTCAGCCTTGTCAGCGGATGCGTAGGCAGCCTTGGCTTGTGCAATCGTCTCATCAAAATTGCCTGCGGCACCTGCTCGATATCCAGCAACGAGCTGCGAGAATGCTTCGGAGATTTTGACAGCTGCTTTGACGATTACTTCATCTGGACGAGACGCAAGTGCGCCACGTGCAGCAAGAATGGATCGAGTGGATGCGAAACCCGCTTCGTCTGGCTGCTCAGCTTCCAGTTGCTGTAACACATTGCCGATGTCCGTCTCGGCCTGCGAGAGGAGTGCCTGTGTTCGCTGATTCTGTGCGTACATATCCAAACGGAAAAGGAGGAGTGCCATTTGTGCTCGAGTAATCTTTTGCTCTGGATTGAGGTTGCCACTTGTGTCCACAGCAGTCATAGAGCTTGCAATTGCATAACGCATGACAGATGCGAACCACGCATCAACTGGCACATCCTTAGAGAGCTGACCCGTAATATCATTGAACGCTGCATTGTAGTCGATACCGCGTGCGGCGAGTGTCATCTTGATGAACTCGGCCTTGGTCACGGGATCAACAGGGCGGAACTTCTCGACCGTCTGCACCACACCCATGATGCGGGCAGCCTCGACGAATGGAACGGACCAGCCAGATACATCCTTGAATTGCGTTGCTGTGACTTTTGCCAGCTCTTCTGCTGAAACGATGGATGCGATAATCACCTTCGCAGCCTGTTCACGAGTCAGGTTCTGATCGGGATTAAACTTCTCAGCCACCTGCAGAATACCCTTGGAGGCTAAGTATTCGACGGCAGGTCGGAGGTTGCTATCAGCCGGGACATCGGTAAAGGCTGTCTGTGCGACGACAGATAGTGGAAGTGCCAATGCCAGAGTGGCAGAAGCGACACGGAGCGAGAGACGATTGAACATAAAAGTGAACTGGTGAGGAAATCAGGAGTATTGTATTCAGAGACAGCAGGTATGCAACGAGAAAGATCGGAGAGATGTCGTACAGCTATAACGAACGAGCATGGATTTTGTGACAGTCGCATCTGTCTGGGCTCTTTGAGATCGCTCATACAATGGTGAACATCGATTGCACTTCACATGAGCCCAAACCCTAAAGATTAGATCAGATAGATATGATACAGCCCAAGATGATGAAATGATGACACCGAACTGCCAGTCGCTCGTTTTCCTCTGAGTGAAGGGCTGAAATGCAGAAGTGAATAGTATTGCACTATTATGCATTTATTGTATTATATAAAGAAGATCACAGACATCTCATGCAGTTTCTTATGGGTGATCCATTGATCGAAAAAACGAAAAATCCAACGCGTCTCTCGTCATTGAAAAGATCGTATAGATTCAAAACAATATGATGTAGATCTCTGAGAAGAATGCAGGAAAAGATCTCACACATCCGAGACAGACTGTCTCACAGGCAAGAATATCATCAAGATCTGACTCAGATTGTCCTCTTTTGATCCACTTTGAAATGTAAGAATGTGCAAAAAATGCCTATCCAGAAGCCGAAAGATCGCCCATGTGCGATACGAAATGCGCCGAATGCCTCCTGCTGTCTCCGTAGTCAAAAGATCAGAGAGATCTGCAACAGATTGTGGTATCCCTGGTCTTGCGCCTTCGTAGCGTACGAGAGCGCAAAGATCAGGAACATGTAGACGGCACTTTCCTAAACATCAAAGTTATGATAGAATAGAGTCAAGTTAATAAAAATAAACATCACACACATTGTCTCGAATGTTACGCTCCCTCCCCAAAGCACAGGACTGTCGTCGGTTGCTTCGGCGTGCGAGTGAACTCGAGCTCAGTGACTCGGCAGTACAAAAACTGAAATGGTTTTTGTTTTGTGCGGAACATTATTTCAACGTCAGCCTGACATGCAGACACTTTGGCATTTCGCGTTCAACATTTTTGCGTTGGGCACAAAGGTTCAATCCAGAGTCGATCGATTCGCTCGAAGAAATTTCTCGCAGACCACATCGAGTGCGATCGAGTGAGACAAGCATGCAACTCTTGGAACAGATAGCAAACATCCGACGCGAGTTCCCCGAGATGGGAAAAATCGGCGTGACGGAAATGCTGCAATCGAGACACGGTGTCACCGCTTCATCGGCAACAGTCGGTCGCATCATTACGCGATTCGGGCTGTTCTTTGGTGATACGCCTTCACATAAACAAAAACGCTCTGACACGGATCTACAGGATTCAGACGACTCGTTGCCATCAAACGCAGCGCAGTCGATTGACCCAGATGATCCGCTGACTGATTCTTCGGGCTTGGTTCCACTTCACGGACTTTCTTCCTAACATGTTTACTTCTCGTGTCCGCATCGGCGCACTCCTGATCGCACTCAGTGCGATGACAGGATCGTATGGGCACACCGCTTTCGCAGCGGGAAGTACGTCGTACACGCTGAACAGCAACTTCGGAAACGAAGCGACGGGTAACGGAGGTACGTCGACGAACTACAAACTCACTGATGCGGCACAGACATGGGAACAGAAACCTGGAACCAGCAACACGTACAAACTCGCGCAGGTTACTGATCAAGCTCAGACTTCTTCCTCCTCTTCCTCATCCTCGTCAGGTGGTGGTTCCACTGGCGGAACAGGTGGCAGCGGTGGAACAGGTGGTGGCCACACCGGTGGCAGCGACCGTCCTCCGTACTCAAGCTCCAGCTCGAGCAGCGTCTCTTCATCTATTGCATCGTCTGTGAGCTCGTCGATCGCATCCTCTACTGCGGAGAGTGAGGAGGATATCTTCGCACCCACGCCTCCAAGAATCATCACAAAGTCAGTGGTTGGGCTACGCACTCTGCAGTTCTTCGATGCACTTGATGGTGGTCCATGCACTGAAGAGGTGCTGCATGGTGCTGCACCACAGAGTCCATTCCCATGGCATCTCCTCCTGATCCTTGTCTTCCTCTTCTTCTGTATCTGGTCATGCCAGTCATGTGCTCAGAAATGTGCGTACGGAAAGGTCGGCGTAAAGAAGAAGAATACGCCGAAGACAGGTAAGCGCATCCTCAGCCTACTCATTGGTATGACTATTCTGATGACATCGCTCAACCTCAGTACCACTGCGTACGCCGTGCAAACTGTGCCGCTCAAGAACGTGTACAACGGCAGACTGCTGGATAGCAGCGGTAATCCCGTCACGAGTGCAGTCAGTGTCCGCTTCAGCTACTGGAACGACAATGATCACAATGCTGGCGATACGGATGGAACGGGTGCCATCAATACTGCGGACTCATCCTACGTTGGATGGAATGAGGTACACACAGTGACGCCTGATAGTGGAGGTCGCTTCTCTGTCTCGCTCGGTTCTGCGACTGCACTACCAGACTTCTCGACTCTGCCAATCGCAACACTGCTCAGTCTCTACCTACAAGTAGAAGTGAAGCCATCTGCTGCTGCGAATACCTCGTACGAACTATTGGATATCGATCCCACGGACGCATCCATCGATCGTTCTGGTGTTCTCTCCGTTCCGTTCGCACAGAACGCAGACTTCATCGATCAGCGCGAGATCGGTACCGGTAGCGGAAACATCGCTCTTGTTGGTCCTGGTGGCCGCTTCCCAGATTCTGTTGCTCCAGATGGCACGAACTCTGGTACGTACGTGATCGATGCTGATAATACGGAGACAAGTAAGGTCATTCTCCAGTTCGGAACCACACTCGCCGAACAGTTGTACTTCGATATCGTCAACAGCCGCTTCAACTTCACTGACGACCTGAGGGTCGAGGGCAACTTGACCGTTACGGGGCTGATCAATGGTGTAGATATCACCAATATCACAGGTGCGGGCGACCGACTGAAGGCATCTTCTGGTGGTGGACTGAACCTGAACGTACAAGGTGGATCGTACAGAGTGAACGGCAATACGACGAACTACGCCGGAGGCTCTATCACGCTCACATCTGCTGCGATCAACTACGTATTCTTCGGCTCTGGAGGACTCACTAAAAATACAAGCGGATTCCCAACAGATGAAAGTGTCATCCAGATTGCCGAAGTGACGACATCGGTCGGCAGCATTTCCACGATCGCAGATCGTCGTGTCACCGCAACGGACGATCGCGAACACACTATCGTCAACGTGATGAACCCAAGCTTCGAAAAGGCCAGCTACCAAGGTGACGGTTCGGATAACATTGGTCAGCTATCGGTATCGTTCGACAATATTAATAAGAAGAACTTCTACCTCTGGACGTCGACCAAGTCCACCTTGCAGGACTACGACATGTTCGTGAAGATCCCACTCTCGCCAGACTTTACAAGGTGGATCGCCAGCCAGACCGAGAATCCGATCACGCTGACGTACCGATCGACATCCGCAGCAAGTGCCAACAATGCACTCGCCGTCACGATCTACGACACGAACGGAGTGCCTGTGTCGCTCTCTGGATCTACCAGCAATCTGGCGAACACATCGTGGACTGAACAAGGTATCGAATTCACGGGCAGCCCAACATGGACTGCCGGCAGTGACATGGTCATCAAGCTCACGACATCCGCCAAAGATAACTTCCAAATCCACCTCGGCGGACTGAAGCTCCAGTACACGACACTTGATCCATAAGAAATCAATTTACATTATCGTCAAGTATCTCTAATCCCAAAGAATTTCTACTAATAAACACTATGAAACACCAGAAAAATATCAACACATTACTACAAACTATCAACTCTGACGCATAGTGAAACACCCCAACTTGTGATATAATTATCTGATTTCCAAACACACATATGTACCGTTCCACACTTCTATCTCCGGGTCGACTGACAACGCTACTCCGTAGCACCGCAGTTGCACTCCTTACGCTCGGCGTTGCCACCACGGCACACGCTCAAGCGACTTGGAATCCGACACTGCTCGTGAATACCGAGTCCTTCCAGCTCATCGATGACGGTGACGGAACGACCGATGTCGAGCTCAGGTTCGGTTCATCTAGCTTCACGCTCAAGTACTTAACCACTGGGAAATTCCAATTCTCCAGAGGTATCAGTGTGCTTGGAACAATTTCGGGTTCTAGCTTGAATGTCGACCGGAACGCGACAATCGGCGGAACACTCACAGCTTCTGGTGCTGTGAACTTCCAGTCAACGCTCACGGTACAGGGCAATACATCTGTGAAGGGAAACCTCTCTGGTCGTACACTCACTGTTGATCAGAGTGCTTCGATTTCCGGCGCTCTCCTTGTAAAGGGAAATATCGCAACAAAGGGTAACTTGTCCGGTCGTACGCTTAGTGTTGATCAGAGTGCTTCGATCTCTGGCTCTCTCCTTGTAAAGAACAATATCGCAGCAAAGGGTAACTTGTCCGGTTCCTCTATCTTCGGAGGCGGTCTCGGGACATGTACAGGTACCAATCGAGCGTTGCACTACGATGTCACGACAGGCAAATTCACCTGTGGAACGATCAGTGGAGCCAATACAGGTACAGGTGCATTGCAGACATACTTTGATAATAGGTACGTGAATACATCGGGTGATGCGATGACAGGTACTCTTTCTATTAACCTTACAACAGGAACGCTTGCGCTCGATGTGAAGCAGACTATCTCGGGAGGAACACTGCGAGTCGGTGCAGGTGGTGCAGATATCCAGGGAGTACTGAACGCATCAGGTTCCATCCGAACGGATGGCGATCTGACGCTGGGTGCAGATGACGCAGCTACAAACGTCGTTCTTACTTTTATGAATAGCGGTACTGACGGAACGCTCACATGGATCGATGCAGAAAACCAATTCCAGTTCGCGCAGGGTATCAGCGTACTGGGTACGATCTCTGGATCCAGCTTGAACGTCGACAGAAACGCGACAGTCGGCGGAACATTCACGGTATCCGGTTCGACAACAGGACTGGGTAATGCGTCATTCAAGGCCAACCTGTCTGGTCAGTCACTCACGGTCGATCAGAGTGCGACGATCTCAGGAACACTGCTTGTGAAGACATCCATTACGTCTAAGGGTTCTCTGTCTGGCTCCACGTTCTACGGTGCGGGTCTGGGAACATGTACAGCCGCCGGTTTCGGTCTGCAATACAATCCATCGACAGGTAAATTCAGTTGTACGAACATTGCAGCGGGTGCAAGTAACGGAAGTGGAGGCATCCTCTCTCTCCATCCTGAGTATCCAAATGCGATTTACTTCGCTTCTGGTTCTACGAGTGTCGGTCAGATGACTCTCTCTGGTGGCACAACTGCTCTGGATAACACGTACGTCTGGACATCCAGTCGTTCCACACTCCAGGATTACTGGGTATCTGTTCGTCTACGTCTCCCTGACAACTTCAGCTCATGGGATCCAACAAAGCCTATCGAGTTCCGATACAAGACAGGTGTCGCATCAGCAGCCAACAACCACGTGACAGTCAGAATGCGAGATACCGCAGGTGCACTCGTGACACTTACAAGCGGAGACGGCCTGGCAAATACCGCTTGGACAACTGCCAGCATCAAGGGACCAGAGGCAGCAGGCACATTCGCAGCCAAAGGCTACATCACGGTCTACGTGAAGGTGGCAGCCAATAACACCGCTGGTGCAAATGCCGCTGCAGGATTCCTCAACTTGAACTTCGAGACGACGACACCGTAATCAACTAGTCGAACATTTTCTTAAGACGAATGGAGCCCCGGGATCGGGGCTCTTTCGTATCTAAAGATTTCTTCCTGTAGAGGAAAAGAGGAGTTTCCGCTTCGCGGAGGGAGTAGGTGATAGGCAGCACTAGCGCTCACTGCTCGCCAAACGATCGATGCCTGCTGCATCAGAGAAGTCGAATGCATCCACTGAATGGCACACAGCGGAGACACGAAATCCATCGGTACATGCTGTATGCAATGCACCAACCGAATCGCAGGGGAGAATGCGAAATGTCAGCTTGCTGTCGGTGCTGGAATGAGATGACTCCAAGAGATAATGTTTGCCATCCTTCTCTACTGAGCCGTAAAAGTGCATGCCGATTGGAAGCAGATCATCCCGAGGCAGTGCGGCGAAAAGCATGCTGGGTCGATACCCGAGCTGCGCTGCTTCGGAGAGAAAGTAATCAGCGAATCCACCACACCGTCCAACCCAAACTTCGCCTTCTGGCCTCTGCTCTGTACGAAGATCTAGATCACCGATCAGGTACTCCAGATCCCACGCAGGAGCGTAGCGAGCATGCTTGGTGAGCGTATCGCAGAGCGCCTGCAAATCACGAGGGATGCCATCCTCTCCGATCTCCGAAACAGAGAGAGGATCGGATGCTAAAAAAAGCTGCTCACACTTTAGGCGTTGTTCTTCCAAGCGATGTTTAATTGAGCTGATGCATACCGTTGCCGTAGTAGGGACTAGTACGGCAAGCGCTAAGCATGCACGTGAGAAAATCCGCACATATGAGCGAAACACTGAGACTCGACCAGCTGCGGAAGGCATCGTTTCTGAGGAAACATCTTCATAGCGATGATCCAAAGCTTGATGCACGCACGAAGTGTGTAGTGCAAACAAGTGGCACGCCAGAAAATAACAGGCTGAGATGAATGAAAGATGATCCAGATCAGAAAAAATGATCATTCGATCGTCAAGTATGCAGCCTTGTAGTACGCTCTATGAAATGAGACGCGTCATCATCGGTGAAATGCGTACCAATGATTCGGTGGCAATAAGATGAGGAAAGCAAGCACTGGCGCTCTATCTCATTAACCTTTCTCAATGAGAACAATGACAACATAACGGTTCTATCGTTCTGAAGAACCGCTCTTTCCATGAATAGAAGCCACACATCTCTGTCTCTTTGATTGAAAGCACACATGTTATATACCCACACTAACCATGTTCCGTGGAACATGAATGCATGTCACAGAAACACTACGTTCAGCAGGGGGTATTCCATATTACAACGAACACGAAGAATAAAGTTCCTTGGCTGACACTTGATAGCATCCCAGCATTACTCATTGATAATCTGGTGATGTCGAGAAACATACATGGTGCCAAGGTCTTTGCATTCTGCATTCTTCCTGATCACATGCATATTATCCTAGAGCCAGGGCAGTCGGGATTGAGCGCGTTGATGCATTCGTTTAAGAGAAATGTAATGCGTGATACCCGAAAATTATTGCCTGAAGCGGAAGTTCGTAACTTCCGCGTTAGCCCCGAGGAAAATCTTGAGTGTTGCGGAAGATATGGATCTTCCGCTTCGGTGAATGACGTACCCATGATTCGGTGGCAAAAAAGTTTTCACGATGAGCGTATTCGCGATTCTCGTCAACGATCAACTGTAATCGGCTACGTACAGTACAACGCGGTTCATCACAGACTCGTCAAAGACATCACAGACTGGCCATGGACTTCATTGCATTGTCCAGACGTCCTTGATCCGATGGAAGTATGGATTACGTAGATCGCAGACCATCACAGGCACTGATCGATTGCTGCGTAGAACACTCATGGAATACAAAAATCCGACTCACAGGATCTTGTTCCCAAACGCAAGCACCTGCATCTCGGCATCCACCGGGGGAAAAGCATCGAACTCAGAGGATACGTGCAGAGCGAAAGCAAGCTCAGCCAATGGATCGATCCTGAGAGTGTGCTGTGAGCAGGACGTAATTCGTTATGATCCGACGCGCTCATTGACTGCATCGTACACACGACGAGAGATATCACCGATGATATCTGCATTGCGATATTGATCTTTGCCGATAGTCATGATGCAGATGAGATATGGACGCACCGGGTGATACACAATGCCACAGTCATGAAGTTGTTTCGTCGACGGTTCATCAGGCACATCGCGTATGCCAAATTTATGAGCGATGATGACGCCAGGGGGAATGCCTTTCTCCAACCCATCCTCAAATGTCGAACGTGCAAGTAAATCGAGAGCCATCTCAGAAAGCTCCGGAGGAAGGTAGCGAGCGTTGTACAGAACACGGAAGAGGGACGCGTACGCCTTCACTGTCAACGTGCCACGCTCATAAAAATTCAGAATACCAAGGTCGCGATAGACGCTCTTCAGCACTTCGTCGTCCTCATCCATCACATGCAATAACTGCTGCAGGACGTACTGCGCTGCATTATCCGAATAGACAATCATCTTCTCCGTCACTTCAATCACCGTGTAATCACGATGTGATAACACTGTGTGCTCAGGATTGGCGAGGTTCTTCACTCCCATGTAAGCACCAGACAATGACACTTGTTCATCCAGCAGGCCATCGACTGCCATAGATGCGCGCAGCACGGCAATCAGCAATGGCAATTTGAAGAGGCTGCTTGGCACAAACTCCGCACGCTCGTTGATACCGAACCACGGACCTGCACTCAGATCGCGAAAGTACACAGCGACATCGTCTACGACACCCGCTTCTTTCTGTCGATCGATCCACTCACTGAGTTCTACTTCAAAATCTTCATACTCACCCACGAAAGCCTTTGCCGCCTCTGAATTACACCGGATGAGTGGATTCAGTAACACGTATTGATCTCGATTGCATGTAGTCAGCAGACTGGAGACTGGTTTCAGTACAAAACCTATCCCAACTGCAAGGATAGTGGAAATGAGAATGCACGCGATTGAAAAGCGAGGTGTGTGCCACTGCATAGAAATTACACTCGATTGTACGCTCTTTGGTTGTCTAAACAACACATGAGATAGATATCAGGAAATAGTCGAGATACGTGACAACTATCAGCTGCGACAAATGCGCTACTGCGGCCCTGGCCAATCGGAGAGATTGACGAACATCATCACTCTGCCACACTGCTTCTTTTCATCGCGTGGACAGGGTCCGATGCTTGCCTTATCTACTGACGAGAGTGCCATACCGACGACACGTCCTGCTTTCGTGGCTTTCATCGCCGTGCCGGAAATGGACGATGATGTCAGGCGATCACCAATCATGATGTCGCCATGCTCGAGTGTGACCAAGACCGGCACACGTCCGACGAGTGCAATCGGATGCGAGCCTTGAGTGAAGGCACCAGCAACGAACCCCGGAGAAGTAGACACGACACCCAGGAGATCCCATTGGTACTCGCCCTTCGAGCGTCTGACACCATCTTCGCTCGTGTAGTCGATACTAACCAATTCACCCGGCTTCAAATCGTCCACAGACGTATAGCGCTCAGCTAAGTCGGCGCCACCGGTATTGATGCTTCCCTTGTTACCGCTGTAGATGTCTCCATTGGAACTGACACGGAAGACACTGAGACGATCGGCCTGCAGGTCGACCAAGTCCTTATCTTTGTTCACACTGAACTCAGAGATCGTAGGAGTTGCGATCGTGCGAAGCGGCACAGTAGGTGCACGTCCGCCGTTGTACCAGACATCCTCCCAGATACCACCGTAAGAGGGGAATGTACGCTTCAGACTGAATTCAACCTGCAACCACCTCTCCTGCTGCGGAGTGGAAAGAGGGTTGATCTTACCTCCTGGCGCTGCGATAGATCGATCTTCTTTGGTCTGAAGTAGCGTCGACGCTGTTGCCGTACGCACCTCGGCAGAGACAGAGCCATACTCAGTTGCCTTCCAAGAGAGTGTGGATGCACTGTCGAGATCGGGGATGTACATGTTTTCAGTACGGTAGAAACCGTTGGCAACCCAACCAGCATCGTACAGCTGCACCGCACCAGAGGCGGTAGCAACCGGACTGGTCTGGCCAGAAATAACAACGAACTGTCCGTCATCACGTTGGAATGCGAGCGCACCAGTTCCAACTGGATGAATCATGCTCGGACCAATAATGCTGGAACCGACTGTGGCTCCTCCTTCAGTGGTGAATGCGCCACCCGTTTCCTGGAAAATGCTGGTAGAGAGTGGTGTCTGCGAAAGCGTAGAACCAGATCCATGAATGATGAGTGGCAGCCCATCAGGTCTGGGGAGAACCATCGCACCCAGTCCGACAAATCTGGATGTTGCACCACCAGCAACAATTCTGTTGTTTTGCGGCGAATAGAGACTGGTGCGGTTCGTACCCAATTTGCAACCTGCCGTACCAACACCATGCACGATCATCCATCGTCCATCATTACGCTGGAATGCGACTGAACCTGGCCCAACGCCTGTAGTGTGTGCGACACCAGTATTGGGGTAGGATTTTACTGCATAGGGATCGAATAGACTGGTGGTTGTACCCGGAGTACATGTGTTGTTCGTGGTACCGTGAGTGATCATCCATGTTCCATCGTGACGTGGAATAGCAGTGCTGCCACGACCGATGTTACTGACGAGAAGTGATCCCGTAAGGAAGATATTTTGGTACGGATCGTAGATGGAAGAAGTTTTCTGGAATCCGCCATGTGCAATGAGCACACGACCGTTCGGGAGTGGGATCGGGAACGATCCCTCACCAACTATTCCTGTCAGTCTAGGACCATTTGTAAATGAGTTGCTGAAAGGATCGTACACGGAAGTACGACTCATGCCCGCTCCTCCGACAATCAAGAACTTGCCATCAGGACGCTTGAATGCAAGCGCTCCCGTGCCCGTCGAAAATCCCGGACTGACGCTCATGAGAGAGAATGTTTGCGAATTCTGATCATACAGCTGTGCGTTAGGAGCAGCGCGCCCTGAGATAACAACGAATTTTCCATCAGGCTTTTTCATCACAATAGTCCCGATGCCAGCCGCAACAGAAAGTGAATTATGACGCGTGAATGTTCCCTCTGCAGTATGACCCGCAGTTGTGTTTATATTCTGAGTGCTGGAGTACATCGACAGACTGATCAGTTGGATTTGCAAGTTTCGATTTCTGTCATTGGCGATATTGACCATCACGGGACCGGATGCATCATTCGAATTACCAAATTCAAACTGTGTGCGGCGCAGCATGCTCGTATTCTCCACTGCGATGTCGTAGAGGGTAGGATCTTTGTTCACACGACGATATCGTGTTTGACTTAAGCCCCTGCGAAGTCCCCATTCCTGATCTGCGAATCGTGGCATCGTACGACGGAAGATGACACGCATCTGGACACGATTGTGACCCGAAGTCGGATTAATAAGATCGCCTTTGTTTGCAATTGTCTTGTAGCCCGTGACACCTGCAGGACACGAACCATTACCTGTTCGTACCTGGAAGGTCATGAAGTCATCGGAACTCGCGTTCCAGGAGAGAGTCGATCCTGAGTGTAGTGAAGTAGTAGTAATACATTCCGATTCGTAGATGGAACCCGTGGACGTACTAGGACCACCAACGATGAAGCCCATCTTGTAGTTCATCGTTGTGGTAGACGCTCCTCCTGCAAACACACGCACGCTACCAGAGCCACCGATGACCATGTGCGAACCGGCACCGGCTGCGGTTCCGAGTGCCGGACCCAGCGTAAATTGTGCTCCGCCATTTGCACCCGGATCAATGATGTTTGTCACAGTTCCACCACCGAGGGTGAGGAAATACTTGCCGTCTGGTCTCCAAATAGCTCCTGCACCATCACCAAGTGCTGCACTCGGACCGTACCCTGCTCCTGACTGCGCGGTAAACGTACCGGGCACTCCTGTAGATGTTGTTCGAGGATCGTAGATAGAAGACGATGTGATACCACCTGGAACAATGAGGAATTTGCCGTCAGCACGACGAATACTAAATCCGCCTGTTGTCACGGTTGGAGGATTTGGGATCGGGTTCGCGGTAGACCAGAGACCGGTTGGCGAACCCCATGGTGTGTAGATGTAGTGGTTGGAGCTGTTGTTTCCCATCATTACGAGGAACGTACCATCGTCACGCTGCAACGCATGTGCACCAGCACCGAATGTTCCAGTACCAAGTGCGGTGCCTGCCGTATAGACGTTGGAACGGGAGTAATAGACACCCCAGTTCGCACTTCCTCCACAGATGATGACATAGGTACCGGAACCGGTTTGGAATGCGTTGGTACCTGTTGTGGCAGTACAGCTGGTCAGAGCTGGACCTGCGGTTGGCGCTGTCACGTTGTACGGGTCAAAAATAGATGATGTTGCTAGCGTGCCACCATGTACGATCAGCCATCGTCCGTCCAAACGAGAGAGGCCTATCGCACCCGCACCCACGTTTACAGCACTAGCCGTGATTGTGCGGCTGGTCATGCTGCCTGCAATACCATCCCACTGTGAACCCGTAGTAGACGAGTTGCCATGGACCGTAATGATCTGACCGTCTGTGCGAAGGATGGAGAATGCACCAGCACCGACGGCTGCTGCTGCTGGGATAGAGGTATTCACAACTTCGCCCAGTCCGCCATTTGGTACGGCACCGCTCGCAATTGTCAGCGTATCATCGTTCGAGATGACATTGAGTAATGTCGATCCAGCGACGGAGAAGTCTGTAGAGAGTGAAGATCCACTTGTGGTTTTTACGACATCTGCTGTCGTAGCTCGGATCACCAGTCCACCAGTCATCACGCCGCCAGAACGCTTGAGGAAGATGCCGGAGGCAGTCTCGTAACTCATACCACCACCAGACGATCCACCGGTCTGATCAGTGCCACAGGAGAAGCGCTTGGTGGAAGCGTCCCAGAGAAGTTTGGAGGTTCCTGCAGTATCACAATCGGTTAAACCTGCACCAGCAAAAGTAGAAGAGGCATTGATGTGTGAACCGGTGATCGATGAAAGCGCGAAGAGGTTACGACCCGAAGCAGTGCCCAGGATCTGAAGTGTCGCTCCAGAGATGTTACCCGAGACGAAGAAGGAACCAGATGTTTTGAGGACACCTGGTGAATTGCGGAAGAGATTGGTATCGAATGCAGCACCCGAGCCGAAGACAAGGTGTGGTGCCGAGACACCACCGTGTGCGGTGATAGCCAGAGCACCTGTACGAGACGTCTGTTGCACGATGCGCATTGCGTAGTTTCCGGATCCTGAGGTAAAGGTGCTGAAGCCGGTAGCTTGGATGCCTTGACCAGCCTCGATCGCACCAAGGACTGAAACGTCATTACCGAACCACGCATTATCACTCACCGAGAGTAAGTTTGTAACTGTTGATCCGAATGTTGCGAGAGTGGAATCGACCCCTGCCATGTTCATGATCACAAAGTCCAAACCAGCGACCGAAGCAAGACCGAGATACAGCTGCTTACCGTGGAAACGAACACGATTGACCTGGTTAGCCGCCGTAAATTTCATGCGATAGCGAATATCGTGTGGATTGCTGATGTCGAGTATATGCACCTCTCCGCTAATGAGAGACACTGCTGCATATTGTCCTGCCACGCTAATGGATGTTACACGTGCACCAAATGACCACGAGTCCAAGTTGACTGGTGCAGCAGGATTGGAGATATCTGAGATCTGCAGTGCGAATGTGGCAAAACCAATCGAATCATCGATAGCAAGGTATGCGTACCGTCCAGACACATCCAGCTCAACAGGACCTGGATCCGTCACAGCTCCAAGGGTGGTAACGATTCTGGGCTGATTTGGATTCTTCACGCTGATGACGTGAGTCTGTGGATATCCAGGTAGTCCAACATACGCATGGCCATCACGAACGTAGATATCATTCATCAAAGTACCAGGAGAGTACGTACCCACAACCTTTGGTAGCTTGGGGTCCGATACATCGATGATATTGAGTGTAGAAGAGGCACCACCCGCTGGTACGTAGGCATAGCGCCCTGCAACATGGAGGGAGTGTACTGATCCAGCGAGCTCGACTCCACCCTGCAATACCGGAGTGCTGGGACGCGAGACGTCATAGATGACAAAGTCGTTGCCTCCAGCAGTGGCGAGACCAATGTAGAGATACTTGCCCGCGATGATGACTTCGTTCACATCAACGCCCAGTTCGATTCCTCCTGCGAGAGTGGGGAAACCAGGATTACGAATATCGAAGATGCGTAGATCGGTACCGCCGTTCGAAACCAGTCCAACGTAGGCATATCCGCCCTGGAAATCCATGGACAGAACGCCTGAGTTCAGATTGGCGCCAGAAAGTGTGGTAGTAGACCCAGTTGCAAAGTTGATGGTGAGCGAACCCGTCATCGTACCGCCAGATCTCTTCACGAAGATGCCGGATGCAGTAGCGAAGTCCAATCCACCGGATGAACCACCTGTTTGATCCGTGCCACAGGAGAAGCGCTTGGTGGAGGCGTCCCAGAGAAGCTTGGAGGTTCCTGCAGTGTCACAATCGGTTAAGCCCGCACCAGCAAAGGTGGAAGAGGCGTTGAGGTGCGAACCAGTTATGGAGCTGAGTGCAAAGAGATTTCTGCCCGAAGCAGTTCCAAGGATCTGGAGTGTCGCACCAGAGATATTGCCCGAGACAAAGAAGGAACCCGTTGTTTTCAGGACACCTGGTGCATTGCGGAAGAGATTGGTGTCAAATGCAGCACCAGAGCCAAACACAAGGTGCGGAGCAGATGCACCACCATGAGCGGTGATGGCGAGTGCACCCGTGCGGCTAGATTGCTGTGTGATACGCATCGCGTATGCACCAGACGATGCTGTGAAGCTGCTAAATCCGGTGGCATGAATGCCCATACCGAATTCAGCATGACCTGCAACAGAGAGTGAGTTGCCGATCGTCGCGCTGTCAGTAACATCGAGCAAGTTACTGAGTAGCGAACCGATTGTCGCAGCTGCAGTCTCCAGGCCAGGCAAGTTAATAAACCACACATCTGGACCAGTGGCATTGTTTTCGGTTCCGAGATACAAGTGATTACCATGCACCTGTACTCCGGTGATGGTGGCTGTGCCGAACGATTTCGTGACCCTAAAGCGTGGAGATACCGGATTACTGATATCGATCACACGCATCGATCCTCCGAAGTCACCGACGTATGCGTACTTTCCAGCAACTGCAAGGCTAGGACCGACCACGCCAGAGGCAACCCATGTGAGCTGTGCTAGCTGCACAGGGTTGAGAGGATCAGAAATGTTGTATACAGCCAACGCTTGATCATCGGTGAGGAGATTGTACGTGAGGTACGCATATCGACCCGAAATTCTGATATTTCCATATATTGTGCCTGCGATCGGGCTAGCCCCGAAGAGTAATTTGGGGGCATTAGGATTGGAAAGATCGACAATCGTGGGTCCTGAACGTTCATCGATGGCTAGATACGCGATGCGATCGCGGACTTGAATATCCTTAATTGGTTCGGTTCCAATATCCAGTGTTCCGATGCGCTTGGGGAGACGTGGATCACTGATGTCGACGATGTTCAGATCACCAGCATTGTCAGTTAAGTAGGCGAAGCGACCTTGCACCGTCATCGCTGTCACAGTATTGGCATGAATGTTGAGAGATGACAGAAGGACGGCGCTGCTTGGGCGAGAAATATCGTAGATCATAAACTCGTTCGTTGCGCTGGTACCAACGTAGAGGTAACGACCGATGACCTCGATTTCTTCGGCACCTGTAGACAGGTCGATACCACCCATCGTGGCTGGTACTGCAGGGTTACGGACATCGAAGATACGAATGTCATTGCCAACAGAATCTGTGCTGGCGACGTACATCACGGCACCTTGTACCGCGAAGTCATTAACGTTTTCAGCTACGTCGATAGTCACTCCGCTGGATGTTGTGAGTGCGCCTGTGGACATCGTGAGTGTGAGTGCACCGGTCATCGTCCCACCACCACGCTTCAGGAAGATGCCGGATGCAGTGGCGTAATCCAGCCCACCGGATGAACCACCAGTCTGGTCGGTGCCACAGGAGAAGCGCTTGGTTGATGCGTCCCAGAGAAGTTTGGAGGTTGCTCCAGTGTCACAATCTGTGAGGCCTGAACCTGCGAAAGTGGAAGTGACGCTGAGGTGTGTACCGGTGATGGAGCGAGTGGCGAAGAGGTTGGTACCGGAGGAAACTCCTGTGACTTCCAGGTTCGCACCCGTGATGCCCCTGACGACTGTGAGAGAGCCAGATAATGAAGCATTGCCCGATACAGTAAGCAGTCGACCCGAGAGCATATTCATGGCGACGACAGATCCTGTGACTGTTAGTCTGCCGCCAACTGTTGCGTTTCTGTCGACGTTCAAACTGGATCCCGAGATTGTTCCGAGTACACTGACACCCTGCGTGAATTGGAACTGGTTTTCTGCGTCGACCCATGTGAGAGTGCCGTCCGTGCCGCTATTCATGAATGTCAGTGTCACGTCAGTAGCAGCATCATCAGCACCAAGTGTCAGGTCGGCATCCGTGCGGATGGAACCCGATGCATTGAGTACTCCTTGGATATCAGCGCCACCTGCAGAGATACGAAGAGCGTTTCCAGAAAGTGTGCCTTGGACTCCGCGCTTCAGCAGCACCTGACCAGAGAACGAAGCATTGCCCGAAATAGTCAGCAGTCGACCGGAAAGCATATTCATGGCTACGACAGATCCAGTCACTGTCAGCGATCCGCCGACTGTCGCATTGCGATCAATGTTCAAGCTAGAACCCGAAATGCTACCTAGAACCCTCAGATCGTCACTAAAGGTGAAACTACCTCGTATGGTATCGAACACCAGTTCCTCTTGGAGAGTGCTACCAAAACGAATCGCGTAGCCGGTTTCGCCGTATCCAGCATCATCAACCGTGTCGAATGTCGTAGACGTCAAACTATCGAACGTCGATGCGTGCACTTTCACCTGCACATCGGTGAGGAGTAGTGCGACGAGAACGATGCCAGCAATGATGCGTGTATGTTTCATAAATGTTTAGCGATCTGCTTCGGAATAAATACTTTGCATGCGATAGTTTTTGGCAGTGGTTGTGAGTGTCGCAAGACCATGCACCATGCGAAGTGCGGTACTACCTCCAGGTAAGTTGGATGATGTGGAACCTGTTGCGACAGTCCCATCTGTGACGTTATTGATCTGCCACGTCACACTGGTGCACTGAGCAGTACAGTAGAAGGTAAGGTCGTACACTTTGTTCGCGGTGAACGCGATGCCTGTGTTCACCACGTTTTGTGTTGTGTTGTCCTTGGTTGTGAACTGCCAGTTTGTATCAGCACGGTTGGTCGAGAACTGGAATCCAATCAGATGACCAGTTGGGTTATCGCCAGCGACAGCAGTCGCAATCGTCTGATTGATGAGTCCCGTAAAGACACGGATCGACGTCGTATCAACGACGCCCACTCGTGCCTTGAAGAAGAATCCGTTTGCGCCAGTTGTTGAGCCGCGGAACCAGGTTGTGTTGACCGAGCTTGTTCCTGCAGTGTCATTGGTGGTCGCCGCAGTTGCGAAGTTAGTCATGTATCCAAATGTTTCTGTGGGAGTTGGATGTGAGACAGTCGTATCGTTTGTGACAGTCGTGCCGTATCCGTTCACCGTCGTGCCTCCACCGGTGCTTAGCATCATGATGAGCTTATTGAAGAGTCCAGGTTGCACCTGATACTCCGCACCACTTGGGCCTCTATCAGTCTGCATCGGACGGGCAGCAACATTGGTAGAGTAGGACTTCAGGTTGTTACTGATTGGTGCTGCCTGATTCGGTGTGATGGACTGTAGAACCAATGCACCTGAGAGTGTCGCACCACTACCTAAGTACGCACGTTCTCGGAGCAGGAGACCTGTGCCGGCACCTGTATTGAGTAGGTCGACAGTGAGCATCCCGGTCATGGTGTCTCCGGATGTGTTGACGTAGCGATTGTCGAAGTAGCTCTGGAGCGAGCCTGTGTTACTCCAGTTGCCTCCCGCTCCTGTTTGATCCGTGCCACAGCCAAACTGTTTCGTTGCATCGTTCCAGATGATTTTCTGTGTTGTACCGTCACAATCAGTGAGGCCAGCACCACCAAAGGTGAGGGATGCATGGAGATGTGAACCGGTGATCGAGCGAGTAGCGAAGAGATCGCGACCAGAGGCAGTGCGAGAGATCATGAGCTGACTACCAGAGATCGTGCCGATGACATCCAGCTTTGCTTTGGCAGTTATGGTACCAATACCGACATTGCCATTAGTCCCTATGTGCATGGATTCTAGGGCTGTCGCAGTATTCCCAGCTGTTCCAGAAGCAAAGCGTCGGAAGTAAAGCTCTCCGTTGAAGAACTGGAACATTGAACCAAATCCACTTGCCCGATAACGGAAGTTCGCACCATCCCAATATGTATTGTCCTGAAGGAAGCCGTTATTTACGCCGGTCGACTGAATACCAAACGTGCCAAATATTGCATTGTTGTTGGTAGGATTATGATTGTCTGATCTGATCACTGCACCCGAAATAGTTGCGCGAGATAGGATATTTCCGACTGCATTGACTGCTCCTGAGAAGGAACCGTTACGCGAAACTGTCAGTGTTGTTCCAGAGATCGTTCCGACGACATCGAATTTTGCTTTTGGCTCGGCAGTACCGATTCCAACGCGACCATTATTCGCCTGCACAACGAGAGAAGTACCTGCGATGTATGCCCCTGATTCAGTCACGATTGCTCCTGAAGAATGCAGTTCTTTTTGCGCACGAATGATCGCACCAGAGATAGTATTAATGACATTGAGACCAACAGTAGAGAGCGTGCCGCCCTGGATATTAATCGTCAGTGCACCAGTCATGTTGTCGCCACTGCGGTTGACGAACCGATCATCGAAATAGGTCTGAAGTGCGCCCGTGCCAGACCAATTGCTGGATCCAGTCTGATCTGTGCCACAGCCGAACCGTTTCGTTGCATCGTTCCAGATGATTTTCTGTGTTGAGCCGTCACAATCAGTGAGACCAGCACCACCGAAGGTAAGGGACGCGTTGAGGTGTGAGCCAGTGAT
>JBEBFT010000003.1:0-123361 GCA_040081825.1 Candidatus Peribacteraceae bacterium
CTCCACCTTTTTCCGGCGAAAAAGGTGGAGTCCTCAAAGAGGATTGCGCTGTAAGCCACTCAACCTTCGCCTGCGGCTCGGTTTCGCGAGCTTACATCTGGGAACCAAAACGCCGGCGCGCCAAAGCCGCCAGCGACCTCATGTCTCCTCATCGGCTCCTGCGAGGTTTCGGAGCCGATTTCGTCGACTCGTGTGCTTGCGCACATGAAATGAGGTCTTCCTCCTCACCCCCCGTGGCGCGCCAACCCCCCCCTCTTTCAACTATCCCAGTCGCATTGGAGTTTTTTCGTTTCGATTCCCCGCGAGCGAGCGTGACAAAGCGCAGCACCGCATTGCGCTTTGTAGCGGAGCGAGCGGATGGAATCGAAGAATAAAACTCCACAGCGACGATTTTTCTCCACTTTTTTCTAAAAAAAGTGGAAAGAGAAAGTTCTTTAGCGCGAGCGCATCCCTGTTTCGATCTCAGCCTGAAGCCCCTCCTTCGTCGCGACCCCTAGCCATGTGTGTCCATTCAATGAGAACGCCGGTACACGCTCGACTGTGCGCTCCTCTGCAATACCTCGGTGTAGCCCAATGATTGCGTTCACCTCGGGATCATTCACACACGCTGCGAGTTCGGTGGCATCCGCACCGATTTTTTTCGCAAATGCGGACAGCTCTTTCGTGGAAGTGAGGGGAGCCTCGTATAGTTCCTTGTCTGCAGGAGAGAAGATGTCCTGCGCTGCAGCACACAGCGCTGTCTTTGCGGACAACACTCCCGCCTCGGTGATCGGTAGCATTGCGATTTCGAGAGCGAACGTGCCTTTCAGAACATAGGTGTCCAATATCCAAGGCACAGTGTTTCGGGAAACATCAGAGCAGTGCTCGCAGGTGTAATCGGTGAAGAGTGTCAGACGCGGTGCATCAGGATTACCCAGGATCACCGTTCCTTCTTCCCCGATGGCTATCGCTATCAAACCCGTCTCATCAGCTGGCACATCTTCCACTTCCAGGCTTTCACTGTTTTCAGGCGTCACTTCGTTTTTCCCTATTGCTTCATCCGTCATAGGCAGAGAGCTGATTGAGGATGTTGCGTTGATTTCAGTTTCTTTCGTGGGTTTCGCCGGTAGCGAACAGCCCACCAGACAGAGAAGTGACAAGGTAAGAATGATACGCATGGGGTTTCATTGTGTCTCATTTTTGAGAATAATGGAATCTCCATGTCCTCACGCATGACCATTCTCGGCGCTCCGATCGATGCACTGACCAAACGCCAGATAATCGAGCGTCTGAGTGCCTTACTTGCCTCTCCTGGACAGAGCCAAGTGTGCACCCCCAACCCCGAGATGCTGGTCGCTGCATCCCGCCATCCTGAACTTCTTTCCGTCCTTCGGCGCTCGACTCTTAACACCCCTGATGGAATCGGTTTATTACTTGCAGCTCGTGTGTGTGGAGCGTCCCTACCTGAACGCGTGACGGGAACCGATCTCGTCCCTGCGATTGCAGAACTTTCGGGTGCAAAGCTTTTTCTTCTCGGTGCGGCGCCAGGAGTTGCTGACCGTGCGGCAAGCAAGCTTCGCGTATTCGTTCCGAACACTCAGGTTGTTGGGACATTCTCTGGCTCACCAGCTGAAGAGGAGAGTAAAGGCATCATCGATCGCATCAATGCAAGCGGAGCGAATGTCCTCTTCGTCGCTTTTGGTGTGCCGACACAGGAGCTCTGGATCGATCGGTATTTGTCGTCATTTTCCTCCGTGCGCATCGCGATCGGTGTCGGTGGTGCGTTTGATTTTTTGGCAGGCAAACAAAAAAGGGCTCCTGCCCTACTGCGTGCAATCGGACTAGAGTGGGCGTGGAGACTCTGCATGCAGCCAAGTAGGCTGCCACGCATATTTACTGCGATAGTTCACTTTCCGCTTCTGGTACTTCGGTATCGATCAGCATCTCCGATTCGCCGTGCAGACGATCTGTTTCGGACTCGATAACAGTCCATTCGCCATCAACCCATCCCAACTTCACCAGATACTGATCGCCATTCGAGAGTTCAACGAGGAACGAATAGATTGGCTTTTCGCTTTCTACGGAATCTTCCTTTCTAAGCTCGTTCACATTCTGAACCATGATGTCACTCTTCTTCGTCAGGATAGCATCGTCATAGAGTGCTGCGATAACTGTCGCTGGCGACGGCACATCTCGAAGTAGTGCTCCACGTAGGTTGATAGCACCACGTCCGAGAATCGCGGCGATGCAAACTGCCAGACCCGAGAGAACAACGGAAACCCACATGGATTTCCGATAATTCAAGTGTGTGAGCTGTTCGATGTCCATCAGGATAGTATACCTGATTTTTAAGGTATTTGGGAGATGAAATAGCATTGAAAAGTGACCAGTGCGGCCCTCCGGGGCCGCGAGTGGTAAGTGGGTAGTGTGCTGCTACAATTGGCGTATGGGTACTCTCATCCTCGTCCGGCATGGTCAGTCACAGTGGAACCTGGAAAACAGGTTTACGGGCTGGACAGACGTATCGCTGACCCCTGCAGGTAGAGCCGATGCTGTACTGACAGGCAAGAGTCTAAGAGACTACCGTTTCGACATCGCATTCACATCTGCTCTCAAAAGAGCACACGAAACTCTGGATGCTCTACTCGAGGGTCACGGGCAGACTGGTCTCTTGCGCATCGAAGACAAAGCACTCAACGAGCGTCACTACGGTGATCTGCAGGGACTCAATAAAGCAGAGACGATTCAGAAATTTGGCGAAGAGCAGGTAAAACTGTGGCGTCGCAGTTTCTCCACTCGGCCGCCGAATGGCGAGAGTATCGAAGATTGTGTCGCGCGTGTGATGCCATACTTCAACGATAAGATTCTTCCAGAGTTAGTCGCAGGGAAAACAGTACTTGTGGTTGCGCATGGCAACAGCCTTCGTCCCATTTTCCGTGACCTTGATCATTTGTCTGACGATGTGACCGCGACTCTGGAGGTTCCGCTCGTCGTTCCCACTGTCTACACATTTGATGGGACGAAGCCGATCAAGAAAGAGATCATCACGGTTGAGGGGATGGTAGTGAAGGATACGTCGAAGATTACGAAATGATTTCTTTCCACCCTCTTTTGACGCATATATTCCCGCAGCCGGTACGCCGCGTACCGGTGTCGGCATTCTTGGCGTTATGCGCGACGCGGCGTCGCGCCTGCGGGAGGTGGTGAGACGAATGGCCGCCTTTGCGCTACACTACCAACTCATGGACTCTGTGACTTTCCGTTCCAAGAATTTCTTTACAGACGTTGTAGCGTCGAAAGGCGAGCTCGTGCACGTCATCCTGATCGCGACGAAGCCTGACATCATTAAACAGGTGCCTCTCTATAAGGAGCTGCAAAAGAGGGGGCATACTGTTTTACTCGGACACACCGGTCAGCATTACGATGAAAACTTGAGTGGAGGCATGCTCCGGGAGTTCGGTGTGGAGTCCGATTTTAACTTGAACGTTCGTGGATCGATGCACGAAGTCGTCAGTCAGATTATCGGACGGTTCGGCTGGATTCTTGCGGAACTGAAAGCAAAAGGAAAAACAGTGATTCCGTACGTTCATGGAGATACAACAACCGCGATGGCCGCGAGTAACGCAGGGTACTGCAACGGTTTTGCATCGGTGCACGTGGAAGCGGGGATTCGAACATTGACGCCGAATTACAGTGGTCAGTGGTCAGTGGTCAGTGGTCAGTGGGATGCAGATGCTTGGCAAAAATATTTGATGGATCGAAAAAATTGGGAACGCGGTAGCCAAGAGCCGTACCCTGAGCAGTTCAATACACGATGTTCGGAAGCCGCTACAGGCATTCACCTTGCTCCAGTGGAACTTGACCGTGAATTTATGCATGCGGAAGGATTCGATCCCAAACGAATCTTCGTCGTTGGCAATTCCGTTGTCGATGCGATCGAAGAATCGATGTCGCGCATCAGCTCCTCCACAGTTTTTGACCGTCATCCTTTGCTCAAAAAAGGGGACTTCGTTCGGTTCTGCATTCATAGGCGAGAAAACTGCATTTCCGAGCCGCGCTTCCGCGCAATTTACGGCGCGATGAAAACTTTGATCGAAAAGGGCCGCACCGTACTGCTCATCAACATGATTCAAGCCAAACTCGCATTCGAACGTTTCGGTTTAGTTGCCGAAGTCGAGGCACTCGCGAAGAAATATCCGAACTTTATCCTCACTGATGTCTGGGCGGAGTATGTCGACGTGATTGCTGCAATGAGTAAGGCTGCGGTCTGCGCAACTGACTCAGGTTCCATGCAGGAAGAGATGAATGCGATGGGAATTCCGTGCGTCACGCTTCGCTTTGGTTCCGATCGGTCGGAATCAGCAATTGCAGGAGGCAACATCATCGCTCCTCCGGTGTCGTCTGAGGTTATCACTTCGCTTATCGAGTACGCGTGGGATAATGAGGAGATGAAGAAGGCGCCGAAGTTGTATGGAAAGAATGTAAGTGCGCAGTGCATCGACGCTGTGGAACAGGTTATCAAAAATGGGAGTGTGTTTCAGGCAGAGGAGGAGAGGCTCGAAATGAATAATTGATAATGAATAATGAATAATTTCCCCGCTACACTATATTTATGCTTCAGCGATTTAGGGAGAATTTAGCTCTCCTCTTGGCCGCATTATTGCCTCTTCACGCCTTTGCCGTGACGGTTTTGACGAAGGTATTGAAAGGAAGTGGCGAGAGTCCCTTGGCGATGATCGCTATTTGGAAAGAAGCACTGCTTCTTTTGATTCTTGTTATTGCAGTGATTGAGATAGGTCGACGAATAGTAAAGAGTGGGCAGTGGGCAGTGGTTAGTGCAGTTGATCTGATCGACATCAGTATTCTGATTGCTTTGGTTTATAGCGTTCTGATTCATCCTTGGAGCGCTGACTCTGCGATGACGTCATACATCTACGGATTTCGTTATGACTTCGTTCCACTCATCACATTTCTGATTCTTCGTCGCGTGGAGTGGTCGGAGTATTTTTTGCGTAGCGCTCCGAAGATGTTGGTCATTGTTGGCGCAATCGTTGCTGGGTACGGGCTTCTTTCGCTAGTTCTTCCTGAACGATGGTTTTCTTTCCTTGGATATTCGTCGATGCACTCGCTGTATTTCCCAGATGGACCGATTGCCGCATTCCAATATATTTCTGAATCCGGCATTCGTCGCATTCAATCGACATTTTCGGGGCCGAATCAGATGGGGTTGTGGCTACTCGTTCCTCTGAGTTTGATGCTTGGTAAAAAGAAAATCAGGGAAGTGGTAAGTGATAAGTGGTTAGTGGTTAGTATCGCTTTCATTCTGATTGCGATTGTTCTCAGCTTTTCTCGAGCATCGTGGATCGGTGCGCTTGTGATCGGTCTCGTTTTCTTTGCACCAAAGATTCAGCTGCGATTTCTGACACTCAGTGCGCTCGCGCTCATCGTCCTTGGCGTAACTGCTGCCACGCTCTTTCCTGCTGTAATAGTCCGCTCAATTTCTTCTTCAGCGCACATCACTCGTCCTCTCGCAGCACTTCATACGATCGCAGAACATCCGTTTGGGAAGGGACTCGGGAGTGCGGGCCCTGCCAGTAACCGTACGAGTGACCCGTGTGTGTACCTTCCACTTGGTGCAGATATTGCATGGACAGAAACAGTTGAGAAATTATGTGTCTTTATGGATGGAAAACAATTTCATCCGAGCGACCGCACATGCAACTGCCCCGTGCTTTCCGAGAACTGGTACCTGCAGTGGGGAGTGGAACTTGGTTTGCTTGGTTTATTTATAAGTTTATTGATGCCTTTCTTTGTTCTACGAAAATTAATAATGAATAATGAACAATTGATAATGACGAATGCATGGAGGAGCGTTGCGGCTGCTTTCCTTGGAATTAGCATCGCTGCACTCTTTTTGCACGCCTTTGAAGACAGTGCGATCAGCTACACACTCTGGATCCTGCTTTCTGCTACACTCCCTCTATGGAAGGTATCAGTGGCGCAATCGTCATCCTCGACTTCGGCGGACAGTACGCGCACCTGATTGGGAGCCGCATCCGCAGGTTTGGTTATCACTCACTCATTGCCCCTTCTAACACTCCTGCTTCGGAGCTGCGCTCAGCTGCAGGCATCATTCTTTCTGGTGGTCCGCAGAGTGTGTACGACAAAGGGAGTCCGACAGCCGACCCCGCCATTTTCGATATAGGTATTCCCGTTCTTGGGCTCTGCTACGGACACCAGTGGATCGCACACATACTCGGAGGAAAAGTAGAAAGTGCGAACGTAAAAGAGTACGGACCAACCGATCTCTCCGTTGTCGATCCTTCGATGCCACTTCTTGCCTCCTGTGGAAAAGGGTTTCGTGCATGGATGTCGCATGGTGATGAAGTTACCAAACTGCCAGAAGGATTTACGATCAGTGCATCGTCCAAGGATTGTCTGATCGCTGCGATGTCTAATCCCGATCAGCGTATCTACGGCATTCAGTGCCACGTCGAAGTGACACATACTGAGCACGGCATGGACATGCTGAAAGCATTTGTTGATCTCTGTGACGCTCCGGCGTGGTCCGTCGGTACGTACAAGGATCGTCTCGTCCAACAGATCAAAGAGACGGTCGGTGATCGCAAGGTATTCATGCTTGTGTCCGGTGGAGTGGATTCCACTGTTGCATACACACTCCTGCACCAGGTGCTGGGTACTGATCGTGTACGCGGACTTCTGATTGATACGGGGCTGCTTCGTAAAGATGAAGCAAAGGGCATTTTGGAGGCATTCAAGCCGCTTGGTATGCACCTCGATGTCGAAGATGCGTCCGAGGAGTTTCTTTCCAATCTGAAAGGAGTGACCGACCCTGAGGAGAAGCGTGCGATCATTGGCAAGACATTTTTGGATGTACAAAAGCGTGTTAGTGAGAGCTCGAACCTTGGCATCGAAGACGGATGGATGCTCGGGCAGGGGACGATCTATCCCGATACGATCGAAACGGGTGGGACAGTACACGCTGCGACCATCAAGACACATCACAATCGTATTCCGATCATCGAAGAAATGATCAAGAAAGGTTTGGTGATCGAACCACTGAAAGACCTCTACAAAGATGAGGTCCGCGAGCTCGGTGAGTCGCTCGGGTTACCGCATGCACTCGTACACAGGCAGCCGTTTCCGGGACCGGGACTAGGAGTCAGACTTTTGTGCGCCGTAGAAGCTTCGATACCTGCGCGCGAAGAAGTGGCTAGTGATCAGTGGTCAGTGGCTAGTATGGTTCTTCCTGTTCGCTCAGTTGGTGTTCAGGGCGACGGGCGCACGTATCGTAATCCGCTCGTTCTTTTCTCTACTGATCCTTATTCCATTGTTCCTGAGAATCTTCAGCAAGCGACATCGATTCCGAATGCGAGCAAAACAATCAATCGTGTTCTGCAGTGCGTGTCCCATGCGTCCGTTGATTCATTCCAATTCACACCGACACTCATCACGCGTGAGACGGTCAGCATTCTTCAGGAGGCAGACGCCATCGTTCATGATGCAGTATCCAAGGCAGGGATACTGGAACAGATATGGCAGTTTCCAGTTGTACTACTCCCCGTAGGCGTACATGGTGGACGCAGCATCGTTCTCCGTCCCATCGATTCAGTCGATGCCATGACCGCGTCGCCATTCATTCTTCCTTCGGCTGTCATGAAATCGATTGTAGACCGTCTGAATACTATCAAGGGTATTGATTGCGTTTTCTTTGATCTCACCTGCAAGCCTCCTGGAACAATAGAGTGGGAATAAGTTCGTGAGACGCAGGGAAAGTCGTATACTCTAGTCTCTCTCTCATGACTGATCAGCCACTATCACCGCAAGAGCTCGGACGCCTGGTTACAGAGGCACAGGACGGCAACACCGAGTCATTTGGCGAGATCTATGACGCGTACATGACGCCCATTTATCGATACGTTGTGTTTCGGTATCCAACCGAACTGGCTGAGGATTTGGTTGCCGATGTCTTCGTGAAAGCGTGGGAGAAACTGCATACCTACAAGGAGCGATCAGGTATTCCTTTTTCCGCTTGGCTCTTTCGTATCGCTCGACACACGTTGATCGATGCGTATCGCGCACATCGCGGTTTCGAGGAGCTGAATGAGGAATTGGTAGATGAAAACACTCGTAATAGTCCTGCCTCCCAGACAGATGTCTCGTTTTCTGTCGCACGAGTGCGCGGCGCACTCAATCAACTCCCGCGTACGTATCGCGAAGTACTTCTGCTTCACTTCGTTGCTGGGCTCGGTCATCAGGAAATCGCGCAGGCACTGTGGCGCACCGAGGGATCTGTTCGCATTCTCAAAATGCGCGCACTGAAAAAGCTGGAAGCACTGCTTCCTGAGTATCGAGAGCAGGGGAATATTTGACATAATGTTTATTTATTTTATATTAATTCTTTTTTCTTCACTTCTCGCGTAACACGACCACGATTTTTCCGTTCTCACCAGCGTACAAACCGCATTTATGCGTCCCATCCACCCTCTCTCTCGGCTTGTAGAAACTGTAGAGCCTCAGGCTCTGACCCGAAGCCATGTCCGAACGAGGATTCTGAAGCAGATTGGCAGAGCATCTGAGTTCCAAAAAGCAATCAATACTATCACACCCCCCGTGTCGTTTCGTGACCGTGTGCATGCCACAGTTCAGGCGCGCATCGTTCCGTCGATTGGTCGTGCACTCAAGGATCTAAGCCTAAAACAGTCGTTCCCCATGCGTCCGATCAGGCTGCTTGCAGCACTAGAACCCGCGACTCCACAGCCCGCGTATCATGCGTGGTTTCGTTGGTCTGCTGCGTTCGTCCTTGTGCTCGTTGCGTTTCGCGCCATGCCGCTGCTCTTCCTTCCCTCCACACAAGCGAATGCTGGTGTGCAGCTCATTGCTGAGGGTAGTGGAGTGGAGGTCTACGTCGGAGGTGTGTGGAGGTCCGCTGACTCAGCTGAGCTTCTGAAGAGTGCAGTCATGATTCGTACTGACAATGCTTCGACGGCGACTGTTATCTTGAACGATGACGGAGTGTTCCGTCTCGCACACAGCACCACACTCAAGATTCATGATTTGAGCGATCGTCCCGATCAGGCAACCCAGGGTCCCACCGCGACACTCGTGCGTGGAACAATCTGGACCCTCGGACTCTTGCCTCCTTTTGTCGACGGTCTGACACTGGAAACGGCGCGAGGAACGCTGGCACTCAATGCAGGAAGCGCATCTGTAACTGAAGAAGAGGGCACCACTCGTATTGGTGTGTTCGATAGCGGAGTGACATTTACGCGCGGCACCGAACCCACGTTCCTCGTCGCAGGTGAGGAGCTTATTGCAGGTGAAAAACTCAGTACGCATACGCTTCCCAAGCGAACACTCGCAGCCGCATGGACAGTCGACAATCTGTCGCACGATGCCGTGCATCGTTCGGAAATCGCTCTGCTGCAAGACGAGCGTCAGAAGGAGTTAGCAGGCATTCTGCCCGGCTCTGCTCTGTATTCCATGAAGCGTGTTGCGGAGAAAGTCGACACACTCTTCGCGCTCACCTCTGACGCGCGAACAGAGAAGCAGATTGCGCAAGCAAATACACGACTGAGTGAGGCGCTCGCACTGATGCAAGGTGGGCAGGATGCGGAAGCCGCCGAGACACTCGTTGAATACACAACATCTCTCATTGCTCTTGCTAGTACCGATGACAGTTTGGTTCGCGACATACTCGCACGAACGATTGCCGAAGAGACAGCGGGTATCGGGGCAACTGGTGCAGAGTCAGATGTGACAAATGTCGATCTCTTGAAGCAAGCAGTGGATTCTGTTGCTGAGGCTGTACCAGCCGCGGATTTGGCACTTCGTGATTTGGAAGGATACGTTCTCGTGCAGGAGCTAGCTCTGATCAAGACCGCGCTGGAGCAGCAGCGTTCTCCAGAAGAAATTGCAGCTCGCTATACCGAGATCCGACCGTATCTTTCTACTATTCTGAGCGAAGAGAGTGAGACGAACCCACTTCTTAAGCGCGAAGCTGAGTCGCTTCTACTGAATACGTCTGCGCTCGCACGCTCATCTGTAGGGCGAGTAACCGATCCGGTACTTATTGCTTTGGAATCAGACCTAGAAAAGTTCTTACCTGCCGAATCAGATGCACTGACGGTTACTGCTGAAGAGTTGAATAGTCGTGTTGCTGGAATGGTCGAGCGCATTCTTCTCTTCCGGTCACCAGGTCAGCGCTATAACCAGCTACTCGTAGAGATGAGGTTGATTGAACGCGATGTCAGTCGTGGCACACTGCTCAGGCGCCTCAAGGCTGCACTGCCAGAAGCTTTGGGAGAGTATGTGAATACGGAACTGAAGAAGCTGACGGATGAGTTAAAAAGTTAACTCGTTTGCTCGTTGACTCGTTACTCGTTCCATAGATAACAAGCGAACGCGCTAACGAGCAACGTATTTCCCCGTTGTATAATGAAGATGCTTCTAGTAACATTCTCCAACAATGTACGTTATTACCGATCTCAAACCCGGCACAGCGATCACTCTGGATGGTGAGCCGTTTCTCGTTCTTTCGTCTCAATTTGGACGCAAAAGCCAGAGCAAGGCGAACATGCAGTGTAAGCTCAAGAACCTGAAGACCAATGCAATTGTCGCTCGCAACTTCCAGGGATCGGAAAAGATCGAACCTGCTGATGTCGGCTACCGACATGTCCAGTATTTGTACGCAGGGCAGGGCGGCACACGCTCGTTCATGGATCTGGAGAACTATGACCAATTCGAGCTCACAGACGAAGTCGTAGGCGAGGGAACGCAGTACCTGATCGATGGCATGGAGGTAGATGCACTCCTCTACGAAGGTAACCCCATCGGCATCAAGATGCCGGTGACTGTGGTCATGAAAGTGGTCGAGACGATTCCAGGCGTAAAAGGTGATACAGCGACGGGTGGTGGCAAGCCAGCAACGCTGGAAAGTGGAGCAAAGGTCACGGTTCCGCTTTTCATCAATGAAGGAGACAAGATCAAAGTAAACACAGAGAGCGGAGAGTATGTGGAAAGAGCAAATGGCTAATCTCCATCGTGCTGAGGATATCTGAACTCTCCTTTTGGACTTATAAGAGTCTGTATTTTCCTACGATTTCGTAGAGACATATCTCTTGCGTAGGGTGGATCGCCATCGCCACCTTTCGCAAACTGATAACGAATTGTTTGCACATCTTCAGAGGAAGCACTGTTTTCAGCCCGGTGGGAGTGCCCTTTTTCCATAAGTCAAGAGTGGCATAATTATGCTGCAGCCGATTTCATCATGTTTTGTGCAGGCAATCGAAGTAGCCATAGATCCCTTTTTTGTTGTTGATAAGCCAGAACGTGCCTGGCGCCGAAGTCGTATACTATCGATTTACCCTACTTTCTTCATCAGCATTTCCTGCACTTTCCCCGCATTTGCCTGGCCCTTACTCGCCTTCATCACCGCTCCTACGATCGCACCCAGGGCTGAGGTTTTCCCTTTCTTATAGGACTCGATCGCGTCCTGATTCGCTGCGATCGCCTCATCGAGTAGCTTCGCGAGGGTTGCATCATCCGAGACCTGTCCCATTCCTTCTTCCTTGATGATCTCAGAAGCACTCTTTCCAGTCACAATCATTTTCTCGAGCACATCTTTCCCTGCATTGGTGCTAATCGCTCCACTGGTGATCGCAATTGCGAGTTCCACAAGTGCAGTAACGCTTGGCGCATCGGTCATTTCTTTTTCGTGCTTCGTTAGGAAGCCAGGGAGTTGCGTGAGTATTATCGAAGATGCGCGCTTCGCATCACCGGTCTTTGCAGTGATCGCATCGAATCGTTCGCGGAGTACTGATGAATCTGTAAGCATCGTCGCTTCAGCGGGCGTCAGCCCCATTCCTTCGTAGACTGCTTTTTGCTCAGAAGGAAGAGCAGAAACGTCCTTTGCAAGTTCTTGAATCAACGCGCGCGTGAGGACGAGTGGTGGGATGTCCGGCTCTGGGAAGTAGCGGTAATCAGCCGCTGATTCTTTGTCTCGGAGCATTTCGGTCTTCCCTTCATCATCGCGCCAACCGACAGTTACTTCTCCGGTTGGTGGCGTACCTGCTTCCCACAGTTTCCGCAGTTCTGCTTCCTGGTAGTTGAGTGCACGCTCGAGCATTTTGAAGGAGTTTAAGTTCTTGATTTCGATTCTTGGATAGAGCTTGGTATCTCCTGCAGGTCTCAGTGAAATCGATGCGTCGAAACGCATCATTCCTTTGTACATATCGGCTTCGGTTGCACCCGCCGCGATAAGAATCCTTCGGAGCTCCTCTGCGAATGCCGCAGCTGCTCGCGGAGAACGCAGATCCGGCTCGGTGACGATTTCCATGAGTGGTGTTCCTGCACGATTGTAATCGCAGAGCGTAGAACGTCCGACGTGCGTCAGTTTCCCAGCGTCATTTTCGATGTGAAGTCGCAGAATGCGACACTCGCCAGGCTCAACTTTGTTCGTTGCAGCATCTGTGATCCCAAATTTTACGACTCCGTGTGAGGCGATCGGATGCTTGTACTGCGAGATCTGAAAACCAGATGGAAGGTCGGGATAGAAATAGTTTTTTCGATCGAAGTGACTCCGCTCATTCACCGTGCATTTCAGTGCGGTGGAGGCTTGGACTGCTTTCTCCACAACAACCTTATTTACGACAGGCAAAGAGCCCGGAAAACCCATACACACCGGACACACCGTCGCATTCGGGGCCTTACCCCACGCATCATTGTCGCATCCACAGAACATCTTGGTCTTGGAATTGACCTGTGCGTGGACCTCGAGCCCGATGATGGTTTCTAGCTTCATGGGAGAGATTGTAGCATCGTTTACTAGGAAATAGAGGAACGAGAGGATTTCAAGGATCCTTGGATTCCTATTGTTCCTTTTGTTCATTCGCCCGATCCACCATCAGCACCCCATCCAAGTGATCCACTTCGTGCTGCACCACACGAGCGTCGTATCCCTGCAGTTTTAGCTCCAGCTTCTTCCCCTTCGTGGTTTCGAATTTTACGATGATCTCCGTCGGACGCGTGATCATAAGCCAGATGCCTGGGAGGCTCAGGCACCCTTCTTCCATCGAGTCTTTTTCTTCGCCATACCAACTAATCGCGGGATTGATGAGTGGCATCAGCATACCGCCGATACTAGCGATGCAGACGCGTTCACTGTGGCCGACTTGTGGCGCAGCAATGCCAGCTCCTTTAGCATTTTCGACTGTCAGATACATATCAGCAATGAGTGCCTCGATCTCTTTCGTTACCTTGGCTACTTTTTTAGTTTTGGCACGCAGGATGGGCGTTTTTTCGCCGGTGACGATCGGGAGAATTGGCACTGGATGCGAGTATAGCAGTACAAGAATTGAACGTTGTAATGAAACGCCCAGTGATTAGTGGTTAGTGGGTATAGTGCTAGCCACTAACCACTACCTACTACCCACTTTTCCTCCAATTCCTGCATGCACCCGCAACTCATCTATCGATTCGATTTCACCGAGATTCATCATCGTAAGAAGCGCATGTGCAGTCAGCATCACGTCGGGCAGTGCTCTGTGTCTGGCACTTGGAATACTCAGCCCTAACCGACGTGCGATCACATCGAGGCTGTGACCGAATTCATTCGGGAAGAGCGCTCGCGAGAGTTTCATCGTACAGAGGCATTCAGGAAGCTCCACAAAGCCCCAGCAAAATGTTTTCTCGTTATGCAAAAACCCCATATCGAACTGTGCATTGTGTGCAACGAGGATCGACCCCGCTGCAAAGTCCAAAAATTTCGGCAGTACTTCTTCGATTCCTGGAGCGCTCCGAACATCTTCATCACTGATCTTATTCACCTGACGCGCTTCCCAGGGGATAGAGCGTTCTGGATTCACAAGCGAAACAAAACTGCGTGTCTCGTCGATCTCTCCGTTCTCGATCCTAATGCCTGCAATTTCGATGATTCGATGCCCTTTTGATGGATCTAAGCCCGTCGTTTCCGTATCGAATACGGTGATGGGGGGAAGGGGGAGCATGGGGGCTGGCTCAGAGTAGAGGCTGCTGACGATTGTATCAAGAAAAGTATGTAGTATGTGGTATGTCGTATGTAGTATTTATCATTCCTTTACCCATAGAAGGATTCATACCACATACTACATACGAAATACCACATACTCGTCATGCCCCTCTCCCCCCGCCGCATCCTGCCTACACTCAAGCGGCTGTATCCGGATGCGCGTTGTACGCTGGATTTTTCGACACCGTTCGAGCTTCTCGTCGCAACGATCCTGGCGACACAGTGCACCGATGCACGTGTGAATATCGTGACGAAGTCGCTTTTTATAAAATATCGATCACCCGCTGATTTTGTCGCTGTCTCTCGTGCTCTGCTAGAGCGAGACATTCGTTCGACCGGTTCGTTTCGCGTGAAGGCACGAGCAATTCAGGAGACATGTGCGACACTGCTTCGCGATTTTCATGGAGAAGTACCACGAACAATGGAAGAAATGATCACGCTCCGAGGCGTCGGTCGCAAGATTGCATCAGTTGTCCTCTCGACTGCATTTGGGATCGTCGAAGGCATCCCCGTCGATACGCACGTGACCAGGCTCGCACATCGGATGGGGCTTTCTGAAGCCCGCAGCCAACATCGCATCGAGATGGACCTGATGAGCGCTACGCCCAAGAAAGAGTGGACCAATCTCTCTCATTACCTCGTGTTTCACGGTCGAGCGGTGTGCAAAGCGCCGACTCCTCGTTGTGATGTTTGTCATTTTCGTCGTACTTGTCCGTCTTCTCGTATACACACTTCGAGTACGTCGCGTGGTGCCACCAAACTGGCGCATCGACGACGCTCTCGCTAGTATCCCATCTATTCGATGTATCGATTCGCACTTGCCCTTGGAGTTTCGGCTTTCATTCTTACCTCTTGTGGAACTGCTCCTCGGTCAGACCGAGAGATTGTTCGAGACCGTGGGCTGGATGCTGGTTCCATCATCGTTGGGCCCACCACTGAGGGGCATGTCTACGCAGAGTTTGGACCCGGGGCTGATCGCTTTCCGCCACCACGAGTGCTGTTTTTCTCCGGTAAAGATCCGTTTTCTGACGATATTCAGCAGGCTCTGCTACAGATATACGGGTCAGGTGGTGTGACTGCCTCTACATTTCGTATCAACTTCGCGACTGGAACAGGATCTCGATTACAGTACCGCGTTCTCTTGCCCGGTAGTGTTGTAGTGATTACACATTCTGGAGCGACTACTCCACTCGTCCATCCTTCATCGGATGATCTCAGGCGCATATTACTTCCTCCTATCCCATCTCTCACATGAGTACGTACTTCATTCTCTTTCTTGCTGGCATGCTGACGATTTTGCTGCCGTGCATTCTTCCGCTCATTCCGATTGTGTTGGGCGTCAGTATCGCAGGTAGGAGCAAGCTGAGACCTCTTTACACAATCCTGGGGATGATCATCAGCTTCGTCGGATTCACCTTTCTGCTTCTCGTTGTGCTTCGGCAGTTCGTTTTGCTTGCGGATGTGATCCGTATTGCAACGTATTACGTGCTCGTTCTATTCGGCATTGGATTCATGACGCACATGAAGTGGTTGCAGTACGTCGTAGCTGTTCTGGGATCGCTCTTGTTTATGGAGAAAGGAATCGAGGCAGTGGCTCTCGCTGCTGTTCTGGGAGTGGTTGCGATGGAGGTGGGTGGGATGATCGCAGGAAAGTTGCAGACACTCGGTGTTTCGGTGCAAGGCAAGGCACGCGAAGAATTCGGTCAGGATTCTCCACTCACAGCCTTTGTAATCGGACTGACACTGGGCTTGGTCTGGGTTCCTTGTGCTGGGCCTGCACTTAGCTTTGCGCTCACGCTTGTCCGCGACGAACCCGGACTTCGTGCGTTTGCTGCACTTCTTTCCTATGCACTCGGTACTGCACTTCCATTACTTTTGATTGGATACGGTGGTCAGGCTGCTGTGCATTCGGTGCGTTCGGTTTCTCGCTACTCCGGCACCATTAAGCAGGTTTCAGGTGCTCTGCTCATCATCACAGCGATTGCACTGCACTTCCGTGCGTTCGAGAAGTTGCAGGTGTGGCTCCTCGATCACACTTCATTCGGTGATATCGGTACACGGATCGAAGAGCGTCTTTTCTCTTCTTCTGATTCCTCTGAATCTTCTGTTTCTTCTGTATCCTCTTCTATGCAGCTCCCCAAACTTTCTCGTGCCCCAGAGCTCAGTCAGACAGGGGAGTGGTTTAATTCAGATCCTTTTACCTTGGAGAGTCTCCGCGGCAAGGTCGTTTTGATCGATTTCTGGACCTATAGTTGCATCAACTGCATTCGCACACTGCCGTACATCCAGGGGTACTGGGACAAGTACAAAGACACAGACAAGTTCGTGCTCCTCGGCGTGCACACACCCGAGTTCGCGTTCGAGAAACTGCCAAAAAATGTGCAGGAAGCGATCACCCGACACAGCCTCACGTATCCTGTTGTACAAGATAATGATTTTGGTACGTGGCAGCAGTTTGCCAATCGTTACTGGCCTGCGAAATATTTGGTCGATGCGGAGGGATACATTCGCTATACGCATTTCGGTGAGGGTGCGTACGAGGAAACCGATGAAGCGATTAGCAGCCTGCTTGAGGAGTTGGAGGTAAGCATAGATCAGGCAGTGCAGCCCTCCGGGCTGCAAGTGAAGAGTGAAGAGTCTCTGCGCATGCCGAGGTCAACAGAAACATATTTGAGCTCCAGAAGTTGGCCAGCGTTCGGCAGTGCTCAAGGTGATCCCGATGGTGACGTGCACTCGTACCTGCCATTCAAGACGATGGAGTTACACAAGTATTATCTGATTGGTGACTGGCAGCTCATGAGTGACGAGCATCAGGTCAGTCGAAGTGACAAAGCGACTATCGTCATGATGTTCCAAGGAGGGGAGGCGAATCTTGTGCTTGGTTCAGAGGACGGCGCACCGATCACCGTTGGCGTGGTTATCGATGGTGTGAAGACGAAGACGATCACTGTTGATCGACACGATCTCTACAACGTCTTTGATGGTCCTTATGGCGAACACTCTGTTCGACTGGAAGCGCAAAGAAAAGGTTTGCAGGGCTTTGCGTGGACGTTTGGCGGATAGGAAATCAGATTTTCTTTTTACGCATCACGTCCGATCCTTTTCTTGGCCTGCGTCAAGCTAGGGAAAATGCACATTTTGTGCTAGAATATCCCGATACCAACACACACAACCTATGACTAATTTTGACATTCATCAGTCGACCGCGGATTCCCAGGGTGCAACTTCGATTTCCAGTTCTCGCCAGGAGCACTGTACACTTCTCGGAAATCAGTCAGCACATCTCGTTCCTGCATTCACTGCTTCACCCATGCGATACGTTTCCCTTCTGACTAAACTCTTCGTTCTTGCGACACTCACCTTCGTGGGAGTCCATGTGCAGGCACGATCTTTGGGTTCCCTACCACCTCCACCTATTACTCCTGAGTCAATGCCTGAGTATTTGGTCGAGAGTGGTGTGATGCCACTACAAGAAGTTGCTGTCCTGTCTCCACTTGAGCGTATGCAGAAGAAGTTGGCAGATCGCCGAGCAGATCGAGCGAAAAAAGCACAGAACCGAGAGCCACTGCACAGTGCGGCACCTGAGCGACTCTCCCCTCAAGTCTTGAATCAGAATGGCATTTATCTTGGTGCTACGAGCATCAAGCGCACTGATTTTTTCGATGACACACTCTCGCGTTTACAAGAGTCGAATGGCAATGCTGTGATCTTTGACGTGAAAGGTGGTGGCGTGCTGTATAGGTCCAGTGCACCAATCGCGACTGAGCTTGGCCTGGTGCGCTCCCATTACGATTTGCCAGCCGTCATTCAGAAACTCAAAGAGCAAAAAGTGCACGTCATGGGTCGCTTCGTTGCTATCAAAGATGAAGCATTCACTGCCAAGCGCCCCGATACACGCGTGAAGCATCCCACAAGTGGTCGCGTACTCAATCAGACGTGGATCGATCCTGCGAATGACGATGCGATCCAGTTCAACATGCAGATCATTTGTGAACTTGCCGCTGCGGGCATCGACGAGATCAATTTGGATTACATCCGTTTCTCTACTGCCGAAGTAGGTGCACTGAGCGCGCTCGATCGTGAAGAGAAGTCAGCACGTGTTGAGAAATTCGTCAAAGCAGCACGCGAGACCATCGATCGCTGTGGCCCAGCAACTCGCCTTGGACTTTCTACCTATGCCATTTTGGGCTGGAGTTACGACGTCAACGTCGAGACGCTCGGACAGGACATCGTGAAACTTGCCCCGTACGTCGATGTGATTTCGCCGATGGCCTACCCTGCCACGTTCTCCGTGGATGGTGGTTACTACAATCCAGCCAAGCACGGCAGCAGCAGAATGTATCACCTCGTACACAGAACACTGACGGGGTATCAGGAGCTCCTGGGTGACCAGTCATGGAAGCTGCGTCCATGGATTCAGGGGTACGGTGTCACGACCAAGAACATGCAGGATCAGATAGCAGCGGTCTACGATGCAGGTTTGTGTGGGTACCAGGTGTGGAATGCAAATAACAATTACGCACCAACCTATGCGGGGATGAAATCGACGGTCATTCCTGCCCATTGTCAGCAAGCAGTGGCAGTGCGTTAGTGACGACACTTCGCTAGACTGCGTTCTGTGACTACGATTCTCTACACACTTCTTTCCGTTGCATACGCAGCGACTGGCGTCATTGGTGTGCTCGCATACTGGCCAACGATCAGGGACCTCTATCATCACAAAAAGAAGAGTGCCAACATATCTTCGTATGTGCTGTGGACATGGACCACGTGCATTGCGTTTTTGTATGCACTATTCATTATTCCTGACACGCTCCTTATTCTCGCATCTGGTTTTCAGTTCCTTGCGTGCTTGGTTGTTCTCATGCTCAGCGTCAACCTTTCTCGCGACAAGTAATCGGTGTCGAGTGGCAGAGTGTTTTGGTGTACCATCATCGCATGCAGCAGTATCTTGATCTCCTACAGCATGTTCTAGATCATGGGACTAAAAAAGATGATCGAACGGGGACAGGAACACTTTCTGTTTTTGGCTACCAGATGCGGTTCGATCTCTCTGAAGGTTTCCCTCTTTTGACGACGAAGAAACTGCATACCAAGTCCATTTTTCATGAACTTCTCTGGTTTCTGAAGGGCGAGACGAACATCAAGTATCTGCAGGAGAACGGCGTCACAATCTGGGACGAGTGGGCAGACGAAAACGGAAATCTGGGTCCTGTGTATGGCAAGCAGTGGAGAGCGTGGCAGGGGGCGCTGGGTGTCTATGATCAGATCTCAGATCTGATCGAACAGATCAAAAAGAACCCCAACTCACGTCGCCTGATAGTGTCGGCATGGAACGTCGGCGATATTCCACGCATGGCGCTGCCGCCATGCCACTGTCTCTTCCAGTTTTACGTCGCAGACGGGAAGCTCAGCTGTCAGCTGTATCAACGCAGTGCCGATATCTTCCTTGGTGTGCCGTTCAATATTGCGTCCTACGCACTATTTACACACATGATTGCGAGCGTGTGTGATCTCAAAGTTGGTGATTTTGTGCATACCCTCGGTGACGCACATTTGTATCTGAACCACATCGAGCAGGCGAAGTTGCAGCTCACGCGTGACACTCGACCTCTGCCGATTCTGAAATTGGCAAAACGCAAATCGATCTTTGATTTTATTTACGAGGACATTGTCATTGAAGGATATGATCCACACCCAGGCATTAAAGCACCTATAGCAGTTTGAATCTTCGTTCTTTTTTGTCCGAGCGACAAAAAAGAACCAAAAAAACGCGTGTGCGCCAATTCCCACGCTCGCGTTCGCTCGCTGCCGCACCCCCCACCTGTGGCGCACGCCCACCCCTTTGGATGAAGTAGTAGGTGAAGTGTAGACTTTGCATATGATTCTCTCTCTGATCGCAGCGGCAGACGAAGGTAACTGCATTGGCGGGGAGAATCGGCTGCTTTGGGATTTGCCTGATGATCTGAAGCGATTTCGTACCATCACCAAGGGAAAGCCTGTGATCATGGGCAGAAAGACATACGACTCGATTGGTCGCCCGCTTCCGCATCGGCGCAATATCGTCATGACCAAGCGTTCTGACTGGGAGCGTGACGGAGTCGAAGTCGTTCACTCACTTGCGGATGCGATCGACCTCGTGCGCGATGAGCCAGAAGCCTTCATCATTGGCGGTGGATCGCTCTACCGCGATGGTATGGATTACGCACAGCGCATCTATCTCACCAGAGTGCATGTAACCCTGGAAGGGGACACGTACTTTCCAGTCATCGATCCTACTGTGTGGAAAGAAGTACGGCGCGAAGAGCATGCCGCAGATGCAGCGCATCAGTATGCGTTTACGTACATTGATTACGAGAGGGTCTAGGCGGGTTGCTGCTGGGAGGCGCAATGGATCGAGCCGTATCCCCAAATGAGCTCTCTACAGTCGATGCCGATCACTTTGCGATCCGGAAAACAACCTGCCAGAGTTTTAAGCGCGACTGCATCGGAGTCTTGCGCATATGTTGGAACCAATACAATGCCGTTTGCGATAAGGAAATTAGCGTAGCTAGCCGCCATTCTTCGTCCATCCACCGAAAATTCCTTGGGCATTGGTAGAGGAATGATAGTGAGGGGGTGACCTTGCTCATCTTTCATGTGCTGTAGTCTCCTTAGATTCTCTTGTAGAGGAGCGTAGTTCTCGTCTTTACTATTTTCTTCTACGACAGTCACCACGGTCGACTTTCCAACGAAGCGGGTCAGGTCATCCACGTGTCCGGTCGTATCGTCACCAGCGATGCCTTCCTTTAGCCACAAGACATTGGTGACACCCAAATATGCCTTCAGCATCTCCTCAATCTGCTCCTTCGTAAGCGTTGGATTTCGATCCGGAGAAAGGAGGCAGCTCTCGGTAGTGAGGAGCGATCCGGTTCCATTTACATCGATCGATCCGCCTTCCAAAATCATCCGAGTATCGAAACGGCGAAGATTCGATAATGGCATCTGCAGAGGTACGCTGTCTCCGATCAGCAGATCATCCCACTTGCCGCCGTAGGCATTGTACTCCCAGTCGGTCCATGCGATTTCATCCGTCTTTTGGTGTTTGATGAAAATCGGACCGTAGTCGCGGATCCACACGTCACCGGATTCAATGTGATGAATAGATATATTGGCTGGCACTGCGGGAGACGCTTCAAGATTTTTTTTCGCCCGCTTCTCGATTGCGGCATCCGGTACTAGCAAATGGACATGCTCCACGTGCGAGAGGTGCGTGATAATCTCCGTGAATGCTTTTTCCGCGCCCTCCAAGTGACCATCCCATGTTTCGAGATTGTACGGCCACGACATCCACATGGCGGATTGCTTTTCCCACTCCGCAGGCATGCGGTAACCAAGTTCGGCCGGAAATCCTGCAGCTTGCGTCATAGTTTTTTCGTGAGGTCTCCATACAGATCGGGCCTTCTCTCTCTCAGGAATCGCCATGACTCTTGCATTTTCTTGGGATACGAGAGATCGATTGTGGTCATCAGAACCTGCTCGGTATCATCTCCCTTGCAGAGGATGCGTGCATTAGGGTCGGCAACGAAGGAGCCACCGAAGAAATGCGTTTTTCCTTCATCGCCTACACGATTGACCGCAGCAACATACACACAGTTAGCAGGAGCATGTCCTACCTGTGCAGAGCGCCACATCGTTTCCCAGTCCTCAGGAATAGAGGGATCGACAGGGGTCACATTTCCAGCATTGCCAATGGCTGTCGGATACACGAGCAGTTCCGCACCATTCAAAGTCGCAATACGAGCAAACTCTGGAAACCACTGGTCGTAACAGATGCCTACTGCAATTTTTCCGAATGGCGTGTCATGTACCTTGATCGTTTCATTGCCACTGCCGAAGTAATTTTGCTCGTAGAATCCTGGATCATGCGGGATGTGAGCTTTACGATACGTTCCTATCAATTCCCCGTCCTGACCAAAGACACACGCGGTGTTGTAGCGCTTGCCTTTACTTACTTCATAGATTGATCCAGCGATCAATACTATTTTTAGCCTCTTCGCTAGTGCTCCGAGTCCCTCTGTTGAGAGTCCAGGAATTTCCTGTGCACGATCGAATTCCGATTCGTTCTTTTCATTGATGCAGAAATAGGGACCCAGAAAAAGCTCGGGGAGCACGACAATATTGGCCCCCTTTTTTACGGCTTCTTCCGTCATCTTCGACGCCTTCTGCAGGTTTGCTTCAGCACTGTCCGTCATGGACATCTGTACGAGGCCGAGGGTGACTATGCGCTTTTCCATCGATGGAAATTGTGCGTTTAATTCGGTAAAGAAGCAAACGTTCTCTTTCCACCCTCTTTTGACGCAAAAGAGGGTGGAGCCCAGAAAACAGTCGCTTATGAAAAATTGCTACGGTTCAATCGCAACTCCGCTGCAAACGCGGACTCGCCCCTCGCCCCCGGCATCGGGGCTCAGACATGCGCGTTTGCGACGCTTCGTTCGCGAAGAACCGTAACGCAATTTTTCAAGGCGACAATGCTGGTATTCTTGCTGGGCATCAGTAGAATATCGTTCGTTTCCCTATGAAGAAGTTTACAAAGCTCTCACCGGCACTCAAAAAGTTCATCGTTATGGAGGAAAAAGGAAAGTCTGGCAAAGGAACGATCGTAACACAGGTAAAGAAGAGCAAGAAACCGCTCACCACATTCGCTCACCGAACGTTGCAGCACTGCAACGGCGGTTCCACGATGCACGCCGCACTCTGGCTCAAGGATCATCTAAAAAACGGAGGCAAACTAGTGGTCACCCTTGCAGGTGCACTCAGCTCGTTCCAGGTTGGTGTGATGCTAGCTGAGCTCATCCGTCAGAAGAAGGTGCACTTGGTCTCGGCGACGGCTGCGAACCACGAGGAGTCGTACTATCGCTACGTTGCACACTCACACTACGCCTATATCCCTCGTTACACGGAGCTGACCCCCGAGCAGGAGGCGGAACTTCGTGATGCGGGCCTGAGGCGTATTACCGATACATTCTTACCTGAGGACGAGAGCGTGCGCATTATGGAGCCGCATCTCCTCAAAATGTGGAAGGAGGCGGAGAAGAGCGGCAAGCGCTATTTCCCACACGAGTACTTCCGCCGCATGTACGCCGAGAACAAGATCAAACCCGATCCAGCCAGTAACCCACTCGATTCATGGACCTACGCTGCGTACGAGCGCAACATTCCGATCGTCATTCCCGGATTCGAGGACTCCACGATGGGCAACATCTTCGCTAGCTACACCTATGGCGGGAAGCATAAGAAGAAAGGGGGAGTGACGGTTGATGGATCGGTCATGAAAGGCGGACTCGACTACTTCTCTTTCCTGTACGACTGGTACATGAAGGAATCGAAAGATTCGCCGATTGCCTTCCTACAACTTGGTGGAGGCATCGCAGCTGACTTTCCGATCTGCGTCGTGCCGTCCCTGAAGCACGATCTTGGTCATCACAATGTGCGTGACTGGGCAGGTTTTGTGGAGATCGGTTCGTCACCGATGTCCTACGGTTCATACTCGGGTGCAGGCGGAAAAGAGAAGATCACGTGGGACAAACTCAGTACCGAAAGTTACTACCAGGTCATTCAGAGTGATGTGACGGTTGCATTTCCGTGGATCGCGGCAGTGCTGCTCGATCTATAATCATGTAGATTTTCTCTTTACAGCTCTACGACGAACTCTATACTTACGCTCTGTTTGTTTTGTTTTTCTGAGAATGCCGACTCGCGTAGCGGGCACCGCTCCAGCAAAGCGCACAAAAAGAAAAAAAGCGCCATCACGCTTCATTCGTCCACGGTGGGAACGTTTTATTAGTCACACCGATGACGGGATGATGACGATTGAAGGCGTTCCAGTCGACAAGATCGTCGCCAAGTACGGAACGCCAGTCTATGTCATGTCTGAGAGCGAAATCAGGCTCCGCATGCAGCGATTCATCAAAACGTTCGGTCATGCCATCGAGCTGCAGTACTGCGTCAAAACCAATAGCAACCTGCAGGTACTTCGCATGGCCCATGAGATGGGTTTTGGTCTCGATTGTTCTTCTGTAGGAGAGGTGATTCTGGGACTGCTTGCTGACTTCCATCCAAAGCAGCTGACACTCACCAACCTCTACAAGTCAGAGCAGGACATTCACTTCGTTGCCAAGATCGGTATCCAGTCCATTACGGCTGACAGCTTCGAAGATATCGAGAATATCGCACGTACGGCGAAGAAACTGCGAAAGCACGTTGATACGGTTATTCGTGTGAACCCGATGATCACGGTCGGTAACTACTCGACGCGTGGGAATAAGTACGGAATTCCCATTGGGTATCTGCAGCGTGCCATCGATCTTGCCCGCAAATCTCCCTATGTCGACTTCATGGGCTTTCACTTCATGGGTGGATACGTCTATCACCCTCGAGTGTACAAAGCGGCTGCACGAGCCTTCGCGAAGATCACCAAAGAATGTCAGGATCGTGGGATTCCGGTGAAGAGCATTTCGCTCGGAGGTGGGTTTCCTGCTGCGATCGGCGATGAGTACGCATTCCCCATCGAAGAAATGAAGGATTTCCCAAAGTACTGGGAAAGGCTGATGAAGCGACATGGCATCACGACCCCACCACGACTCATTTTCGAGCCCGGAAAGGCCATCGTCATGAATGCAGGTATCGGACTCATGAGAGTCGTATCCAAGAAACGTCTTGGACGCAGTCACCGCATGGTTGTGTGTGACGGATCGACATATAATTTCGTCCCCGATTTCTTCACGCTCCTCGATGGGAAGAGTAAGTACGACATTCTCCCTGCCTCCAAGATGACTGCGCGCCGCATTCACAAGGTTACGATCGGCGGTAACACATGTGACTGTTGGGATTTGATCGTGAAAGATTCTCTGATGCCTAAGCTGAGAGCCGGCGATCTACTCGCTGCGATGGACGTGGGTGGCTACGCGCAGGTTCTGGCAAATAACTTCAACACCATTCGTCGTGCACCTGTTGTCCTCGTCCATTCCGATGGTACGATCAAACAGATCCGCCGACGCGACCGCTTCTCTGAAATGTTTGCACCAGAACTCGACGTGCTGAAGATGGCTGGCCCAGATGAGCTGGAGAAGTATCACAACCTGTACCGCGTCAACATCGACAAAGTTTGGCGTGGAAAGAAAAAGAACGGAAATGGTAAACAAATGAGGGTTGTGACGATGAAGGAGGTACGAGGTCGCAAGCAGTAACGCGTACTTCAGTACATCCTATACAAGGCTTGAGTAAGCCACATTCTCTGCTCTTACGTTGTTCGACTGTTCTTTGTGGTGTCATGCGCTTCGACTTCAGTGAAAGTATGCCCACATGGAACGCACCCCTTCATCTACCACCGGCAAGAGCGAGCTCGCAGAGTATATCGCAGAGCAGACCAAACAGAAGGCGCTTGAAGAGGCCGGGAAAAATGAGATGCGCGTCTCGAAAGTTTCTGGTGTGCAAAAACAGATGGTGCAAAACCTTCTGGCGGACAATGAAGGATCAGAAGAAAGCAGGACATTGATACTTGAAGTCAATCAGAAAATTGAGAGGCAACATGCTGAGCGAATGCAGTCTATCCAAGCTGCACCAGATGCGCGGGTTTTCGAACGTACAGACAGCATGGCCGCGGTACAGGACGATAATACGAGAGAGATTGGAATCGCCGATGACATACTTGCTGATGCAGATGCTGCAGAACGTGCAGCAATACACGAAGCAAAACATCGTGAGCAAGAAGAGGGTATGCAGACATTTTCATATATTGATGAAAATGATAAGCAATCTGAAGTGCGTCGTTTACCATTCCGTGAGGATGAATCAATTGAGGCAGAAGGCGGTCTAAAAGACCATACACCTGAATACCACGACTATGTAGCACATACGAAGGAAGTCGCAGAGAAGCTCAATGCAGCGGGAGAGAATGGACATGCTCTTACTCGCGAAGCAGCTCGTTCAGTCAAAGGATTCGAAAAAGTGCGGCAGAAACTAATCGAGCATAGTATTCGTACGCGGATGGAGAAAGAATTGGCGTTGGGAGCGTAGTCTCTGTAGAGACGCAAAATCTTGCGTCTCTACACATATGTTCCTATCTTTCCCCACAATGGGAAAATACGAATGGGTTGTTGGTCGTAGCGACTCTACAGCTTCCAATCGGTCTTCTCGCACTCTTGAGATCGCACAGTCCGGAGGTTCTCCTGAACCCACGGGGCATCGAGGAGCTCTGAGAGGGGTTCAAGTACGAAGCGTCGTTCCTTCATTCTGGGGTGGGGAACGGTGAGCGTGTCGGTGTGTATCGTGTCGTCTCCGAAGAGGAGAAGATCCAGATCGATCGTGCGTGGGCCAAAGCGTTCGGTGATGTTTTTGCCAAGTGACGCTTCGATCATGTCGAGCGTCTGCCTGATGACTTCGGGGCTGAGACTTGTCTCGAACCGAGCTACAGCATTCAGAAACTCAGGCTGATCGGTGATGTGTCTCGGTGCGCTCGTATACACAGAAGAAAACTCGATCTCTGGCCATGCTTGCCGGAGCAGATCTGCCGCTGACTCCAGATTTTCCTCGGCATCGATATTGGAGCCGAGGCCGAGGTAGACCGACTTCATACGGCTTCGCGAAGAAAGTACAATGATTCTTTTTCTCTTGCTTTACTCATATCGGCGCAGCGATATCGCTTTGCCGATATAGTATTTTTTCTACTTGCAACGGGCGTTGATGCGTATGTGCGGAGCCGTATCATGGTCGTTCGATGGTGAGTGACACTGTTGCACCCAGGATGCGAGGCTTCTTCTTTACCGTGACGCGCACCCCACCTTCTAGCTTCCAGCGCTTCAGGATCGCTGACGCAATATCTTCTGCTAGCCTTTCGATCGTCCAGCGTTCGACTGCTGCGAGTGTCTGCATCATCTCAACCATTTCCATGTAGTCGATCGCCTCATCCAGACGATCGGTTTTGGCAACGTGCGCTGTAGGATGCCGAAACTCGGCAGTCACCACTATTTCCTGCGGATGCATTCGCTCTTCTTCGCTGCACCCGATCTTCGTCAGAATCCGATATTCCTGGAGTGTGATCGAGTCCATGATGAAAGTTTAGGAACGAGGAGCTGACATCTTTTCTCCCAGAGGTGAGGCAGCGAGCTTCCTGCACATCCAGCGAGAGAGAACGACAGCAGTAAACATCGACGTGATGATACCAATCGAGAGTGCGACGGAGAATCCTTTGATGATGCTGGTACCAATCATGAAGAGGATGGCGCAGGTGATGAGCGTCGAGAAGTTTCCATCTCGGATACTCGGCCAAGCGCGCTTGAATCCAGTCTCGACAGCAGTTTTGATGAGCTTTCCTTTCTTCAGTTCTTCCCTGATGCGTTCGAAAATCAGCACGTTCGCGTCCACTGCCATACCCATACTCAAGATGAGTCCTGCGATACCCGCAAGCGTCAGTACGATGTACTGGTTGCTGATAAGAAGGAGAGGCAATTTGATTGCTGTGACGAGCAATACGACGTACAGAGCAAGCGCGATCACAGCGATCACACCCAGAGTGCCGTAGATAGCGAGCAAGAAGACACTGAGGGCAACCAGTCCAATTCCTGCTGCAATAACAGATTGATGCAGTGCAGTTTTACCGAGTGTTGCTTCGACCGTGGTCTGACCAGACAAGAAGATCGGAGCGGGGATCGCACCCGTATTCAGATCCTGTGCCAGTGTTCGTGCCTCCTCATATGTCCTGCTGCCTGTGATGACAGCCGTTCCTCCGATGATCTCGGTTTGCACAGTCGGAGCAGATACCATCTCGCCTCCGACGAAAATGGCGATTGGCTTACCGATGTTTCGCTTCGTCAGTTCCTGGAAAATCTTTCCTCCCTCTTCGTCGAATTGGATCTGTACGACAGGGATATTGGTCGTCGGATCAACAGTCACGGATGCCGAGCGGAAGCGCTGACCATTGAGAGCAGTGTCCTTCCATCCTGTTGGTCGTAGTGAGAAGAAGATGCTGCGTACGACAACTGCATCATCTTTCGTCATTACTTTGTTTTCTTCGATCTGTCCTTTCAGTGCAGCGACGTCTGTGCCCTGAGGAGCCGTGAGAGCTGTATACGATGCGGTGCCCCCCTCCTCGAAGGATGCTTTGTCAGCACGGATGATGTGGAAGCCAAATGGTGTCTCGGTGACATTGCTCACACCTCCTACTGGAAGCGAGAACGCGACGTTATCGAATGCTGTTCCCATCACACCTGCGGCAATCGTTCCGAGTGAACCTGCTTTCGCTTTGGATGGACCATCGGATTCAGCACGTGCGAGTGTTGCGAATGCAGTTCCTGCATCCAGTTGTGCCTTGAGTTCGTTTGCGCGCGTCTGTGCCTCTGCCTTGGTGCGCGTTACTGTCGGGTCAGCACGTTCAGCACCCTGGTACTGCACCAGGATATGAGAAGCCCCCATCTTTCTGACACTCTCTGTTTTGCCTGCGATGTAGACGAGTGCTGGCGCACCGTCGTCTGCCTTTGTTTCTGTCAGTGAACCGATCTCAGACGCTGCGATCACTGACTGTACGTAGGAGGGGAGAGTAGCGAGATTCACAGCATTTTCTGTCTTCACAGTAGAACCAGCAACCGATGCGCTCACTGCCTTTAGCGCCTCGTCAGGACTGGAGACTGGTCGCTCGGTTGGAAGACGTGGCACCAGAACCTCTGTCAGATAGATGCCAGGAATCTCAATGAGTTCTGCAGTTCCGTCATCGTTTTGCTGGACGGATTGGATGGAACCCTCTGTTCGACGCACACTGTCACCGGGTTGCATGGAAGCGATGCTTTCCAAGCCCTGTGGCAAATCGTTCACGTAGAGCGTGCGTTCATCGAAGTACGAAATACCAAGCTGGTCGCTCAAATCTTCACCTACGCGCTGCAGGCTGCCGCCCTCTTTCGTCGCTTCAGCAAACGACTTGTTTGCGCGTGCACGCATCTCTTCTGCATACCCCGTTTCTTCGCCTGTGAATTGTTCCTTGAACTCGAGCTGAATAGTTTTTCCGACTGTCTTCAAACACTTCTCTTTATCGACGATGCCAGGACACTCCACAAGCAAGTGCTTCTCATCTCCGAAGTATGAAGGAGTGATGGTCGCTTCGCTTACTCCGAGCGAGTTAATGCGGCGCTCCAGAACGGTGCGGATAGCCTCGACGATGTTTCGATGCTGCTCTTCAACGCTGAAGAGTTCATTTTGCTTGAGGAGAATTGCTTCGCCTGCAGCATCAGCTGCTTTCATCGCTTCGATTTCCTGATTCAAGACATCTTTCCTGCGCACTAATTCATCCTCAGAAATACGGAAATCCAACTGTGTACCACCTGCCAGATCCAGCCCCAGATGGACGTCAGGCTTCAGGATTTTTGGTGCCCACGGCTTCCAATCGTTTGGCAGTGCGATGACGCATGCAACGACGAGTAGTAGGACGAGGATGTGAGGACCAAAGGAACGCTTGGAGGAAGCCATGAGAAAGGGGTTAGAAAGGGGTGAATGACACTCTTGTTCCGACATTGACGTCATCTGCGAAGACCTCGGCAATAGTGGTGGAAGGGATGCCGCCGATCAGCACATGGTCGGCGAATGATCCTGATTGGATCGTGAGCATGGACACGAGTATGTCGCGTACGAAAATACCCAAACGCTTGCCCTGCTTCGTTCGTGCCAGCTCTTCCAGGATCTTCTTTCCTTGATCGTTAAACTCCAGATCCATACTGATTTCCATCGTCTGCTTATTCCCAAGAGCCTGCACCCAGAGAAGATTCGATCCATCAACACCTGTCGATTCCCATTCACTTGCAGCCCAGTCTTCAGCCTGAAGCGTCTCCAGCTTCATTTCGAATGAGAAAGGATCGGTCATAATGTGTGTAACTGCATCCTGCATTTCTGAGGTTGTTGCTTTAACCGTTACGATAGCCGATGTTTGATTCTCTGGTACAACCGTCACAGCTGGATCCATGAAATTCATTGCTGCCAGACGACGAACGATCACACGTTCGATGGATTCGATCAGCACCGACGCGCGAGCGGGATCCTCCCATGTTGCGCGGTAGCGCATGGTTTTCGTCTCTCCACAGCCACTGAGTAGGAAGAGCGAGAGAGCCAGAGCCGTACTGGAAAGAAGGCGTTTCATGCCGGGAGAGTGTAGCGGGAACAGGGGGGTGGTTGAAAGGTTTAAATGTTGGAAAGCTACACGTTTGAAGGCATGGCCATCAATCTTGTATTTCGCAACATTGTCACTCATTAGTCTTGTACTCTACTTTCTGAGCACCGTCCCTGCCCGAAGCATTTTTCCTTCCAGATCGATCCCTTCGAGTGTGCAGCCAGTATCAACGATGCACTCACGCAGCACGCAATTGTTGATGGTTGTATCTCCAAAGACGATGCAGTCACTGAGAATCGAGTTCGTCACGGTCGTCCCAGCACCCAGATCCACACTTCCATGACATTCTGTGCCTTCTATTTGTACTCCCGGTGCCTTCAAAACCTTTTCTCCCACCAGGGAACGATGAAGATCCAGATACGCCTCGAATGAACCGATGTCTTTCCAGAGTTCTGTGAACGTAAAACAATCAATCGTTGTGTTTTGTCTGAGTAGTTCCTCGAAAATGCCACCGATGTTATCGGGGTGCGTCTTGGCGTAGTCAGTGAGGATCGGCAGGGTTGCGCGAGGCAGGATCGACCAGCCAGTGGAGATGATGGTCGAGCGGGGATTCATCGGTTTTTCTTCGAAGCTCTGTACGGTTCCATCTCCGTTCATGACGACGGTACCGAAACTACTGGCTGCTTCTATAGAACCGATGTCGTATCCCGCGATCAGCGTCCTTCCTTTATATGCGCTCAGAAACTGAGACATCGGACAGCCGACAAAGTTATCGCCTGCGAGGAGCAGGATGTCATCGTCGATCTTCTGATTCAGAATCCACGCACGCACAGCACCCAGTGCACCCAGCTTCTGACTGTCGTGCCCTGCATCTTCGATGAGGATCTCGACATCGCGACCGACCGTCTTTTTCCATGCACCGAAATCATCAGCAAATGCAGCATTCGTACTGAGCGTGATCGGGATGTCCTTTGGGATTTGATGAGCGAGATACGACACGAGTGGTTTCCCTGCGACGGGAAGCAGTGGCTTCGCACGCTTCTCGGTCAGTGGCCAGAGACGAGTGGCAAATCCGCCGGCGAGAATGAAAGCTTTCATTGAGGGTAGTTTAGCACCTCACCCCAATCAGCCCCGCATATGCGGGGCTGATTACCCCTCTCCGCTGTAGCGGAGAGGGGAAGACTTGCCGAAGGCAAGTCGGGGTGAGGTGCTTACTCCCTAATCATCGCCATCGCTTGCCCCTCAATCCGCACGAATTCCTCATTCTTTCCAAAGATTCCCAGCACCGAGGGGAGTAAGCAGTACGTGATCCCGTGATTGCGACAGACGGAAATCAGGTTGATCGTGTGTTCAAGTGTCGAGGCCTGCACGAGAAACTTAGGTTTAACTTTTTTGATCGTCTCTTCCAGGACATTCAGCTTCCCGAGCACTGGCACACCCGCGATGTCCTTCTTCGATGTTCCTTGTGCGTCCAGAACTGCAACAGGTTTCAGTGGAGACTGTTTTTCATTGAGATGTCTGATCAAGTTCTCGGCATCGCGATTGGCACCGATGATGAGCACTGGGTACGCAGCAGGTTCACGCCTGAGAATGCGTCTCTGCCATGCGTCGAAAGCCAGATGCCAGAGTAGTGTCAGCACGAAGCTGAGTACGCCTGCGTAGACCAGAAGCAGGCGACTGAAGAATCGGTCGTGCAAGAAGTAGTACGCGAGCGTGAAGAGTGCGGACGCGATGATGCAGCTAAACAGGATGTACAAAATATTCCTGAGTTCGGTCTGCACCCGGATCAAGCGAAAGACACCCAGCTCCGCCAGTACCAGTAGCCACACGGGCGTGATGATGATGACGGTTTGCAAATACAGATTGAGCGGAAAGTCAGTCGATACGATGAACCCGACGCGCAAAAAATATGCAGCAGCATACGCACCGACGAGCAGTACAGCATCGGTGATGAGCCAAAGAGTCAGGAGGACGGTGCGGCGCATGTGCCTATCCTACAGTTTCTTGAGACTTATTGCTGCCTCGAGTCGATAACCTGTTTCATCATCGCGGCAAATGCATAAAAGTCCAAAATTGGCTTCGCGATAACTCGAGTATTAGTGAGATCGATTCTTCTCGCTGTTGCGATTTTACGCATCGTATCTTCTGCACCTGTGAGCATGACTCTTGGAATGTGTGCAAGCTCAGGATCATTCATCACATTCTGCATCAGCGTGAGTCCATTCAACGCATGCTGTTCATTCGCATCGTTCCCACCCATCTGGAAGTCGCTTAAAATTGCTGAAAGTCGCTTTCGATGCTCACGAATCAGTGCAAGTGCTTCTCTGCCATCAGCAGCCTCTATCGTGTCGATTCCTGTATTCTTCAATGCTCTGCCGATCGTCATTCGGATGATCGGGTCATCGTCTGCATGAAGGATGGTTGGGCGTACTACATCGTTCATAGCGTAAGGGGGATTAATGAGAGAGGGGCATTCACACAGCGCTAGATGGATTGTTCTTCAACAGGTCGCGCAATTTTTCTATCATTCCTGATCGCCAAGCATCGATACGATCATACAATTCACTCATTTGTTCGCGGAGACCAGGTTCATTCGCCTGCGCTTGTTTTTTGGTTAACCAAGGGTTTTTCCAGCCTTCCCCATTCCCTGTTCTTTTTTCACGCGCTTTCAAATCCATTGCTTGCAGTTCTTTTGCAACTTCTTCACTTTGAGTCCGTTTAATCAGTCCATGCTGCAGCAGAATGCCTTCGACTTCTCGCATCATTGCTAATATTCCTGGATGATTCGCACTCTCATATTCCCATGTATGATAGCAGGCTATGTGCCTATCTTTATGCTCGCACTGATCATGCACAATCGGGAGTGCAGGTAAAGGCATTGACTCATCAGTTGGCTCATACGGAGGATTCATTTTTGGAGTTCCGTCATTTGCATAACTTTTGCACGATTCATGGAAGAAGTAGCATCTACGAATCGGCTTACCCAGCATTTGCAGCGCGTTTCTGAGCACGCCCTTCTGCTCCACATTTAGTTGTGTAGAACTCTTATTTGGCATGTAATTGATATGGTAACAGAGTCACATCCCATGGCGTTCGCAGCTCGCGTACGTAGGATCCTTCTGAAAGCGGGGGAGTGTTCTTGAAGACAACATCACGCATGAACTCGTACTTGGCCTTCAGTGCTGGATTTGTTTTCGCCAGTCTCTGGAACTCCTTATTCTGCAGCGCGAAGAATGCAAATGCTTCTGCAAAGCACTCGAAGATATCACTCGCGCCGTATCCTGAAACGAAGTCAGCTTCTTTTACAGACGTTTTCTTTGTATGTGCGTTGGTCCATGAGATGGAGTAGTACTGCACACTTGGGTCGTTGTTATACATCGGTGTCGATCCATCGACGAATGCTGACATACCACTTTCCTTTGTACCTCGGAGTGCTCCCAGATCGATCACGTGACCGCATTCATGCGTGATGAGTGCAGCAAATTCAGCGTCTGGAACATTGCCTGTGACGATGATCGTCGACGCACCACCCAGTCCACGGTTCTTGGGGTTCAGTTCGTAGTTTACGTAAAAGTTTTTGAGATTGTCACGACATCCAGAGGGCAACGCACGGAGCACCTTGTCTGCCAACTTCTGATGTTCAGGCTTGATATCTTTTTGACGAACGACTGGGAGTAGATCTGAGTCATTGGTAGCGACAACTTTCGGCTGAACGGTCGGTACGGCACTATACGTAGGCGTTGTGGTAGCACTTGTGAAACGCACCGTACGTGGTGGGTTCTGGAGCCTCTGCCCAAGTCTCACAAGACGTAACGATTCAGACTGTGGCGCCTCGTGAGCCGTTGCATCTGTGATGCCCTGTGGTACGATTGTCGCGCTCAGGAAGAGAGCGACTACCATCAGAAAGCCTGTCGTTCGGAGGACTTTTCGTTTTATCTGAGCCAAAATCGAGGAATTAGGGAGATGCATAGAGATGAAAGTAGTAATTTATACACTATTGTTATATTTATGTCAAGTGACCCCCAAGACGGCTCTCAGCCGTCTTCCATAGCTCCTGGACAGGCGCATACCCTGACAATCGAGAAGTTCGCCGAAGGCGGAGCAGGATTTGCGACCTTAGACGGCAAACCCGTCTTTGTGACCGGTGCCATTCCTGGGCAGCGCGTTTCTGCGATCATCACCAAGAAGAAGGACTCTTTTTTTGAGGCTCGTGTCGAGAAGGTGATCATGCGCTCCCGCGACGAGGTGCCCGCACGTTGCCCACACTTCGGAGTGTGCGGTGGATGTGTGTGGCAGAGCGTCAATTACAACAAACAGATTCAGTACAAAGAGGACATCGTGAAGGAAACTCTGGAGCACCTGACGCCGGTCGATGAGGCTGTACGAAAGACGCTCCCGGGTCGAGTGCTCAAAATCATTCCGAGTCCGCAAGTGTTTTATTATCGAAACAAGCTGGAGTTATCGTTTGGATACGGCAACATGCGCTTCGAAGAAAAGCCTCCACGCAATGAGGGCGGCAAATCCGAACGCATCTACTTCGATGAACAACCAGGAATCGGTTTTCATCGTCCTGGCGATTGGGCGACCATTCTTCCGATCGGCGAGTGTCATCTGTATGACGAGCAACTCCCCAGCCTCATCGCTGACGTGAACAGGTTCATGCAGTCGACCAAACTGCCTGTCTACAATCCCAAAACGCACAAAGGAATGCTCCGGCACCTTATCCTGCGTCGTGGCGTGCACACGGGTCAGAACATGATGTGTTTCGTCGTGCAGGCACGGAAGAAAGAATTGGAACCACTCTTCCAAAAGTTCATGCAGTTTGGTGGACGACCGGGACTCGTGTCTCTTCAGATCGTCGAACACATGGGACTAAGTGATAAGGTCGAGAACGAAAAGATTCACTCACTCATCGGTCAGCCATGGATCGAGGAGCGACTCTTTGATCTCACATTCCAGGTGTCGCCGTTTTCTTTCTTCCAGACCAACACACTCGGTGCCGAGAAGCTCTATACCGCGATCGCGCAGGCTGCCGACCTCTCGCCACGCGATACAGTGCTGGACTGTTACTGCGGCATGGGAACCATCGGTCAGTATCTGGCTCGCTTCTGCGAGAGAGTGGTGGGTGTCGAGTCACATCCAGGAGCGATCGAAGATGCGCTCAAGAGTGCTGGCAGAAACCGCATTGGCAATATCAGTTTCTATAAGGGCAAGGCGGAGCAAGTCATGAATCAACAACTGAAAGCGGGAGGGAAGTACGCGTTCAATACGATTGTTGTCGATCCGCCGCGCATGGGTCTGCACCCTGCGGCACTGGACGCGGTGCTCGCGCATCGAGCCGAGAAAGTGGTCTACGTCTCGTGCAATGTCTCGACATTCGCTCGTGACTTGGGTGCGTTCCTGAAAGCTGGTTACGAACTGCGTACGGTACAGCCCGTGGATATGTTCCCACATACGGCGCACATAGAACTCGTGGCATTGCTGCAGAGAAAGTAGTCGGGTGAAGGTTATCGAATTGTATGTTGTATGTAGTATTTGGTATGTAGTATGAGAGCGCCATTCTTGGCGCGTTCATACGCAGAACGATCATGCAGAAGATTTCTCTGATTACGATTGGCAAGGTGAAGACACCATGGATTTCTGAAGGATGTCAGGTCTATCTGGGTAGACTGAAGCATTCATTCGATCTGACTGAGCGAGTCCTTGCGGCTTCGAGTCAGAAAGAGGAAGAAGAGAAGCTTATGAAAGCACTGGAGAGTATCGACGGAACGGTGTTCGTCCTAGATGCCGCAGGCAAAGAGTACGCATCTGAAAGCTTCGCATCCTTGATTGCTGCTGAGAAAGATATGGGTCGGCCTCTCACGTTCGTCATTGCTGGAGCGTATGGATTGTCCTCCACATTCAAGAAGGGAAGAAAGCTCCTGTCACTCGGTGCGATGACGTTTCCGCACGAGATCACCAAGCTCTTGTTGCTCGAGCAGCTATTCAGAGCCGATGCGATCACGAAAAACACCGGGTATCACCACTAGCATTTGCATTCTCCTTCGTTGCAGAGCGTCACCGTCACTGGTCCCCGCTCTGGAAATGTCACCAATTACCCCATCCGGTAGCCAAGTGCCGCACGTAGATTCCGTGAGATGCCAGCATGGTGCCGATATTGTACCCAGTCATGCATGGCATGGAGTGGCAGTACACAACGATTGGCTTGTCTTGCGGGAGCGCCTTGAACGCAGCAACGATACGATCTACTTCATCGTATTCGGAGTGGGATTGCTCGCTGTAGGCCGGGATATTGATGGCTCCCACGATGCTCTCTGTCTCGTACTCCTCTGCACTCCTCAGATCTACAATGGTGTATTCATTCTTCCCTTCAGCGACTTTTTCTCGTAGTTCAAGCGGACTTACGTGTACTGCACTCAAGGTCTGATAGTACTCTGCGATCAGATCATTCGTATTTGTGGGAGCGATGATCGTAGTAAGGTTCCATCCGAGCATGCCTCCGATGAGTATGCCGATCAGGATGCTGAGTACGGTGCGTGCTGTGAACATAGAAGGTAGCGGGAAATGTGTGCCAAGATAATACAGGAACGATTGTATCGATCCGCAAGATGAAATCCCCAAACTCTTGCACTTCGAGTAGCTAGTTCGAGCCTATTAACAACCGAATTCGCCTTCGGTGCAGGGTGAAATCTTTACTGGTCCTTTGTACACACCAGGCTCTTTGCCGGTCGCGACGTAATCCATCACATTCGTTGTCTTCCACTCATGCTCGTGGTTCCAGAGTTGCCAGAAGTGTCGCCACTCATTCCATCCGATGCCCAAGTGCTGCACATAGATTCCGTTTTCTGCGAGCATCACGCCGACTTTTCGCCCCGTCATACAAGGAATGGAGTAGCAGTACACGATGATCGACTTATCTTGTGGTAGCGCCTTGAACGCAGCAACGATACGATCTACTTCATCGTATGCTGAGTGGTCTGGGTCGCTATAAGCAGGGATATTTACGGCTCCTACGATGTGCTCTTTTTCATACTCCTGTGCGCTTCGGAGATCCACGAGGATGGATTCATTTTTCCCTTCTGCGATTTTCTTACGTAGTCCATGCGGACTCACATGTACTGCACTCTCGGTCTGATAGTACTCTGCGATGAGATCATCGGTATTAGTGGGAGCGATGACTGTAGAGAGCCTCCCTCCGAGCATGCCTCCGATGAGACTGATAACGAGGATACTGAGTGAGGTGCGTGCTGTAGGCATAGAAGTGGGTGGAAAATTCGTGAGAAATTATACAGGAATAATTTTTTGTCCCCAGGTTGCGATTCGTTCCTCTTGATCGTACGGTTCATTGACGATGATTAGAGGAGGGGAGAGCGGTTTTCCATTTGCAGTCTTGAGAAAACGCATGAAGTGTTCGGTGCATCGGGTCGTGAAGTAGTAGCGCGAGTCCCCCAGACTGATCAGTGCAACGGGCTTCTGACTCATGTCGATCGTAGTGAGCTTTTCAAAGAGCAACGTGTGCATATGAGGATTGAGGTTTCCCTCCTGGCCGCCCGTGTTCCACGTTCCGGATGCGAGGACGAGCAGATCGCAGTCTTGGAAGTCATTCGCAGTCGATTTCTCGGCTCGCACAAGGCGGCAGGTGTGACCCTTCGCTTCCCAGAGCGTCTTGAGTGCGTCGACAACGAACTGCGTATGACCGCTGGTGGAGGCAAAGATAATGCTGATCGTCATCGAGTGTCAGGCTACTCTGTATAACCCCACGCTTTCAACCATCCGTTCATCTGATCGATCTCGGTTTGCTGAGCACGGATGATCGCCCTCGCCATGTCCTTGATTTCCTGATGCTTGGCATCCGTGAGCGCTGCTCTAGCCATATCGATCGCCCCCTGATGGTGTGGGATCATCCCTTCGATGAATGCCTGGTCAAACGCATCACCAGTCTTGCCTTCCAGCATCGCGGACATATCGTGCATGGACATGCTCATCGCATCATCCATGCCCTGGTCCATCATCTTCATCGATTCCATGCCTTTATTCTTCATCATCATTCCACCGCCACTTCCCATACCACCCATCATGTTCCATCCAGCCATGCAGAGCAGGGCACTGATGACAAGCAGAACGATGCTCGTCTGAAGTAGCTGTTTATTTTTCATTGTGCGCGCAGCCCACAGGATGAGTAGCGAGATGCCTACAATGAAGAGTGTTGCGATTGTCATTGCGAGGATGTGATGTGACCATGGCATCATGGTCATGGGAGAGAGCATATTCATAAAGAGAAAGGGGAAAAGAAATTAGGAGCGACGTGAGAGCCCGATCGAACGGGCTATTTCCTCGATAAACGCATCGTACGATGTGCGTGACTTCATCTTTTGCTCTGCACATGTGTGCAGGTGACTGTTTAATACCTGATTTTGGATATGCTTGATGTGTCCATGCATTGCGAGCAGATTCTCTAAGACATGGGGGCAATACGCATCTTCGTTCATCATCGTCTTCACCTTGGCAGACAGCCCATCCAGCCGTTTCAGTGCCTCGAGCGCTTTCTTTTTCTGAGTAGGTAGCATAAGGTATAGGGGGTAGGGGTACTATATCTCTCCCGCCTCGCATCTGCAAGACTTTTTCTTCTTCCCTCACTATTCTATGGATAACCCAGCAACAACTCTGGCTCCATCCAGTTTTAGCCTTTGGCAGTATCGTCCACTTTTCACGATAGTTGGCTTGATTGCCCTTGCCTCTATCGTGACCAGTGTCGACGGGTCAACAGTCGATTGGATGGGAGCGATGACTGCATTTATGGCTGGTTTTTTCCTTGTCTTTGCGGGATTCAAGCTACTCGACGTTCCGGGTTTTGCACGCGGATATGCCAAGTATGACCTCCTCGCTATGCGCTGGAAGGGCTACGGATACCTCTATCCATTCATCGAGCTTGTGCTTGGTATTGGCTATCTCACCGTTCCATTGGATCCTACACTAAACATGATCACTGCTGCAGTCATGCTTTTCGGTGGCATCGGTGTCACGATTAAGCTGCTCAAGCGTGAGCAGTTTCAATGTGCGTGTCTGGGCACCTTCATCAAAGTTCCGCTCACTGCAATCACGTTCATCGAAGACTTTGGGATGGCACTCATGGCACTCGGTCTGTTCTTTGGAATGATGTAGCTCTACGCTGTGCGCATGCACACCACCCGACTAGAAGCGTTCAGTGACGGCGTCATCGCCATTATTATCACCATCATGGTTCTGGAGCTGCACGCACCAGAAGCTGCGACACTGGAAGCACTGCGCCCCCTATTTCCGATGTTCCTCGCCTATGTGATGAGTTTTATCTATCTTGGCATTTACTGGAACAATCATCATCACCTCTTCCATGCCACCGATCATCTGGACGGTCGCGTACTCTGGGCAAATTTGCACCTCCTCTTCTGGCTCTCGCTCGTTCCTTTTTCCACAGCGTGGCTTTCCGAGACGCATTTCGCCGCTGTTCCAACCGCTCTCTATGGGGCACTACTACTGTGTTCTGGGGTCGCGTACTTTTTACTCGTGCGTGCTATCGTTGCGCACTCTGATTCCAATCACGACGTACGAGAAGCGATCGGTAGCGACTACAAAGGCAAGCTCTCCATCTTTCTCTATGTGCTTGGGGTGATTGTTTCCTTTTGGGATGAGAGAGTTGCGATCGGCATCTATGCTCTTGTTGCCTTGATGTGGCTACTTCCTGATCAGAGAATCGAGAAGAAGCTTGGACATCGACACTAGATTCAAAAACACCCCCGGACTTCCGAGGGTGAAGTTTGAAATCGTAGTGGCATTACGCTGCAACGACATTGTCCGCCTTTGGGCCTTTTGGACCCTCTCCCATTTCGAACGTGACTGCCTGACCGACTTGCAAGCTGTCGAACTGACCGCCGCAAGCACTGTGGTGGAAGAATACGTCGTTGGAGCCCTCAACGGAAATGAAACCGAACCCTTTGTCGGTCTTGGTCTTAATAGTTCCTGACGCCATACTGGTAGGTAGAAAAAAGGTAAAAGTGTCTTGAGACAGCTTACTGTAGTGCACTTTTGCGGATTATGCCATGGTTTTTTTACTTTTCTTGGGGTGCACCAGTCGTCGTCTACCTACGTTCTTTGGTCGTTTTGGCGAAACCAAGCCTTCTTTTTCCGATTTCCTCCATTTTTTTACTTCCGCTTCGCGTCGCCTTGCTTCACCGAGGGTTTTGAAGGATTCAGAGTAGATCATTCGCACAGGTTTTCGTGACCGCGTGTACTTTGCACCTTTTCCTTCGTTATGTGTCTTCTCGCGGTCCTTCAAATCAAGACAAGTTCCCGCATACAAGGAATCGTCACTGCAGCGGGCGAGGTAGAAGTAGTGTGACATGGTGTCGCTTAGTATTATCTATTTTATGAAAGAACGCGCGACACAATTGACAATTGACAATGAACAATTGACAATTCACCGCGCAAAAGGCCTCATCGTCTAACGGTTAGGACACAGGATTCTCATTCCTGTAATCGGGGTTCGATTCCCCGTGGGGCTGCCAATTTTATTAAATTCCATCATATACATTCCTCAATTTTCGAAATTCGGTACTCAACATATGGCGATACTTTTCCACTAGCTGTTTTCTTCTCATATTCTTTGTGTACCTTCCCGCTCAATGATTCTGCCAGCTTTCGACTTGGAGTATTCAGTGTGGCACATGGCCATATAATATAATCATATTCCAGATTTTTATCAGCCCATTGCTTCAGGGCAGCTGCTGCCTCTTGTCCATAACGATGACCATGAGCGGCTTTCTTAAGCCATCCACCCAATTCAGGATTCTTTTTATTGAGGTCTTCCAATGCAAAACATCCAAGTAATTCGCCAGACTCTTTTAGTAATGTTGCCATGAATAAATTGGTGCCCTGCTCCATATCGACTTCTCGTTCCTTTATTCGGCTCTCTAGAATTTCCAAGTTTTCCGGTGCACCATAGTTCATATAGTTAGTAACTGGCTCGCGGTATTCTAAAAATATCTGCTCCGCATATTTTGTTGATACCGGAACAAGCAATAGCCGCTTCGTTTCTATCTTAGTTTGGCGTAAATCCATAGAAGAGATGCAATTACTGATACTGTATGCCAATTATCTGCTTTCAGTAAACTTCTCAAGACTTTGTACCAATGAGTCATTTCATTGAAGACACCTGTTTGAGGACGTCCTCGGGCTGCCAATTATTGCGTGTTACACTGACGGCATGCCCGTCCCCACACCATTAGAGTTAAAGGCGCATCAGAAGAACGAATTGCACGGCTCCAATCTGGGTCCGTACATTCACGATATTGTCTACGGAGCCAACGACGGCATCGTAACTACGTTTGCGGTTGTATCGGGTGTTGCAGGTGCCGAACTCTCGGCGTCGATCGTCATTATTCTTGGTTTCGCCAACGTGCTAGCGGATGCGCTCTCCATGGGACTTGGGAATTATCTCTCGCTTCGCTCCAAAGAAGACAACTACACACGGATCTTTAAAGAAGAAATGCACGAGATCGAGACGATTCCCGACATGGAGCGTGCGGAAATCAGAGAAGTGTATGAGAAGAAAGGTTTTTCCGGAACTGATCTGGACCGCGTGGTTGCCGTGCTTACCTCAGACAAAAAAATATGGGCAGACACCATGATGCGCGAAGAGCATGGACTCCTGCCGGAGGACTTTGGTCAGCCGAAGCTGCACGGCTTCATGACATTTGCATCCTTTATCGTGTTTGGCAGCATTCCCATTCTGCCGTATCTGTTGCCACTTACTCCTGGTAGCGAGTTTAGAGTGACGATCGTTAGTACGGGTGTTGCCCTCCTCCTCGTCGGTTTTCTTCGCAGTTACGTGACTCGTGAGCGACTGATCCGTGGCCCAGTTGAGATCTTTTCAGTCGGTATGTTTTGTGCCGCCGCTGCGTATTGGGTCGGGGTAATGCTGAAAGACATCGCGAGCGTTGCAATGTAGGAACCCTTCTTTCCTTGATTCTCATGCAAGACTGCTCGAGCATATCTCACTGTAGGGACAGCGTTTGCATGCAATATGCGATGGAGTAGCTGCAAAATCCTGTGCGCTGATGCGTGTATCGATCTGGCTGATCGCAGCCTTTGCATCTTCTAGCTGCGCAGAGGTGCGCGTTGTCAGTAGTTCCATGCATGCCTCTTCCCGTACAGAAAGCAGACTGAGGCTGGCGACGGGTTTCTGCCACAGGTTCTCCGCAGCAAGCGCGTAGATCGACAGTTGGAGATCTTCGTCGACTTGGCTTTTGTTCGGCAGGGATCCTGTTTTGAAATCGATGATATGCAATTGATTGTTCTCGATCTCTACGCGATCGAAGCGACCACTGATCACTGTCTTGGTTTCGACACTATTCAATGAGAATCCTTTTTCCACTGCCAGTACTGTGCGCGGTTTCTGCATCCACCAATCGAAGAAGTGAACAAGAGCAGCCTCTCCACGCTTGAGTGCACAGTCCTGATCCGTACGTGATGCGTAGCCGTATCCCACAAATGACTCTCGCCAGAGATTGACAAGCGTCCTTCTGTCCAACGATGCGTGCTGGTGATGTTCGTGCTCTTCGGTGAAGAGCGTCAGTCGCTCATCCGTTCGGTGCTCTTTCTGGTAACGCATCTCCAGTTCGCCCCACTTCTTCAGCGTCGAGTGCATGCTCACACCGTAGCTTTCACCCGCTGACATCTGCCGTTCGATGCCCTGCACGAACGCGTACTCATACTGCTTGGGGCAAGTACGGTACGTCGAAAGTTGAGAGTAGGAGAGTGGCACGACTGTATTCTATACCCTCCAATGACTACGTATTTTGCCCCGCATCATTGGCAGGAGACGTCGTGTTAGGTGTAGTGGTTGTTGCTGGAGGTGTGGTCGTGGGCTGAGTAGGCTGAGGAGCGCTATTCACTGCCGGGGGATTGGGATTTGGTGTTGCTGCAGGTGCAGTGGCAGGTGCAGGCGCAGGAGCGGCAAGCTTGGGTTTCTCGTCATGAAACTTCAGTAAGTCTGGCAGTTTTATGACAATCTCTTTCTTCAGTGCTTCGCTCGCATCCACTTCGCCATCACTCTTCGTTGATTCCAGATTCTTTCCAAACGCATACGCGATGTAGTCCTGCGTCAGGAGGTAGAGCGAGGTTCCATTGGAAGCGAGGCCATTCACCTTTGGCTTGAGTGGCGTCCACTCGTTACTTGTAATCCCTTCGAATGTGATCTTCTTACCCTTCCCGCTATCACTTCCGATCGCATCGCGAATGTCCATCGTGGCGAGTTGCTGCTCAGCCATATTCTTGATGAAATCGATCCCTGACCAGTCTCCTGCCATATTCCAAACCGATCGCTTGATCGCACTGAATGAGAAGCTCGAGAACCACTTAATGACAGGTCCGACCCATGCCACAGTTTCGTACTGCTTGAAAAATCCACGCACTGTTCCTGCCGCCTTCTCGAAGTGCTGCTCCTCCTTTGATCCTGTTTCCGAGGTGCTTTCTCCCAAAAATTGCTGCAGTTCAATTTGTGACTTCAGTGTTTCCAAATCATTCTTTGCGAGCTGGTTAACTTTTGTTTCCACTGTGTCACGCTCTGTTTGTTCGATAGCGATATCATTCGTCGTGTCTTCATCCTCATTCACTTCGTGTACCGATTTTGCGAGTGTGTTCAGCTCCTCCAGCGTTGCATCTTTAAGATGATCTTCAGTCAGACCTTCTTGGTTTTGCATCGCTTCCTTTGCTTTTTCAACATCGAAATCGGGTGGCATAGTGTGTGTTTTGGAATTCTCCTTATTATACCGCAAAAGCGCCTTTTTTGGTAGGTGCAAGTTACAGTCACTCTGGTAGTCTCTGCACGAACTTTACCCACTCTTCCATGAACGTAGAACACTTCGAAAAAGGACTTCACTATAGCGATCAGGACCTTATCCTCCTCGCGACAAAGATCGGAAAACTGGCAACGTACTGCAAGAAACTGAAGGACGAAGGGTCATGGATTCGAGTAGAAGCGGAGAGGCGCGATACGAAAAAGGCCAGCGATCAGACCAAGGTCATGATTACGGTTCATCTCCCAAAGAAAATGCTCCGTGTGGAGAGTAGGAAACTCAAAGCATTGGATGCGGTTGATAGTTGTATCGAGAAGCTGGAGAAGCAGATCAAGAGCTATAAGGAAATGCATACCGGCAAAGGACAGGCACAACTAGCGAGACGCAAGAGAAGCTAAAACTGACAGTCTCAATGCTCTCGAGACTTCCGTTCGTTTTGCATTCTTTGTTATTTCTTCTTTTCCTCTTTAGGAGCGTCTGCAGCAGGCGCAGCGCCAGCAGCTGGAGCGGCTCCTTCAGCAGGAGTGGCACCTGCAACGGCAGCAGCATCAGCGACAACTACTACCTCTTCCTTGCGTGGCTCTTGGATTGTCACGAGCACTGTTTCAGCACCTTCCTTAATCTCGACACCCTTTGGTACCGCCACCATCGCAACTGTGATGCTATCGTGGAAGTTTTCGAGTTTGGAGATATCGAGAACGAATGCTTCTGGGATATCACCAGGAAGACAAGATACTTCCAATTCATCATGCACAGTTAGGAGCACGCCTCCCAGACCCTTCACAGCTGGTGATTCACCGTGAATCACGATTGGCACGTGTGTGGTCACCTTCTTGGTCATATCGACGGCGTAGAAATCGATATGTTCGTATGCACTGGTCACAGGGTCCAATGCGACTGCATGGATCAGGCATGGCACCTTCTTCCCTGCGACATCTACTTCCACGATCGTGTTCTGACCTGCCTCAGCGAATGCTTTGTGAAACTCCTTGCCGTTGCACTGAATCTGCGTGTTTTCCATCTTGTTTCCGTACACGATGCACGGCACAACACCCCCTTTTCGGAGGTCATTTGGCTTCTTGGATACATCGCGAGCCTGTACAGAGAGTGTTACGGACTTCTTCATAGCCGGACGAGTGTAGGGGGCAGGCTGGCTTTGGTCAAGATTCAACGCACAAAGTAGATAGTGGTTAGTGGGTAGTTCACACATGCGTTTTCTCCGCACTAGCCCCTAACCACTACCTACTAGCCACTATTTTGGGTTTACCTGCCATCACCCCCCACTTCCAAAAATACTTCACCGCACTTGCAATATGTGTGCGACCAACAGGGCTCATGACAAGCGACCATGGCCCACCTTCGCTGAGGCGACTTTTGCGATCGGTGCCCGTAATCGATGGTGCGTACACGACACGTTTGCCTGCTTGCCAGACACGACGACAGAGATCGATGTCCTCGAAGAAAAGGAAGAAGCGCGGATCGAACCCCCCGATCTCAGTGAACAGATCTTTGCGAATCATCAGACACCCACCTGCGATCCAGTCAGAGTCGCGTTCGGATTCTGGATCACGATCCATATCCAGATAGCGACGCATGCGACTAGGGAACCAACGCTTCAAAAATGTTCGCTTGCTGATGACATCCAGAGGACGTGGGAACGCTCTGGATGATTCTCGTACTGAGCCATCGGGATGGATGAGCTTTGGTGCGATGATGCCAATCATCGGATCTTCCTGCATTTTTTTGACCATCTTTTCGACGCCAGTTTGTTCCAGCATCTTCACAGGATTATTAATGAGAATGAACTGGCCTCGCGCCTGACGGATGCCCTCGTCATATCCTGTTCCAAATCCGAGGTTTGCTCTCGTCTCGACGATACGAACTGGTAATCCACGCAGGTTCGCACGCAAAAAGCCGATCGATTCACTATCCGAGTGATTATCGATCACGATGATCTCCATGTGATCGGCAATGCTTTGCTTCAGTAGTTGCGTAGCGCTGGCAACTGTCGCTCGGTGGGAGCGAAAATTGAGAATGACGGCCGAAACGAGGGGCGAATGAATAATTGACAATTGATAATTGATAATGACCACAGCATAGTATCAATTATTCCATTATTCATTATCAATTATTCATTTTGTCTGAATCAAAAAATCTCCTCAGCAAGCGCGTTTCCAGGGTCACAACCGACTCTGGCGTCTACCGCTGGCTGGATAAGAAGGGAGAGGTGCTGTACGTCGGCAAGGCAAAGAACCTCCGCAAACGCATGCATACGTACGTCGCCGGAAAGGCGAAGAACTCTGCGTGGACCGAGATCATGGTCAGGCAGATCGCCGATTTCGAAGTGACGGTCGTCAAAAGCGAGCTCGAGGCATTTATGCTTGAGTCGAATCTGATCAAGGAACTAAAACCTAAATACAACATCATGCTCAAGGACGACAAAGGGTACGTCTACGTGCGTGTCTCCACTCACGAGCGCTATCCGCGTGTGGAGATCGTGCGACGAATTGGTACGGACAAGGCTCGGTACTTCGGACCCTTCACAACAGGCTCGCAGATTACGGAGCGAACTGTCGAGATGCTGGATTCCATCCTTCGCTTCCGTGCGTGTGGACAATCTCTGGATGCACTGAATACTGGAAAGACGCTCGCAGGCACACCCTGTCTCGATCATCAGATCGGTCGATGTATCGGTCTCTGCATCGGAAGTGTCTCGGAAGAGGAATACCTGCGTCGTATCAAAGCTGTCATCAGTTTTTTCCGCGGCAACTTGGCTGACGTGAAGCGCGAAACAGTGTTGGCGATGAAAGCAGCTGCGGAGGATAAGAAGTTTGAAAAGGCAGCGCGACTTCGCGATGCACTCAGTTTCATCGAGGATCTGGAGAAGCGGCAGTCGATTTCCGATACGTCTGGCGAGGACATCGATGTCTTCGGTCTCGCGGCACGCGCAGGCAAGTGGCAGGCAGTCGTCCTTCGCCAACGCGATGGCAGACTGATTCAGGAGCTTTCCTTTGCGCTCCGCGGCGATGCTGAGACTGTCCCCGACGCTCTCTCGCAACTGATCGCACAGTTTTATACTGAAACAACTGATGTGCCGTCGATGCTTCTGATCGGCGAACCGATCCTTGACCAGGAAGTGCTGGAAGAGTGGCTGACTGGCATGAAGGGTACGGGAGTAAAGATCCGAGTACCCGAACGTGGTCGCAAGTCTGCGCTGCTCACGATGGCTGAGAAGAATGCTGACGAAAAAGTGCAGCAACAGTTTGCCGCGTGGGAATCGGAAGCGAGGAAAGTCGAGGATGCGTTAGCGGGACTGACTAAAATTCTTTCACTCTCAGAAAAACCAAAACGTATTGAGGGTTATGACATCTCGCATCTCGGTGGGACTGCGACAGTTGGCAGCATGGTCGTGTTCGAGAACGGCAAACCAAAGCGCGAGCACTATCGCAGTTTCAATATCACGACAGTTCGCGAAGGTGACATCGATGATTACAAATCGCTCGCCGAAGTATTAAGGCGACGTCTCAAGTATCTGACAGATGATCTGAAAACTCTTGAAGCGAAGTGGCAGGAGAAGGGCGTGACCATAGGCAAGGCGAAGAAGGCTGAGCAGCCTTTCATTGTCGATACGTCTACGAAGAATGAAGACACGATCAGTGCTGACAATATTTCGTACAAGGATTACCTCGTTGTCAGGGCTCAGGATCAGATTATTGGATTTGGTAGACTGTTTGCATACGACGGAGTCATGGCGCTTCGATCAGTATGGCTTGAAGAGAGATACAGAGGGCAGCAGCTCGGAGCCTTTCTCGTTCGGTCTCTTCTTGCGAAAGTAAAAAAGGGCAAGATCTATGTTCAGTCCATGCCATCGCTGGTCGAATGGTATCAGTCACTCGGCTTTCAGATCGTGCGGGAACCGCCTGAGGTGCTCAGAAAAAAAAGAGAGTTGTGGCAATCATCGCATCCGGATCAGATTGCCGGAGAGATCATGGTGTACATCGTGCATAAGCAGAAACCCGAGGCGTCGTTTACGTCACACCCAGACCTTCTCCTGATCGACGGTGGAAAAGGTCAGCTCTCCGCGGTTGTCTCGGTGCTTGATGAGCTAGAAATGACGATCCCTGTCGCTGGACTCGCCAAGCGAGAGGAGGAAATCTTCCTGCCTGGGCAATCTCTTCCTGAGGTCGTTCCCAAAGATTCCGAAGCGCGATTCCTGCTCCAGCGTGTCCGTGACGAAGCGCATCGATTCGCAAACAGTAAACGCGAGAAGCGACTCGCCGCAGTCCTTACCCAGTCAGCAGTCGATGACATGGCTGGTATCGGAGACATCACAAAGGCAAAACTCGTCCAAAAATTCGGTTCGCTTGCCAAGGCGAAGAATGCGAGTGAGGAGCAGCTGGCGGAAGTGTTAACCGAGAGACAGTTGAAAGAGTTTCGCAAAAGTGATTAGTGCGGCTCTTCGAGCCGCTGGTGGTTAGTGACTAGTTTTCTCGCTAATCACTAGCCACTAAGCACTCGTCTCTGTTATAGTTGCACCCTCATTTCCCAGACCCTTTCTATGAAGAAACTCTCCCTTCTCCTCGGTACCGTTGGCGGCGCGCTCGCGGGATACGTTTTCTCTAACAAGAAACTTCGTTCCGAGCTCAGTAAAGCGAAGGACGCAACAGAGGCGGCACAGGTCCTGGGCAAGCATCTCTCCAAAGATGGTCAGACTGTTGCGAAGGAAGTAGGGGAGCTCGCTGAGCAGTACCATCTGGATGACAAGGTGGAGCAGGGCAAGACATTTGTGACCAAGTACTACAAGTCAGCCAAGGCAGAGGCTGAGAAGTTCCTGGGCAAGAAGGTAAAGGAGGCGACCACAGCGATCAAAAGTGCCAAGGGCAAGGTGGCGGGGAAGGTCAGGGGCAAGAAGTAGTTTCCTTTCACAAGTACGTATCTGCTATTCGAGTGATCTCGCTACAGCAGGCGCTTGTGTCTTGATACTGCGCTACGGATTCCTTCGGTTTCTGGAATGCCATAATATTCCAAGTAAGCGTAGAGAGCGTCAATTTCACTGCATTCATCTTTCATAACAAAAAAGTCCACATCTTTAGGCGATATCGTTTCTAATTTAAGCATCATTGATAGTAATTCTTTTATTACTGCTCTCATTTCCGCTCCCAACACAATAATGGGCAGTGACTTCATTTTTCTGCACTGCAAAAGCGTTGCCGCTTCCCACATTTCATCCAAGGTTCCAAAACCTCCAGGGGCTACAAAGATTGCTGGATGCCTTTTATGTCTCTTCATGTGGGTATCGTCCCCATTGTCCTGTGTAGTGCGTCCTATCGTAGGAGCAAGAAGTGCTAATTTTCTTGCGAAGAATGACTGCAATGTTAGGTTCAATTGTAGAAATGGGTTGAAGGTTTGTTCGAATGGAAGATCGATGCGTATACCCATACTGTGAGTGCTACGAGCCACTGTATCGAGCTGAATTTTTGCGATACCGTCTCCCAATTGCGCTTGCTCTTTCAGCTGTCTTATTCTTTCAATGCGACCCTCCATCGCACCTTTGTTTGCTGCCTCCATGATGCCCGGTCCCGCACCCGAATGTGCACATTCCATTGTGCCGTCATCCTGCATCAATTCTTGAACGAGTGTTTTGTTCAGCCAACGAACTGCTTCGTATCTTGGGTCACCTTCGCGTGTTCGTGCACTACCAAATGTTGTGATAGCGCCGCCGAAATGCTCAGGGAGTAGCTGCTGAGCTACGAAAATGTCTTGCATGTTTTTCAGCCCCTTTGGATCCTGCGCGAAACTTTGCCATCGTACTTGCTCACTCTGAATCTTCGTTCTTATTTCATCACAATACTCCAGAACTTGAACGGACATCGCATCATCAGTTATTTCCGCTGTTTCAGCCAACTCGTCGATGTCGGCAGAAGTAGGGTGAACGCCTTCATATGCGACCGAGCGATGCATGGTGAGCAGCGAAAGAGTTTCCGGCTCCATCTTCTTCCTATTATCACTATCGAGGAAATTGTGCTTCATTTGTGCAGTTTGCACTGCTAGTGCAATGATATTGTTGGTATGACCAGCGGTTCGTAGTTCGTTTAGAACGTACGAAGGCTGCTGCGGTGGTGAGATGGCTGGAGTTTCCAAAGTCCTTCATTTTCCTGATACTGAGTGCATTTGTCTAGTGACGAAACTGCGTCAATTTTTTCTTGCCTTTTTTCTTCAAATCAATAGAATACTGGCGGGCTCGAGAAATCAGGGTGATGGGTTCCCCCGCACGGAACCTTCCTCCCCATTTTCCTATGAAATCTCGATCCAAAAAATCACGCGGTCCGAAATACATTATCGTCACAGGAGGTGTTTGTAGTTCGCTTGGGAAGGGGATCGCAGCCGCATCGATCGGTGCAATCATGAAGGCAGCAGGCTTCAAAGTATTCGTGCAAAAGCTGGATCCCTACCTAAACGTCGATCCTGGAACCATGAGTCCATTTCAACATGGCGAGGTGTTCGTCACGGACGATGGAGCGGAGACCGATCTGGACCTCGGGCATTACGAGCGTTTCATTGATGAGCCGATGAGTAAGCTGAGCACGATCACGACTGGAAAGATCTACACCGAGGTGCTCGCGAAGGAGAGAAAAGGAGATTTCCTCGGACGCACCATTCAGGTTGTGCCGCACATTACTGATGCCATCAAAGCATCCATTACCGGGGCAGCGAAGAAGAGTGGTGCCGAGATCATGATGGTGGAAGTAGGTGGGACGGTCGGCGACATCGAAGGAGAGCCGTATCTGGAGGCGATCAGGCAGCTACGTTCCGAGCTTGGATCCACGAATATTTTTCACGTGCATCTGACACTGCTTCCATTCCTCGCAGGTTCCAAAGAACTAAAGACAAAACCGACACAGCTCTCCGTTCGTGAACTTCGTCGTATCGGGCTGCACCCCGATATGATTCTGGCGCGTGCTGATCAGGATATTCCTGCCGATCTCCTCGATAAAATCAGCAAGTTCTGCGACGTGAAGAGGGAAGCCGTGATTCCCGCGCCGACCGTAAAGTCTATCTACGATGTTCCGCTCAATTTCCAAGAGCACGGCATCGCGAAAGTCATCGGACAGTCACTCAGTCTCGGCAATCTGCGTCCGAATATGAAGGAGTGGGAAGAGGGCAGGAAGCGCTATACGAACGCAAAAAAGCCGATCAAGATCGCTCTTGTTGGAAAGTATACGAACTTAGACGATGCGTACTTAAGCGTTATCGAATCCATCAAGTCTGCTGCAGTCTTCCATGGTAGGAAAGCAGAGATCGTCTGGGTGGATAGTGAGAAATTGGAAGACCCTTCGACTCGCTCCGCTCGCTCAGGGCAGCAGAGTCTAAAGGAGTGGGCGAAACTCAAGTCAGTCGCCGGCATCATCGTTCCGGGTGGGTTTGGAACACGAGGCATCGAGGGCAAGATCCTCGCTGCCAACTACGCACGTACGAAAAAAGTTCCATACCTCGGACTCTGTCTCGGTTCGCAGTTACTCGCGATCGAATTTGCGCGTGATGCTCTCAAGAATCCAAAACTGACGAGCCAAGAGTTTGATGAAGCGGAAAAACTGACCGACGCTGAATACATCGTGCATTTCCTTCCAGATCAACATAAAGGAAGGAGCAAGGGTGGCACGCTCAGGCTCGGTGCGTACCGTTGCAAAGTGAAGAAGGGGACGAAAGCGTACGCGGCATACAAGGAAGCAGGGCAATTACTGGCTGGCGATTTTGTTTCCGAGCGTCATCGACATCGCTACGAATTTAATAATAAATTTAAGAAACGGCTGGAAGATGCGGGACTCGTCTTCTCTGGCGAGTGGCTTGAGTCGGGGCTCATGGAGATTGTCGAAATAAAAGATCATCCCTTTATGGTGGGGTCGCAGTTTCATCCGGAGTTTAAGAGCAGGCCGCATCGCCCACAGGCGCTCTTTGCTGGGTTTATGAAAGTAGCTGCGAAAAATAAATAATATTTGTAATCCGCAGCCGGCACGCCGCGTGCCGGATGACGATAAATAGATCAGACCCAGATTTCTAGTGGATCACAGACATCGAGAAAATGTAACGATGTCCATGGCCAATCGGTGACTTCTCGAACGAGTTTATGTTTCATAGCATTGCCCTGAATATAGCCAACGACGCTACCTCTCTGTTTTGCATCTCGAATTCGTTCGTCATAAAATCCTGTCTGCCAGCCGATCGCGGGATCCATCCTTCGAAATTCTTTTGAACTGCACGATTTGAAACTCCGCATGAAGCTACTTAAACCCTTTGGGCCGGGAGAGAGAAGAAGATGCAGATGATTCGGAAGAATGCAAAAGGCATGAAGGAACGCTTTATGAATGTCCCTTGTCACGCGAAGATGATCGATGAGTCGTTCGGGGATGCTTTCGCGCGTACACCAACGAATGGAATCCTTTGTTTTTGTAATGACATGGAATAGCCCAAACTGTTGGTAGTGAATCTGCGGCATGAGGTTTGCGATTGTAGCATTAGTGGCACCGAGACGCGGCGTCTCGGCTGCGGGGAGCAAAAAAGAGGAGTAGCGTGAAGTTGCTGGATAATGTATGATGACGCCAATGACAACGAAGACTCAGATCGCCGGAGTCTCTCTCGACTCCTACGTTTTTAACGCTGCCGGACCGAAGGATGTCACACTCGATGAGCTCCGTACGATTGGTGCATCGGGCTCTGCTGCCATCGTCATGAAGTCGTGCACGATCGAACCAAGACAAGGAAACGAGGAGCCACGGTACGTCGATGTTCCGCTTGGCTCCATCAACAGCATGGGACTGCCGAATCTGGGATACAAAGCATATTTGGACATGCTCGGGACACTGAAGTCAGAGTTTCGTACCAAGCCAATTGTCGCGAGTCTGGCAGGCATGTCTCCGGAGGACATTCCGGTACTGGTTGATGCATTTAACGCAAGCGCAGTCGATATTATCGAGCTCAACCTATCGTGTCCGAATCTGAAGGGTAAGCCACAAATCGCCTATGACTTCGAGATGACCGACAAAATTTTGAGCGATGTCACCAAGCATCTGAAAAAGCCGTTTGGTATCAAGCTACCACCGTACTTAGACCCTGTGCACTGGGACACCGCAGCAGCGATCTTCAAAAAGTATCCGATCAACTTCCTCTGTTGCATCAATTCTGTTGGCAACACTCTGATTATCGACGGAGAAACAGAGAAGCCACTCATCAAACCCAAAGGGGGATTCGGCGGACTGGGTGGAGACTTCATCAAGCCCGTAGCGCTCGCGAATGTTCGTGCCTTTAGCCAACTGCTTGGCGATCGTATGAGTATCGTTGGTGTTGGTGGTATCAAATCTGGCATGGACGCATTCGAGTTCCTGCTTGCGGGAGCAGACTCCGTGCAGATTGGCACACAGTTCATGAAGGAGGGGCCCGGGTGCTTTGGTAGGATAGATGCTGAGCTTGCGCAGATAATGAAACGAAAGGGGTACAAAGAAATTTCATCCGCAAAAGGGCAATTAAAGGTACTCTGAGCCCTTGACATTAGTTTAGACATGAACTAATATGAAGATGTTCTACTTATTCCCACATATTCTTATGATCGGTGGTTCAGGTTGCGGTTGCGGCGGCTCTTGCTAGTCGACAACGAACCCAAATAACGAGAAAGCTCGGGTCCATTGGATCCGGGCTTTTTTCGATGGTGTTCTACCGTGACGTAGAACATTGTTCATGCGACTACGCTCAACAAAACAAGATGTTGCCTTTCTCATCGACTAGTCATCGGGAGCAATCTGACTATACTACTCAGTGCAATGCGTGAGCCCTCCGCTGACATCCTGCTGGCAGCGTGTAAACATCTGACTGAGGGTGAGCAGAGCGACATCGAGGAGGCGTATGCATTTGCGCTCGAAAAACATGCATCTCAAACCCGAGAGGACGGTTCGCCGTACGTTTTGCACGTTATTGATACGGCAACGATCGTTGCGAACTGGGGTGCCGATCGCGATACAATCATTGCAGCACTTCTGCACGATGTGCTTGAGGATACCGCAGTCACAAAGAGCGACCTCCTCGAACGATTTGGCAAACGAGTAGCACTTCTCGTCGAGGCGACGACCAAGTTCACGGCAGCAGATCTGAATCCTGCACTAGACTTGGAGCGAAAAACAGAAACACTTCGCAAACTCTTCGACGTGATGCGTATGGACACGCGTTGCATCGTCATCAAGCTCGCTGATCGATTGCACAATGTACTGACCATCGACGCGTTGCCGGACGAACGGCGTGAGCGGTTCGCACGTGAGACGATGAATGTGTATTACAAGATTGCATTTCATCTCGGTATGCGAGAAGTCAGAAGGCAGTTTGCCGAGCACTGTGTTCCGTATGTGTATCCCGAAGGGGCAACAGATATTCGTGAGCGTGATCGACTCTGTCAGCAGTTCCAGTCGCTTCCGCATACAATCGAAAGGGTACTCAAGGCACAGGAAAGTGAATCCTCAGGGATTGATCGTATTTTCCTTCAGCCGCGCAATGCCCAGATTTTTCATGACAAACGCACTGCTCGTGGCGGTACAGCTGCTTCACAAGACGCGTTCTCATTGATTGCCATCGTCACTGATGAGGAGCACTGTTATCACTTCCTCAAGTCCATTCACACTCTCTACAGACCAGTCGTTGGTCAGTTTCGCGATTACATCGCAGCTCCCAGCGACTCTGGCTATCAGAGCTTACACACACATGTTTCGCTCCCTGATGGTCAAATCGTGGAAATACGTATCTACACAGAAAGCATGTTCAAACGCGCAATGATGGGCATCATCGGCTCTTTGTTTGGTCATGGTGCTGCCAGTCCTGGCTTTGCGTGGCTGAAGCGTACTGAGGAACTGGATGTTCGCACTCGCGAAAGCAGTAGTGCCTTTTGGGAGGCTCTCGAGTCAGACATTTTACGCGAAACAATATCCATCAGCATCGATCAGCGTCGCTTGTCACTTCCCATGGGTTCCACGGCTCTCGATGCTGCTTTTGCACTGTACGAACAACGGGCTTCCTGCACCACCAGAATTGCGGTCAATGGTATCCAGTCTTCGTTTTCACATGTCCTCAAAGAGGATGACAATGTACATGTCACTCTGGATTCTGTTCATCACGTCACGTTCGAATGGTTGGACGCAGTCTCAACCAGACATGCTCGCTTTCTGATCTCTGAAGAGTTGAAGCATCACTCTCGTGCTGAAAAAATAGCGCTTGGTTCGCGCATCTTGCAGCGTGAGTTGGATCACTACGGTAAAGGGCTCATCCAGCATCTGACTAGGTCGCAGTGTCAGGCTGCTGCAACCAAGTACAGTCGTCGTTCGTTCGATCAGGTTCTTTCGATGATCGGAGAAGGGGTACTGCGGTCGCGAGACGTTGTATTCTTCCTTTTCCCCGAAGAGAGGCGCACGCCGTTATTTATGGGCAGACTGGACGATTTTTATCGCTTCCGTATTGTCATTTCTTTCACTGATAGACCAAGCGATCCTCTCGCAGATCTTTCGAAGTTGGCAAAAATTCACAGCATCCATATCGATGCCCTCACACAAGAACATGGAAAGTCAGAGGTCGTGCTACATGTCGTTGGACACTCTGATACTCGTCAGCAGTTTGCAGATTTCGTCGAAGCACTGGAACGTCATGAGCACTGTTTGGGAGTGCAGACACTGATTCCCGCTCTGAAGAAATCTATATTAGTGGGGTCATTCCTTCTTGCGGGCATCGTGCTACTCGTCGATGTCATACTGCTTCCCTGGTATCAGGATGTATTTGAGGGGATTCCATACATACCTCGATTACTACTGCAGGCTGTGCCGCTGGTTCCTGTGCTCGTTGCAAACTTGTATCTTTTGCGACTACTGCGTCAGTACATCGTGCGCATGCGGACGGATCGATGGTACTTGGTTGTCGGCTTAGTTCTAAACGTTGGTAGCTTGGGTGTGCTGGTTGGTCAGATGATGCTGAATACCAAGGGTCATACTCTGTTGCCATTGATTGGGTTTTTTACGCTCTTTCTTGTGTATATGGGCTACAGGTTTCTGCGCACCGAGGCCCTGTTTGCACCATTTGATGAGAAGAGGATGACCCCACTCTCTGATGTCGAGTGGCAGAGTCGTCGGCGACGAAAGATGATGGGGTACTGCATTCGTCTGTGTGGAGTGTTTATTTGGGGCATTCAACCAATTGTCATTCGATACACTCCAGCGAATGATCTGTCCCCATTCTTGCGTACATTTCTCTACGGCCTCGGAGCCATGTCACTCATGGTGATTGCATACTTGCTGCCGACACTACTCCGACGTGGACGCTTGCCCTCTCTCAAGCTTCCCTACAATCACGCCTTTTTGATGATCGTATTCGGACAAGTTGGTTTCTACTACTTCCTGAATGCGAGCTTGCTCTACACGAGCGCCACGAACCTACTTCTGTTCAACACATTCGCTCCCGTCATTGCGCTCATCATTGCCGCATTCTTCTGGCGAAAGGATATTCCGTACCTGCGTGACCCCAAGGTCATGTTGGGCATTTTCCTTCTCGCTGTAATGGCAACCATCGGTAGCACGCTCCTGATTCAAAATAGTAGTGCATCCGATCGTCCTTTCTCTCTTTTTGGCGACATGCTGGCAATGGTCGCGATGTTTTTCGATGTTCTGTTTGTCATTGGACAGATCGAGTACGTCAAACACTTTGCAAAATCCAACGTGCTCCTCCTCAATCTGCATGTGTACTCATTTGTCCTCCTGTGCCTTGCACCCGTTATTGTTCTTGGAACAGTGCTCGGTACATCCATTCTTGCGGGGCTCACGCAGACATCGCTTCTCTTCGGTCTGGGAATTGGCGTCATGATCGGTGTGGGGCAACTACTCAATTACGAGGCGTTTAAACGTATCGACGGATACTTAGCGTTTATGATGTTCAATATTTCGGTGCTGATTACATTCGTGATCGAGACATTCCTCCTTCGTTCGGTACAACCGACACCACTACTCATCGTGAGCGGCCTCTTCATCATCGGCGCCTCCGTTATTGCTGAAATAATGAATTCGAGATGCGAAAAGAAGGGCGCATAGACTTGCCTTCCAATATTTTTGCGAAGTATTTGCATATATCGAAAACACCAGGTACTCTAGGTTGGTCATGGACTTTCCTTCGCTTCTCGCTCGTGCGAATCTCAGCAATACCGTGCAACGTCGCGCGATTCTTTCGTTACTGTCTTCATCGACCACGCCGCTCTCGCATGCCGATATGGCGTTGGCACTTCGAAAGAAAAAAGTCAGCATCGATACGGCAACCATCTATCGCATCTTCAAGCAGTTTCTGGAAAAGGGGATCGTGCATCGACATCCCAGTACTGGCGCATACGTACTGTGTGCACTGCCGTCGTGTACGGGTCATCACGGGTTTCTGACGTGTAGTGAGTGCCACTCCGTCACCGAATTCGCCGACACAGCACTCTGTCAGGCGGAACATGCGGTTGCACGTTCGTTTAAGTTTAAACCACAGAAGCATGTGACCGATGTCGTCGGACTCTGTGCCTCCTGTCAGTAGCCACCTTCCTCCATTCTTATGTTTTCCACCCCTGCAGCCTTCAGTATTCTTAGCGTTCTGATCGTCAGCGCCGTATCTGCGTCCGGCATTATCTTTTTGATGCTGGCTACTTCCTCACTTCAGAGGATTATTTTCCTCTTTGTGAGCTTCGCTACCGGTGCCATTCTTGGCAACGTGTTCTTTCATCTTTTCCCAGAGATGATCGAACATGCAGATGAGGTCAATGTTTCACTCCTCGTCTTCTTAGGGATTCTGGGATCCTTCATTGTCGAGAAGTTCATCCACTGGCACCACTGTCATGATGTGCACTGCAAAGAGCGGTCGAACGCTGTTGGTTCAATGGTGCTGATCGGAGATGCAGTGCATAACATCATGGACGGTATTCTGATTGCTACTGCGTATCTGGTCGATGTGCAGCTGGGTATCGCAACGACGATTGCTGTCGTGCTGCATGAGATTCCTCAAGAGATAGGGGATTATGCGATCCTGCTCCATAGCGGCTATTCAAAAATGAAGGCACTGCTATGGAATTTCTTTTCTGCATTAACAGCCATACTGGGTGCGCTCTTCGTACTGATCGCGGGTCAGTGGGTCCACGACATAGAGATCGTTTTACTTCCGATTGTTGTTGGTAACTTTCTCTACATCGCTCTCGCGGACTTGATCCCGGAACTTCACCGAGAGGTACGCCCCAGTCGTGCACTTCTACAATTTGTCTGTGTCGTCCTCGGAGGTATGTTGCTCTATGTCATCTCAACGAATACTACACATCCGCATGTGGATGAACCTCGTGATGAACATGTAGAGGAAGGCGTGGATGAGCACGCTACGCGCTCAATGCCGTTTTCAGGTGACGGGTTACCGCTTTCATAAACAGCGTCCACTGCCCTGCAAACTCGTGACCCTCACCGACAAGTTCCAGGTATTCCACATTCTTGCCGGCATCGACGAGTGTCGACGCCCATCGGTCAGACCATTCTTTTGGTACATCGCTGTCTCGGTCTCCGTGCACAAGTAGGATCGGAGCCTTGATGCTCTCTACGAATGACGCAGGTGAGAGTTCGTTCCAGATTTCCGGGTTGGTATCTGGAGTGCCAAAAATAGCACGCGTGTTATCTCCTTCTTCTCGTAGCGATCTCCAGCGAGTGAAGTTGTCGAACACCCAGGCACTGACGGGAGCGTACAGCACTGCCGCGTCGACCAGATGCGGATGCGCGGTGAGGATTGCCATAGTCACACCGCCGCCGAGCGAATGCCCCATCATGCCGACATGTTCGGTGTCGATCGTCGGAAATTCCGACTTCGCTGCACGCATCGCCAGAATCGCATTGATGCTGTCCATCGCATACTCCAGATTGCCGTCGTAAATCTTGGTAGTCATTGGGCTCGGATCGCTCCCTGCATGACCACGATAATCTGTATGGAGAACCGCGAATCCTTCCCTCGCCAGATAGTCCTGCTCTCGGCGCAGTCCGCGGCCACGCGTGTAGACAACAGGATCGATGTATCCATGATTCAGAATCACCAACGGAAATGGTCCTTCGCCCTTTGGTATCAGTAGCACGCCGGTGATCTTCAGCCCATTACTTGTGTAGTTGATGGCATAACGCGTGTAGACGGCGTTCTCGGATTCCACACTCTCGAGCGTGAGATTCGTGCCCTCTAGTCTCATGCTGGATAGAGAGGGGATACTGATGGGATCAGGAATCTGGAATAGTGAAAGATTGGATACAGAAGACTGACTTGTCGTTATTCTTTCATCTGCTTCAGCTGGCCGAGGGTCATCAACACACCCACTGAGCAGAAGTAGGCAACCTATGATCCATAGTCGACGCATGCACTGGAGCGTACCATAGTTGCATGCCTTACGACGCAGCACTAGCCGAGCGGATACGTCCTGCATTTCTGCCGCGTGCAGGAGCAGGAGAGAAGAATATGCCTGCCTGCCGGCAGGCAGGTTCGGTGGGATCGGATTCTTTGTCTACGGCAATATGTGCTGTGGTATTTGGAAGGACTTGATGGTTGTTCGTCTCTCGCCAGAAGAAGGCTCAGAGGCGCTGAAGGAGAAACATGTACGTGTCATGGATATCACAGGTAAGCCGATGAAAGAGTGGCTCTTCATTGAACCTGCTGGCATCGAGAATGATGCTGACCTCCTTCGATGGATAGATCGTGAGTATGCGTTTGCGGCGTCGTTGCCGAGAAAGTGAGAACAGTCACCTTTCTTTGATCTCATTGTATTTGAGTTATGGTAGGTAGACAGAAAATCGAAAAAAAATGTTCCGAAGTCGGGCTTTGCCCGACTGGAGGAACTCCTCACAGGGAAAGGAGAGCTCGTGAGAGGAAAACCGTAGGTTTTTCTTTCACGCTTATTGGCAGCCCCACGGAGAATCCCTTCGACTCGTCGCTTCGCTCCTCGCTCAGGGTAAACTTCAATTCTCCTGTGCCGGTCATCAAATCCGTCGGCGCGCAAAAGCGCACCGCCGTATTTGTGGCAGCCCCACGGAGAATCGAACTCCGATTACAGGAATGAAAATCCTGTGTCCTAACCGTTAGACGATGGGGCCGGAGAGAGAAAAGAACTGACGAACTGCACCTTTTTTCGTTCAGGGCGTACGGATTGTCATTTGTTCATTGTCAATTGTCAATTCATCTGTCAATTGTCAATTTTTCTCATGCGGGGGAATATAGTCTCCACATCAATCTTTTCCGCCTTTTCTCATGTCTCTCGCAGTATTTTCCCTAACGCTCGGCGTGTTCTGCTATGCCGCTGGTTTCCCTATGGTGATGAACGACAAAAAGCACATCGCCTGGAGAAAGAAACTCCTTGCGGATACGAATGTCATTCGCTCTTTTTCCATCATCGTTGCGGTGATTGCGCTCGCAACCCTCAAGATGCAGTGGGAAATCACGCCCGACGGTGAAGGTGTGATGGTTGTCCTGGCATGGCTCATGCTTCTGGAGTCGGCGTTCATGCTCCTTTTTCCCGCACGCTACAGTGAGGTGAAACTGAAGGTGATGAATGCACTCATGCCAAATGAAGCAATGCAGTCCTTCTTTGGATTCGTTGCAATCTTGTTTGGCGCACTGCTCACCTACATGGGGCTGATGCTTCCGTAGCATGGAACCAGCACTCGCGTATGCGATTCAGCACACAACATCTGTTGTGGTTTTGGGTTTGGGTCTCATAGCACTCTCGGGTGCGCTCTTTCATCTGAGGCAGCAGGTCGCGTTCGTGCCGAGCAGTCGCAGAGTGGTCCAGAAGATGCTCGCACTTGCTCGCCCGAAGCACGGGGAAACGATCGTCGATCTGGGAGCAGGGGATGCGCGCTTTCTCATCACTGCTATGCGCCTGTTTCCTGAGTGCCGTGTCCTCGGGTACGAGGGCGCATGGTGGGTCTGGCTTCTCGGATGGATACGGCTACGTCTTTCAGGGGGTACAGCGCTCCTTCTGCATCGTGATTTCTTCTCGGTGTCACTGCGTGATGCCGACGTCGTGTGTTGTTATCTGTCGATTCCTGCGATGAAGAGACTCCTTCCAAAACTCATACAAGAACTGAAGCCAGGTGCGCGCGTTGTCTCTCACGCTTTTTCACTCCCTGGCATTCAGCCAACTGAGACGGTGCGCCTTCCGATGCCAATCGGTGGCGAAGCGGTCATCCGTCTCTACACCGTGCCGTTCACCATGTGATCTGCGCGTACGGCACCAGTGCAGTCAGATGCACTGCTCGCAGGATCCATTCCAGAAATGCCCACGTAATGTAGGCGGTAGGCAGTCCAAGTGCAGTGGTGACGAGACTGACGAGTACAGAGATCATGCCAGTTGCCATCGCAAGTGGGATGAAGGGCGCGATGAGTATGTTGGTGAGTGGAGAAATCAGTGAGAGTTGCTTGAACGTGAGCGCCGAAACAGGCAGCGTTGCGATCTGTGCCGCACATGTTGCGATGAGTGAATCCTGGACTCCTAGTGTCTTGGGTACACGTGAAAACATACGTCCGAGTGGCGCACTGAGGAGGATGAGCCCGGCAACCGAGAGAAACGACAGCTGCATTCCAGGGTCATGCCACAGGTCCACAGGATCGAGAAGCGTCATGATGGCAGCAGTCCAGAGTAGTCCGAGGATAGGAATGGTGCTCCGTCCAAGTTGTAGTGCGAGTAGACCGAGTAGACCCATGATCGATGCGCGTACGACCGGTGCGTCTGCACCCGTGAGCAGCATGTACAGCACGATGCCAATCGAGAGCGGCAGGAATCGTCTCTTCATCGGCATCCACCAGAGAAGTGAAGATGCGATAGCGAGCACGAGTGTCACGTTGTAGCCAGACACCGCAACAATGTGCGAGGTTCCGGTGACCCGAAACTCCTGGTTTACGTTCTCAGGCAGTCCACTTCTACTTCCCGTGATAAATCCGATGAGGAGTGAAGCATGTGGCTCCGGGAGTAACACTTGGATCTGCGTTTCCAGCGCTACTCTGAAGCGAAACAGAAAACGGAAACACTGACTGGTCCACGAGAGAGGGCGGGCTGCCTCCGCAGACACTGATGCATACGACATCAGCGCATCGATGTGCTGGGTTTTCAGGTACGCCGGATAGTCGAATGTGTCTGCGGCTTCCGGTGATCGCAGTTTCCCTTCCACTCGCACGCGGTCTCCATACTCGTAGATCGGTGCCCCTGCACCATCCGTGATCTGTACGCGACCCCGCACAGGTGAGCCATCGATCGTCTCAACCTGAAGCACGTATCTATTATTAGTCGGGCGGATGTCGGGGATCGTATCAACTGTTCCGATAAGTGTGCGCTTCTCATTGGTACTAAAGTCTGCGAGTGGTGAGGCTGCGAGATGAGTGTGGATACGGCCGATTGTGCTGAGCCCGAGCACGGTCCCTAAGGTCACAGCACACATCACGAGTGACACTTTTCTTTTCCAGGGTAAAAATACGAGCAAGGAGAGGATTCCGGTACTCGCGATGATCCACAAATGTACTTCATCAATGGGGATCCATCGACCAAGGAGTGTGACAGACAGAAATGTACCGATCCCTATCGCGGTGAGATATGCCCTGTTCATGCCGCGGACAAAAACACTGTAGCAAGTGCGACCCATTCATCGACTGTGAGTGTCTGTGGTCGTCTGGTGGGTTCGATATTCAGCGAACTCAGCGCATCCATTCCTCCGGGTAGACTGCCGATCGTATTTCTGAGCATTTTACGTCGCTCGCGCCCCGCGTGCTTGAGAAGTGTTAGTGCTTTCTCCATAACAGATCGACTCGCCTTCGGCTCGTCGTACAGATCGATGTGTAGCACTGCCGAATCGACTTTCGGAGGTGGTAGGAATGCCGCTGGCGGCACCTGCAAAACGAGCGAGGGATGACCGAAGAGCTGCACGAGCAAGGTGAGCACACTTTCGGTTCCGTCTGACACGATGTTTTCCGCAACTTCACGTTGGATCAGGAGCGTCATGGACGTTGGTCGACGTTTTTCCTCCATCAGAAACCGATGCAAGAGTGGCGAGGTAATGTGATACGGAATATTGGCGACGATCTTGTATGGATCCTCAGTCGGGAGTGTGCTGTGCAGTGCGTTCCCTTGGATGATGTCTAGATTTTTTGGATGCTCGGTAAATTCCTTTAGTAGTGGAGGGAAACGCGGATCGATCTCCACTGCGGTTACGTGCTCTGCTCGATGCACGAGCTCACGTGTCAGAATCCCAATGCCGGGACCGATTTCGATCACCTTGTCACGATTGTTCACGTTAGCCGTCTCAACTATTGCTTCCAATGCGTCATCACTCACTAAAAAATGCTGACCCAAATCCGTCGAAAGACGGATGCCGTGGCCTGCGAGGAAAGACTGGACTTCCTGACGGAGCATGCCTCCAGTATGCCTCATTTTTGGTACGCTGTGCGCCCGTGAAGTTCCTGATTCCCCTGATCCTCATTGGAGGGCTCCTTGCCTCACAAATGGTGCTGGCAGCACCTGAACGCGTCCCGTGCTTTACGAGCATTGAGCGCATCCAGGCTGAGAGACTGGTTGAAAACGGACGCACCGCACAGTGCGACCCCACATTCGTCCCATCCCAAGGCGAGCTTCGTCTCTGTCCTCATTCGCGAGCACGATCGATTGCACGCAGGGCAATCAGAAAAGACCGATTGCCACTGTGCCTGCCGACAGCATCAGCAACAAAAGAGAGTTCATCTTCCGTTTCTTCGTCGCTGTCCAGTAGCACGTCTTCTTCTGTTTCCTCTTCATCGTCATCAGCCTCTGCGACTATTGATACACGAGACACAGAGCTCCGTTCGCAGTTACTACTTCTCGGAGAGGTCAGTCCGATCATCGGTGCTGCCACTATCTTCAGCAATGATGAAGCACTGAACGTCCGTACCGTCACGATCCCTCTCACCAATGCAGTTCCTACAGTTCAGAGCTTGCTCGTGTATGACGATCAAGGACGGTTACTCGGTCGTGCTGTGCAGACGCCATCCATTTCTGACAAACACTATGTACTGACGCTGACGCCGGGTACGTACAGCGTTCCGAGACGCGAAAACCGCGGCGTGTACACCCGTGCAGAGTTGCTGTCATTCACCACGGGGGGTCAGTCAGGTACCGATATTCAGATCGCTTCGGTTACGATCGCAGGAACAGGGGAGTGGACCAGTCGCAATTACTCGGTGCAGTCCACGACCAACACATTCCCACGTTTTCGTAGTGCGCGATCTGCGATCATGAGTGTCACCAACCCTCTTTCCATAGCAGCTCCCCTTACTCCCGGCTTACAGCAGGTGATTGGCGCATTCCGTTTCGCGGCACGTACCACTGATTCGCAGGCGAAGGTGGAACTATCTAGCATTCAGTTTTCGCTCTCGACCAACAACGTGTCGCTGATGAACGTGCGGCTAGGAGCAGACGGCACGACTGATCGCGTGGATTGTTCTGTCGGAGCGTCGACAGTTACGTGTAACAGTTTGCCACTCTCACATGGCACGCTCACCGATGCCTTTCGCACACTGACACTCTACGGTGACGTGACAGTCACAGGTGGTACGAGTGCTGGGTTGCAACTCAGTCTCAATGAACAAGGCACTGCAACGAGCGCAGGAGCTATCACGTGGACGGACGGAACGACGACCTTTACGTGGGTACCGCTTGTGGGTGTTGGGGGAGTTGCGAATGGGACGTACTATTCTTATTAGGCGCGAAAGGGTCACCTACGGTGTCCCTCTCGCGGACTCACCCTTCCCTTATTTGTGGCACTCAGACCGGAGCAAGTCCGGTCTTCGTGCGTATTTTTACAGTTTTCCCGCTGAATACTTATCTATCACTTCAGCGCGCCTTTCCAAGGCGCATACGCGGCTCGGAGAGCCGCGCTGAGGTGATTAATGTGCGATCTTGATCGGTGCGATGCCGACTGCCAGCTTTTTCGTCTGGCCGGCGTCGAATTTCACATCGATCACATCTCCGCTGCGCCTGAGTACCGTGCCAATACCGAGTGTTTTGTGCTCGATCCGCGTTCCTTCTTCTAGTGCATGCTCCAGATGCTCCATCCAGTCCTGGTTTTCATCTTCCGCCTCGAATCCGTGACTGATGCGGGGGCGTGCCACCGGCTTCGGAGCGGGGGAGTGACTGCTCGCGATCCAGGCGTAGCGACTGGTCATGCTGTCACTCTGCGGTTCGATGACTGCGACTGGCACGTCATCTAAGAATCGGCTTCTCAGATTTTGCTGTGTGTTACCCCACAGCGTTCTTTGCATTGCATAGAGCAATGTCAGATGTGATTTCGCTCGTGTCATGCCGACGTACATGAGGCGCCTCTCCTCTTCCAGCTGCTCGCGATCGAAATCCGCCGAACTATGTGGGAGTAGTCCCTCTTCACACCCGACAATCGTGACACGCTCGAACTCCAATCCTTTGCAGAGATGCAGCGTCATGAGTGTCAGCGCATCGCTTCCTATTCCCACATTATCGGTTTCGGAAATCAGTGATACTTCTTCCAGGAAACTCATGAGTGATTCCTGTGGCAACAGGTGATCGTACTTCTTTGTCACGGAGAGCAGTTCCTGCACGTTCTCCCAACGCGTCTCGCCTTCTTCAGTGTCATCTCGCAGCCATGACTCAAGACCGATGTCATGGATGATGACGCGCGTGAGTTCGCCTACCGTGTGCGTCTCCGCCTTGGCGCGGAATTGCACGATTTTCTCGCGGAAGTCACTGAGCCTGCGTATTGTGGGTTCATTCAGTTCCGGAATCGACGCCACTTCGCCAAGCGATCCCCAGAGCGAGATCGCACGATCGTTTGCGAATTGCTGCAGCTTCTCGAGCGTCGTCGCACCGATCTTTCTGGATGGCACGTTGATGATTCTGAGTAAGGCAATCGTATCCTGCGGATTCTGCACGAGCGAAAGATAGGCGAGCACATCTTTCACTTCTCTACGTGCGTAAAATTTCACTCCTCCGATAATGCGATACGGTACACCCGCGCGCATGCATGCTTCTTCCAGCAGACGTGACTGCGCATTCGTGCGGTAGAGAACGACCTGATCTTGTAACGGGATAGCGTTACGCACTTGTTGTACCGATGCCTCAACTGCGAGCTCGGCTTCGCGGCGTTCGTCCGATACTTCACGCACCAGTACCTTTGCGCCATCGGTACGATCGGTCCACATCTTCTTCTTCGGACGATTGGGATTCACTTGGATCACTCCGTCTGCTGCGTCCAGCACTTGCTGCGTTGATCTGTAGTTTCGTTCCAGCTTGATCGCTACGGCATCGCCGTACTCTTTCGTAAAATCCAGAATGTTCCTGATGTCCGCTCCGCGAAATGCGTAGATGGACTGATCTGGGTCACCAATCACGCACAGGTTACGGTGCTTACCGGCAAGAAGCTGCAGGAGTAGATACTGCACATGGTTCGTGTCCTGATACTCATCGACGTGTAGGTACTTCCACGTATTCTGATATCGCTCCAGCACCTGAGGGTGACTACGAAACAGGCGCACAGTCAGTAGGAGCAGGTCATCGAAGTCGACGGCGTTACTGGTTTTCAGCATCTCGTTATAGGTCTGATAGACAGCGACGATTTTCAGTTCATCACCCGAGACTGCTTTCACTTTGGCTTCACTGGGCTCTATCGCTTCGGATTTATATCGACTGATGTGTCCGAGCGCGGTTTTGGGTTTCATTTCCTCGGGTGCAATCTTATGAAATGCGAGCGCCTCCTTCATCAGCTTCTCCTGATCGTCCGAGTCGTAGATGACGAAGTCTCGGTTTCGCCCGATGTGTTCGATATCGCGTCTCAGGATCCGTACACAGATGGAGTGGAACGTTCCTGATACCGGCAGGTGTGTGGGGTCCGTTCCCTGTTCGCTACTCAGCTTCAGAATGCGTGCAATGCGCTCCTTCAGTTCCTTCGCGGCACGGTTGGTAAATGTGACTGCCAGAATTTCCCACGGACGAACGCCCTGATTCATCAGGTACGCGATGCGATGCGTAATCGTGCGCGTCTTGCCTGATCCCGCACCGGCGAGGATGAGCACGGGTCCATGCAGTGTTTCCACAGCCCGTTTCTGTTCGTCATTGAGGCCGGAGAAGATGGGATCAATTACCTGCATTGTTGAGAGATTAGCGGAGAAATTGATAATTAATAATGAACAATGAATAATTATTCATTATCAATTATTCATTATTCATTCAAAGTAGTTTCTGACTCATTGCTTTCTCTGCTGCTTCAATCATGTTCTTTCCAATCGATGCTTTGGGAGCAGCCAGCGAAGCGATCTCGGCATTCTGCTCGGTCAGACTCTGCGCAATGCGTTTGATGTCCGATGGAGCAAGAGCGGCGAGTTTCTTCTCGCTTCGTTTCTGATCGACTTCGGCTGCTAGTGACGGATCGGTCCTTGCAACACGTTCCAATGTCTCTGCACCCATCTTGGTGAGGATCAGCTCATGAGCGTTGCGATAGCTGATGTGGGTCGCGAGTTCTGCCAGCATGTTGATGATGTTCTCGCGCTTCTGTGGATCGAGTGTTTCTGCAAGTTCATACGTCGAGATACGCTTGAGTGAAGAGAGAATAGGAGCCAGCGCTTCCTGTGACACGACGTAGAAGTAGTACTGATCGACGGGGAAGATCAGTTTTTTGAGTTCTGAAATGGCTTCAGTTGGCACGACCAAGAACACGTGTGGATAAATCTGATCGTTCTTCTTGATCTTTGCTGCAGTTTTTTTCACCTGTTCATCGATGTACGTCTGCAGGCTCTGCGCTTTGCTGACTTTCGCATCGAAGATGACGTACTGCCCCAGGAAATCGATCAGGAAATCAGGTTTCAGGCTGCCGTCGAAATCATCAGGCAGTTTGTTATTGGAGTACGTCGTGAATTGTAGGTGCGGCTGCTTGCAGAGATCAGAAAGGAGAGCGATGACAGTGTTTTCATGATCATTCCACAGTCGATCGCGTTCGGCATCGGCTGCAGTGCGCGCCCGCTCTTCATCCTTAATCACGCGCTGCCTCTCTTTCTCCAGTGCTCTCTCTGCATTCTCTAGCTTCTGCACCATGTCACGATGTTCCTTCTCTCGATGTTCAGCGGATGTTTCAAACTTTGTGATCGTCTTCTGTAGTCCATCTCGCTCTTTGATGGTCGCTTTGTACTCCGATTCCAGATTCTTGAACTGACTAAAGAGCTCCTTTCCTTTTCCTGCGAGCTCATTTCGTTCGCGCTTCTCTTGGTCTAGTTCTTTTCTTAGGCTCGCGACTTCAGCACTGAGATCCGGAGCAGAGGAAGGTGAACGTCGTAGCTGCAGCAGTACAGTTAATCCAAGACCGAGGAGAACGATGATGCCGAAGGCGATCTCGAATGGAGTCATGCGCTCATGCTAGCACAGGGTGGACGATTGTCCACTATTAACGATGACCTAGCTCTTCAAAGGGGAGCTCAATATCATGTTCATTTGCAATAGTACTTAGAACGAGATCTATTTCGGTGCGACCTTTCGTCCCTGCTTCGATGATTCGAAGCCGTGCTGCATGCTGATCAGCAGATGTCACATTTGCTTCAGAGAGCGTGACAACGACTTTATCGGCAATTTCTGTTGTAGATCCTGGAAGACGAAAACGACTCATAGACTACTATCGTACACTCACTTCTATTGATGTCAAATTTTCTACACTTCCTTTCATTATCATTTAAATACCTGATTCAAGCCCCAGACTTGACATTTTACGAGACGCGAGTACACTTCCCCGGCTGCCGCGCTTCTCTGAGAGGGTCTTTCCCCAGCGAGGCTCGGAACTTCTTTTCTGGCGGCGGCACCCCCACTTCTATGGCTCTTAAGAAAGCATCCAAGACCAAGATCATCGGAAAGTTTCAGACCCACAAAAAGGACACTGGCTCTCCACAAGTACAGGTTGGCATTCTGACGAAGCGTATCGATCAGGTGACCAAGCACCTTAAGGATCATAAGAAAGACAACTCTGCTCGTCGCGGACTGCTCGCAATGGTTGCTACACGCCGCAAACTGCTCACGTATCTGAAGATGAATGAGCCAAAGCAGTACGACAAGCTCCTGAAGGGCTTGAAGATGGATGCGTAAGCGGTCAATGACTCCGCGAGCGAGTTTGTGTTGATGGGTGGTTTGCTGTACTATTACCACACGCTCCTTCCACACTCATCGGATTCTTGATTGGATTTACATATGAGTGCCGCTAATGCGGTATTGATATCTACATCCAACCCAATCAACAAAGAGTCCACCTGCGTGCGGAAGGTTGCGAACTATTCGCTTACCCTTCCTTATTATGAAAGAATATTCACTTACCCTCGGTGACGCACCGTTGATTGTCAAAACTGGACAGCTCGCCACACAGGCGAATGCGTCGGTTATTTGTCAGATGGGCGACACGGTCGTCCTCGGCAACTGCACAGTCTCACGCAAGGCACGCGACGGCGTCGACTTCCTGCCACTGCAGGTTGTCTATCAGGAAAAATACTACGCCGGAGGCAAGATCGCCGGTTCCAGATTCCGCAAGCGCGAGGGTCGTCCATCCGATGACTTCGTTCTTCTCGCTCGTGTCATCGATCGCGGACTCCGTCCGATGTTCCCCAAGTACCTCCGCAATGACATTCAGGTATTTGCAACTGTCCTCTCGTACGATTTCGAGAATGAGCACGATATCGCAGCAGCAAACGCTGCGAACCTAGCATGTGCACTCTCCGATTGTCCTGTGGACGGTCCACTCGGCACCGTTCGTGTGGGTCTTATCGGTGGAGAGCTGGTCCTCAACCCTTCAATGGAAGCGAGAAAAAAGTCCGATCTCGACATGTTCGTGACGGCTTCTCTCGAGCGTATCGTGATGATCGAAGCAGGTGCCAATCAGGTTCCTGAAGAGGAGATCCTCCGTGCCATCGACTTCGGTAAGAAGTGGGCACAGAAAATCGCTAAGTTCTTCGAGGGCATCCAGAAAGAAATCGGCAAAAAGAAGTTCGAAGTCGAAAAGCCTTTCAGTTTAAACGATGCTGACTGTGCACACCTCGAGTCATGGGCGAAGCCCACTGTCACCAAAGCGATCAAGGACAAGCTCGGGAAACTGGAGCGACGTGCAATTTTCAACGGTCTGATGGACGATGCTGCTGCGAAGCTGGAGGAGAAGAACGGACCTGCAGGCGATGATGAGTATCTGACGAGTGCCTACGCAAAGGCCAAGGATTGCGTGGACAAGGTCATCAAGAATGAAATGCGACGACTCATTCTGGAAGAAGGAATCCGCATGAGCAGCCGCAAGGTCGATGAAATTCGTGAACTCTCAGCTATCGTTGAGATTTTGCCGAAGCGCGTTCACGGTTCTGCATTGTTCCAGCGTGGCGAGACACAAGGACTCACGACTTGCACACTCGGTTCACCGGGCAGCAAGCAGCTCGTCGAAGGAATGGAAGGTGAGCATGAACTTCGCTACATGCATCACTACAACTTCCCACCATTCTCCGTTGGTGAGACCAGCAACCGACTCTTCGTCGGTAACCGCGAGATCGGACACGGGAATTTGGCACAGCGCGCTCTGGAGCCAGTACTGCCAGATGCTGAGAAATTCCCATACACGATTCGCACTGTGACCGAGATCCTGGAAAGCAACGGTTCATCGTCCATGGCGGCGACATGTGGATCGACATTGGCTCTGATGGACGCAGGTGTACCGATCTCTGCACCAGTATCGGGTATTGCACTCGGATTGATAGCCGATGAAGAAAAGGGAAAGTACATCATTCTCTCTGATCTTCAGGACGAGGAAGACTTCGGAGGAGACATGGACTTTAAACTTGCAGGCACTGCCAAGGGTGTCACTGCGATTCAGATGGATATCAAGATCAAGGGTCTGCCAGACTCTGTCTTCAAAGACGCATTGGAGCGCTCCAAGACCGGACGCGCAACGATCCTAGCTGCGATGCTGAAGGGTATTGCAGAGCCACGTGCAGAACTCTCGCCATACGCACCGCGTATCGAGACGATTCACGTCAACCCAGAGGATATTCGCCTTGTGATCGGTAAGGGTGGCGAGACGATTCAGAAAATCACAAAGGAATTGAACGTTGAGATCGATATCGAAGATTCTGGACTGGTATTCGTCACTGCTCCAGATGGCGACACAATGAACAAGGCCAAGGAATGGATTCTCGGCATCGTCGAGAAGCCAGAGGTTGGCAAAGTCTACGACGCGACGGTCACGCGCATCATTGATGGTACGGGTGCGATCGTCGAATTTGCACGCGGCAAGGATGCGATGATCCACATCTCAGAGTTGCAGTGGGCACGTACGGAGAAAGTCGAAGATATCCTGAAAGTAGGCGACAAAATCCAGGCGAAGTGTGTCGAGTTCGATGCCGCTGAAGGCAAGACGCGACTCTCGCTCAAGCAGATGACTGAGCCACCTGCAGGATGGACACCGCCACCACCACGAACAGGAGGTTTCCGAAGCGGCCCACCACGCCACGGAGGCGGAGGGTTCAATCGTGGACCACGACGTTAGTCACAAAAGTAATAAATGAAAGAGCCGCGAACGAAGCGGCTCTTTTTATTGCGTCCTTTGATCACTCTTGCACCCTTATTCTTTTTGAGCCTCGATGAGCCATGGGGTCTGGCTACTCACTGACCTCCACACACCGCATTCGCGCATTGGTTGGCATGATCTTGTGAACTCTAGTCGACCGTCCGGAAGCCAAGTGACGGTGTCATTCCCTGTGTTTGATTCGTACATTTTGCTTGTTTCAAGGTCGTACACATGGAGACAGGCGATTTCCCAGCAGTCGAATGGCATCGCGATATAGCGACCATTGGGCGAGAGGACAGCATCTGTATACCTCGTGGTACCAGTTGGTAGATGTCCCTCCTCCTTCCTGACACCTTCTTTTGATTCGGCGATGAGTCTTCGAACGCCGTCCTTATTTGTGTAGTACACATCGCTGTACCAGTTGTCGCTTTCTTCGATATTCAATACAACTTCTACAAAAGGCAGTGCTCTTTTCTGTTCAATGACTACCGATGATTCTGATAATGTAGCCGATACAGAAGATGCAGATGATTGCTGCTTGTATGTTTTGTTGATTCCGAGATTCATATCGTGCGCTAACCAGTCTTCGTATTCTATGAGCACGCCGGTTTTTTGGATTGCGTAGACGTTGATCAAACCGATCACTCCGAGGATCAGAGCAAGCCAGGAAAGAAGCACTTTTTTGTTTATTGCTCGCAATGCAGCGACGGCAATGATTATTGCAAAGATCCAGTACAGAAGCTGCAGATCGAAGCCAGTGTGCCCAGATGTGTTAAATAGGAACGCGTACGTGTTCAGCGACACGAGTACGACCATGGCTGCAATAATCAGCAAAAGGTCGATGAGTTTCGTCGTGTGCATGCGATTAGTGTAACACCATCTTTGCCAAACGACTGACGAGTGCATGGATAGAGTCGAGCCTTGCTTCTGCCTCCTGATCCGTACCGATTTTCCATTTTGGCAGTACTGCCTGAGTGATATCGATCAGCTCATCCAAGCTACGGACGACACTTCTCTGCCCACGCCATTCCAGTTTGTGTTTATCCAATACTTCCAACGTATGGATGAGGCGATCGAAAGTGCGTTGGACAGCTTCGGCGAGCAGCATCTCTCGTCTTGCATCCAGACCCGAAATATGACGATCAATATCGTAAAAAGTTGGAATGTCCTCCATCAGAATCTGACCTTGCCCCAGAGCCACTGCGAAATTTCGGAGTAGAGCATCATCCAATTTGCCATCAGCGGCATCCTGCATCAGATTATCGAAATCCTTTCGCATGAGAAAAAACCCTTCACGAATGTTTGTGAGCATACTGTCGAGAGTGAGCTTGTGAGTGCGCAACAACGTACGCTCCTGACGCTCTGAGATTGGCTTACTGACCAAGATCGCAAAGATAGACAGTCCCAGGATTACTTCCAGCGCTGCGAGGAGTTTGGAGATGCCCTGTGGCAGGATGTCGCCGTATCCAACGGATGTAGCTGTGATGACACTGAAGTAGAGCGCATCCAAAAACTCGCTCACGATGGTTCCATGTCTCAGAGTTGGTGCGTGCTCAGGTGCCAGGTGGAAAAGCACGGTGTACAAGGCCGAGCATCCCAAAATCATGGTTGCGTAGATCAAGCCGAGGCGGATATAGCTCATCCCGATGACGTACTCCACGATCGACTGGGTCTTGCGAGTGAAAGAGAATGTATTGCTCATGATGCAGATGGAGAAGGGGAGGACGGTGTGACTTTTGATGTTGTACCAGAACTTTCTGGCTTCTGCTTACTTGCCGCATCAGTTTTATAGAATCCGCCACCCTTAAATTGCACGTGTGGCGCCTTAATGAACTTCACCATCGGCTTGCTGCAGGTGTCGCAACTGGGCTTCTCTTCCGAGCCAAAGGGCAGTTTTCTGTCAGCGACCGTTGCGCACGTGTCACAGCGAAAATGGTAGGTGGGCATACCTACGTATTGTACCCTTACGCAGAGAGAGAAAGCGATTCCACTCTCCTTCGTGTGAAACCAGTAATGGCATCCAAGCCACCTGTTGTCAGCGTTCCTGGCGCTCGTATGATATCTGTCGCAAGCTTCAAAGGTCGAGGAGGGAGCACATGGCCAGGAATCAATTTTGCATCTCGTCTTGTTTCTGCAAATGTCCCGTCAGGAATATCTATTTCCTGATCTGCAACTCCTGCAAATACGGCATCAATTGCTCGCTGCGAGCCATTGATGATCGCAAGCGGGATTCCCAGCAATAGTCTTTCAGGGTGACCGCTTTCGACTGGCGAGACAAGGTATCGGTTCAATGTGTCATCAGCGACTTTCCCAAGATTTTCTGTAACCTTCATGTTCAGCAGTCTTTTTTCCTTAGCCGATGCGTGGAAGAAGGATTTCATGAGATAGTTATTCTAGCACACTTTATGACGAATGATGAGGACATTTCTTTCATTTTTCGGTTCGTAGCGGCGATTCGACAATCGCCGCGTTGATAGGCGGTCGGTGACGCCGAGGTATTTGAACCTCGGCTCTTGCAATCGTAAAACCCCCGTTCATCATCAAATGATGATAAACGGGGAATCCTCCCACCACTAGTTGCAGTTAAGAAGTAATGACCAAATATTTGGGGCTGTTCACTTCCCCCACATTGAGCACGGATGTAATTGTCGGTTTTTTATGATGCTCACCGTAGTAACGCGACGACCATTCCGACAAGACCGTAGCGGTCAGCATCGCTTTGTCTACGAAATTAAAAACATGAGTATGATCCCGATTTACCGATGAATCATGCAATTCCTCGGGTTGGAGCACGAAAATCCCGTTCGGGAACTCTTGCATTTTTACCCGATAATTCATTGCTTTCAATTTAAAAGTAACCATTAATCTCTCCTGCAAACGGTGTGTGAAAGGAACGAGACCAGTCAAAGGACTGGTAATTATTATAATAAATCATTAATATACTTATGTCAAGTATTCCCATAATACTTTTCTATTCAAAGTGTCACGTTCCGTTCGTGGGGAATCGAGACGAAAAAACTCCAAGGCGACAAATACCCATTTCACTACGTAAGCCTCTCTCCTTTCCTCATTATTTTGTATAGACTATAACCAATGCTCGATAAGGCTTATAATCCACAGGCAGTCGAAGATGCGCTTTACAAGAAGTGGGAGGAGAGCGGGGCCTTTCGTCCTGAATCGTGTGACCCAAAGGGTGAGCCCTTTACGATAGCAATGCCGCCACCGAATGCGACGGGGCAGCTGCATCTCGGACATGCGGTGATGCTCGCACTCCAGGACATCTTCACGCGTTTTGCGCGAATGCGGGGTAAGAAGGCACTGTGGTTGCCGGGTACTGATCACGCAGCGATCGCGACCGAGAACGTTGTCATCAAGAAGCTGCAGAAAGAAGGCATGAAAGATCCGCGCAAAGAACTGGGGCGTGAGAAGTTGGTGCAGACGATTGCGGAGTTTGTCGAAGAGAGCAAAGCGACCATCCGTGGGCAGGTCAGAAAAATGGGTGCCAGCTGTGACTGGACTCGTGAACGCTACACATTTGAGCCGACACTCAACCGTGCGGTAAATGAAGTGTTTTGCAAAATGAAGAATGACGGACTCATCTATCGTGGGCATCGCATCGTGAACTGGGATCCGAAGTTGCAGACGACTGTTTCCGACGATGAGCTGGTATACAAGGAAGAGAAGGGTGCGTTCTATACGTTTCAGTACGGCCCGTTCCAGATCGGAACTGCCAGGCCTGAGACCAAATTCGGTGACAAGTACGTTGTGATGCATCCGAAAGACAAGAGGTACTCGAAATTCAAACATGGCGATTCATTCGATGCTGAGTGGATCAACGGTCCCGTGCGTGCGACGGTTATTAAAGATGAATCCATCGATATGGAGTTCGGCACGGGTGTTATGACCATCACGCCGTGGCACGATCATACCGATTTTGAGATTGCAGAACGTCATGGCCTAGAAAAAGAACAGATCATTGACTTCCACGGTCGGCTTTTGGACGTCGCCGGTGAGTTCAAAGGCATGAAGATTGACGAAGCGCGTCCCCTCATCGTCGGAAAGCTTGCATCGAAAGGACTGCTCGTGAAGACGGACGAGAACTATGTTCATAACAAGGCAGTCAGCCAGCGTGGCGGGGGATCGATCGAGCCACAGATCAAGTTACAGTGGTTCATCGATGTGAAGAAGCAGGTTGTTCCTTGGAAGGGGCAGAAGATGAGCCTGAAGGAGATCATGCATGACGTGATTCATCATGGAGATATCAAGATCATTCCAGATCGATTCAATAAAACGTATTTTCACTGGATCGATAATCTTCGTGACTGGTGTATCAGTCGCCAGATTTGGTGGGGACATCGAGTGCCGGTTTGGTATTGTGGGAAGTGTGTAGATGAAAAAGGAAAGTCGAAGGAAGTGATAAGTGGGGAGTGGTTAGTGGCTAGTACGGCTACTCATCACTCGCCACTAACCACTAACCACTGTCCCGATTGTGGGAGTTCTATGGATCAGGATTCCGACACCCTCGACACATGGTTCAGCTCCGCGATGTGGACGTGGTCAACGCTACTTGATCCTCAAAAAGCAGCTGACCCAGCTTTGTCTCTTGCTGAAATGCTGAAGTCGAGTCCCGATTTTCAGAAATTTCATCCGACTTCGGTCATGGAAACGGGCTACGACATTCTGTTTTTCTGGGTTGCACGCATGATTCTCATGACGACGTACGCGACAGGACAGATTCCATTTAAAACGGTGTACCTCCACGGACTCATTCGCACGCGTGATGGACGCAAGATGAGTAAGTCGGATCCGGATACGATGATCGATCCTCTGGATATGATCGCGAAGTACGGAGCAGATGCTCTGCGTCTCAGTATGATCGTCGGCCAAAGTCCGGGTAACGATTCTCGGCTCTACGAAGAGAAAATCGCGGGGTACCGAAACTTTATTAATAAGCTCTGGAATGCCAGTCGTTTTGTGCTGATGCAGTGTGAGGAGAAAGGTGTTGATCCCAAAAAAGTGGTCAGTGGTCAGTGGTCAGTGGATAGTTTGTCTTTAGCTGACCGGGCACTACTTCATAGCTTGCAAACGTTGATTGCTGATGTGACCAGTGGTCTGGAAACGTATGATCTGAGTGCGACGGGAGACCGGCTCTACAGCTTCGTGTGGGATTTCTTCTGCGACTGGTATTTGGAGCTCAGTAAAGGCGAAGCGAATCCCGAGGTGCTCGTCCATGCACTTCGAACGATCTTGCAGCTCCTGCATCCGTACTGTCCATTTGTGACCGAAGAGCTCTGGTCGCACGTAGGGCTGAAAGGCGCGCAGAGCCTGATAGCTCATCCGTGGCCTAAGGAAGAGAAAAAGCTGCATGACGAGAGTGCGTTTGCTGATTTGCACGTTATCATCGAAACGGTGACTGCGATCCGAAGACTGCGAGCAGAAAATGACATCGAAGCGGGTAAAAAAATTACGGTATTCATTCATTCCAAGAAACAAGTGGCCCTGCTTACATCACAGCAAGAACACTTGTTGCGCATGACCAATGCTGAGTCACTGACAATCGATGCGAAGTCAGCCAAGCACGAAAATGCAGCGAGTGCCTTCCTGGCAGATATCGAGATTCATCTTTCGCTTGCGGGCCTCTTCGATCCTGTAAAACTCAAAGCGAGTCTCCTGAAGGAACAGGCTGACCTCTCGAAGTATGTGACGATGCTCAAAGGAAAACTGAGTAACAATAGTTTTACTGACAAGGCTCCTCAGGAGCTCGTAGATGCCGAGAAACAGAAACTAGAGGCGGCGGAGGAGAAGCTGAAGAAGATCGAGGAGAGACTACTTGGTATTACTGGCTGAGGCGCTTTTAAACGGCCATTTTTCTTGGCCTACGTCACCCAATGCAGTGGCTGTTTGCTCAGCTTCTGTTACAAGTAACTGTGCATCCATCAATTTTTTTCTTTGGTTGAGAATTCCTTGTGTGAAAATACGCAATTTATTCCATTCTCCTTTGCTTAGCTTTCTTCGGCTCATACCTAGTGCTGACATACCTTCTTTCAATTCAACTTTTCGCTGATTCCCCCTTGCATCGTCTGCATAATGATCACATTGATTAATGGCTTGTCTGGCAAAGACACGAAGAAGCCTTTCGCGATTTGCCTGTATATCTGGACTAAGCACTCGAGGTATATGCGCTGCACCATCAATAATTGGTACAAGGTACGTATCATTCTCCAGTTCATCTGCTAAGAGCTTCAGGTTATCGACTGACCAATCGTCAACTGGAAAACCTTCTGGCCAGAAGGTCCGTCGCACAAAGTCAGGTGTATCGAATTCTTGTGGGGAGTTTTCCATAGTAAAGTATTCTAGGCTTTATTGACTATTCGTCAATATGCGAATATTTGAGTACTGCAGCTCGTTGTACGTGCTATTCTATCTTTCGCTATGAGCATTCCGCCTCGCATCCTCGTTCCTGTCATTCTGGCAGCTCTGCTTAGTACCGGTATCGGTGGAGTGTTCTTCTGGCAGATCAAACATTCCGTCGATGTGATCGAGTCATCGTTTCAGGGAACGGGGTCTGATGCGTCATTCCTCAAATCGATATTAGGCGGTCGCAAATTGCCGACACTCGCTGAAGGGAATCAATCCGAAGCACTACTACTTCTGAAGCAGGGAGAACTCTTTGAGTACCGAGGAGAGTGGAAGAAGGCCGAGGAGAAGTATCAGCGAAGTAGCGAAGTGGGTGGGGGAGTGCTGGCACTCAAGAAGCTGGCTGCGATCCAGCTCCAGCGCAGAAGTTATGACGCAGCGAAGAGCACGATCGACCATCTAGAAGATGGAGGAGCATCGCGCGAAGATATCCAGTTTCTGCGCGGTATTCTGGCACTCCGCAGTGGTAAACCTTCTGACGCGTCTTCGGCATTTCGTGCGATCGAGAGTGATCCCAAAGGAATCTATGGGCAGGCACTCGTTGCCATCGCTCGCAAAGATATGGAAGGAGCAAAGACGTTCTTAGTCTCAGCACAGGCAAGTGCGGATCCTACGATTCGGAGTTATGCCACGACGATGCTGGAAGCGATTGCAGAGTTTGCACTCTTTCCCGAGAGCTCGGATGCGCATCTCATGACACTCGTTGCCCGTGCGCTGGCCGAGACGAATGAGTGTGAAGTTGCACTCTCGCTCGTTCTTCCGGTGACCAATGCCAAGCCACAGTACCGAGACGCGTGGATCGTGCGTGGCTTCTGCGAATTCACCACTGAGCGTACGACCGAAGCGCTCGCATCGCTCGAGCGTGCGTATTCACTGGATCCAGAAAAGCCCGAGATCCAGTACTTCCTCGCGCGCACCCACGCGGCCCTCGGCGACCCTGACAATGCTGTGACGTATTTGCAGTACGCGATTCTCAATGGATTCAAACCTGAGCGTGATGCGCGTGAACTGCTGGCGGAGTACGCGAAGGAACTCGGTCAGACCGAGCTAGCACTCACGCAGTACACGATCATTGCTGAGGAGAATGATGGCGGTATCGAGGAGTACGGACGCGCCATCGAGCTTGCGGCGTCAACCGACGTGCATGCACTGGATGCACTGGATTTGGCAAAAAAGGCGCAGAAGAAGTGGCCAGATGATGCTCAGGTGATCGCGCTACTCGCAGTTGCCTCGCATAACGCTGGACTGCCAGAGGATGCCAAGCGCTATGCCGATCGATCAATCGCGATCGATCCCAAAAATGAACTAGCTCGTGCGGTGCTGAATGGGTTGGATTTAGAGAGAGAGGTCGAAGTGAGGCCGTAATATCCGCACAACAAAAAAGCCATCTGCGTGGTCTTTGCTTGTGCTTCGCGCGGGTCTGTAGACCCACGCATCGCAATATCTTGCGCCTTCACCGTAGCGCAGGTCTACTGACCTGCGCGCCCTCGTTCCTTGCATCCAAATTATGTGACTAGCGAATCGTGTAGCGGTGTCACATCCCATTTTCTGGATGCTGAGGACCATCGATATTCCTTTGGATCTTCAACCAATCCTGCATCGATGGGATTATGGTGAATGTATCGAAGTGCGTGCCACGGCTTGTCAGGAATCAGTATATGAAATCGTGGTTGCCACAGTTTTCCGTTACCAATCGCATATGTTACTCCCGCTTTATAGCTTTTCATGATGGATGAAATCTTTTCAGGCTTGCGAACACGTATCAGAAAGTGGCAGTGGTCAGGCATGATGACAAAGCCATGTAAGAAAAAAGGTCGTAATGATTGCACACGGTACAAGCATTCAACAGCTTCACGGGCAAGGGCATCATCAAGGAAGTAGGGAATGCGATCACGTGTCACGGTTGTGATGAACATCACTGAATCATTCTGGATTGGATGTCTTTGGGTCATGAATGTATTGTGTGGATATTGATGACGCTTTGGAATCGTAGATGCACACATTGAACGACGCGCGGGTCAGTAGACCCGCGCTAGATGTGGGAAATTATGTTCTGATGTATAGCAGAACGTTTCATGATTTTTCGTACATCAACTTACATATGTCTATTCTCATTTGCCCGTTCTGAGACATTATTTTTCATTCGTTCATTCCCATGAACATATTTCAGACACCCTTTCAATCACTAGCGCAGGTCTACCGACCTGCGCGCAGGCATTCAATCAATAGTCGCATAACAAAAAAGCCACCTGCGTGGCCTTTTTGTGTATGTGTTCGCCTCCTTAGCGATGAGTGAGCTCTGAAGATGAGAGTCATCACTCCGCCTACGAGCGGAGGGTGCACGGTGGGGGAGAAAGCCCCGATTCTCTGCCTTGCTCTGGCACTTATTTCTCCTCGCTACCTCACGAGGTCCCCGTACCGGTTCACACGCGGTGCATAAAGCGCCGGGAGAACACTGGGGAGGAAGGAATGCGCCCTCGTCACGATCTTTCTCTTTCGTACATGGGCGACATCGCAGAGCAGAGAGGATGGCAATCGCTGTGGATAATGAATGCAGCAACGGCTGCTATCCTCTCTACGAAGAAGTACGTAGTACGTGGTATGTCGTACGTGGTATGAGAATTTTCTTTCGTTTCGTATACAACGTACTACGTACTACATACTCGATACTATTCGGTGACATTGATGTGAATGAGCAGATGTCTTCCGGTTCATGTTTGTGTTGGTGGCTCCGGAGCCATGCCCTCCCCCTAAGAGAGCGTTTCCTATGTGTGTATGTGTATTCTGATTTCTTCCTGAGATATTTGCTCCTGAAGAAATCATGCCATTGTATCCACCCAGAGAATATCCGCAAGTAAGTAGACTAGTGTGAATCTAGAAATGTGTTGTTGATCAACTTCTGTATACAGCTCTACTTTGATGTTTTTGGCTTCTCTTCCACGTTTCCTGTCTTTCCTCTACACTTTCTTTCGATGTCTTCTTTGAAGCTTTCATTACCTCTCGGAATCGCAGCTGTGTTGATTGTGGCCTTTTTGGCACTGCTTCCATTCACCCTATCGTCCGTTGAATCGGTGATGAGCGCGCGTGATGCAGGTGGCCTGGCAGCGATGGTAGACCGGGGCCACGTCCAGGCCTTTGCACGTACACGTTCTCCCTCACTCGTCACGATTCTCCTTCGCTCTGAAAAGAGCGACAGAGATCCACTCCCTCTCAGAGAGGATCAGTACTACGAATGGGTCAGCCTTCGCACTGCATCTGGGCAGACGTGGATGACTGCTGTGACTGACTCCAAAGGCACTGTGCAGAGCATTCTCACTCCAGTAGGTATCGTCCCTCCACCGTCTGCACCGTTGGCCTCTCTTCGTTCCTATCCTTATTTTCGATCTGCAGTAAAAGAAAATGATACCGATGTGCTCTGGGTACAACCACGCGTTCTCTCCTCTTCGTCATCTCTTCTGAGTGCACTCCTCAGTCCTGCTGATGCAATCTCGCTCACGCTTGGACCAGATGGTAGGAGCGGCACTGTCACCTCGTACGGTGTTCGCACTGCGTCTTTGCCTTCACATGCGTTGCCTATTGCTGGTCACTCACGAGAGAGCATCATCCTGCAGGGTACATTTGCACTGACACCGTGGGTGATGGAAAGTGCGACGGAATTTGCGACGATTGACCAGGCCCAAGCAGCAGGACTCCGTGGCGTACTACAGTCGCTTCTTCAGCGTGTTGCTGGCAGTACCGACCTGCCTCTCCTTATAAAGGATATCGGACAGAAACCATTCTTCCTCTCTATTGCGAGACAGGGGACGGGATACGAGGTGTTCCTTTCGGGGCAGATGACGTCTGCTCCGCGCATCCAAGCGTGGAAGGACATGATTCAATCTGCACATACTGTCGGACGAGTGCGTACTACTGACCTCAAAGGTGAGCAGCAACACATCGATATTGTGGAAGATGGTGTAGTGAGTGAGGCGCAGGACTGGACGATCATTTCACTTAGCGATGATACCCAAATTGCGCTAAAGGGTTCTACCTTTGTTATTGCCCCTCCTTCCCTTATAGAGACCGCGATCACCAGCTCAGATTCTCCTCCTTCCTCTACTATGGATCTCACCTGGCTACAGGAGGCGCTACCCCTTCCAGCTGAGGCTGTAGAAACGTTCCTCGGTAGTGATAGCGCGCTCGTGGAGTGGGAAAGAGACACCAAGAACCCTTCTTCCTACCATTGGCGCCTGAAGTAGGGGTGGCATTTCACCCCTCGTTTCGCTACCCTCTTTTCGACCTATGATGAACTTCCTTCGACCAGCTACGTATTTCTTTGCCATCTCAGCGATCCTCACGATCGTGAGCGTGGTGCTGTTTATCACGCCTGGACCTGCATTCTCCATCGAATTCACAGGTGGTACGCGCATGGACATTCGTGTTCTTGATGAGACCAAGACCAAAGCCGATGTACAGAGTGCATTCTCTTCATTCGAGGCAGCCGAGCTCTCACCTATCGTGAACTCCGGTGAAGATCGAAGGTTCATTGTTCGCATGCGTGGCATCGACAATGAGCAGCACACCGCTCTTCTTGCCCACCTCAGTGGGACACTCGGTGCTGTGGAGGAGCAACAGTTCACCACGATTGGTCCAACGGTTGGTGACACTCTCAAAGTGCGTGCTATCTATGCTCTCATCGTCGCGTCACTTGGTATCATCCTCTACATCGCGTTCGTCTTCCGCAAAATCCCTCGCAAATACAGTCCATGGAAATTCGGCGTCACCGCTGTGGCGACTCTTCTCCATGACATCATGATCACGGTGGGTATCATGACGATCGTCAGTTGGTACACAAGCTTCGAGATCGACACGCTCTTCGTCACCGCCCTCCTCACGATCCTCGGATACTCGGTCAATGACACTATTATCGTCTTCGATCGTATTCGCGATAACTTGGCAGATGATATGCACAGGCAGTCCTTTGCAGAGTTGTCCAATGCAGCTGTGAACCAGACATGGAAGCGATCGTTCTACACCAGCTTCTCGACACTCATCATGTTGTTTGCTCTCTTCTTCATGGGTAGCAGCTCCATCATGTGGTTCGTACTGACACTGATTATTGGTATCTCGCTTGGTACGTACTCATCGATCTTCGTAGCGATGCCACTTCTTGTGCTCTGGAGCAAGCGATCGAAGTAGCTTGTGAGTATCCTTTTCCCGTTTTTTCATGCAAACACGTTTTGAGACTTTGAAACAGGCTCGAACCAAAGCAATCGTGACTTTTGAGCCAGGTGAGCGTGCTGATGCTGAAGCGAAGGCACTCAGCCGTTTGGCAGAGAAAGTAAAGATCCCTGGGTTTCGCCCCGGCAAAGCACCAATTGAAATGCTGAGAGAGAAGATCAAAGAAGAGGAGCTCCTGGAAGAAACCGTGCGTGCCGCACTGCCCGATGTACTGAAGGCTGCCACCAGTGGCGAAAAGAAGCTTGCACCCATTCTCCAGCCAAGCATCTCCATCGAGAGTACCGAGCCACTGCAAGTCGGTGTGCTCTTCGTCGAGGAGCCAGAGGTGAAGATCAAGAACCCGAAGAAGCTCGGGATCAAGAAAGAGCCGGTCCCAGAGCCTTCTACGAAAGAGATCGATGAGTTTGTGAATCAGCTCCTCGATCGCGATCGTAGTGAGGCGTCGGTCGAACGTGGAGCGAAAATCGGCGATCTGGTAGAGGTCGCGATGGAGAGCAAGCACAAGGATGGTTCACCACTCGCTGAACTCTCGGTTGGTAAGTACTCGTTCACACTTGGAAAAGAAGAGCTTTTGCCCGAGCTCGAGAAGCATCTGCATGGAGTAAAAAAAGATGAGAAAAAGTCTGCCGATGTTTCTTTTGGAAAAAATCATGAGATTCCTGCACTGCAGGGCAAGGACGCGACGGTGCATTTCACGATCAAAGACGTTCGCGAAGTGTCGCTGCCTGCTCTGACACCGGAGTACCTGAAGAATCGTTTGGGAGCCGAGAAGCCAGTCGAAGAGTTCAAGAAGGATGTAGCGGCACTCATCAAAAGCCAGAAGATGGAGAGCGTGTACCGTCAGCGTGAGCAGGAGCTATTGAAAGCTGTCCGTGATGCGACAACCGTTGATCTGGCACCTGAACTTTTGACTGCCGAAGCACGACTGGTACTGGAGGAGTTTGTCGACCGACTCTCCAAGCAGAAGCTGACGCTGGAGGACTGGATGCAGTCGACGAAGAAAGATGAGAAGACCGTGCAGGAAGAGCTGATGCAAGCTGCCAAAGATCGCCTCACACTTCGTTTTGGTATGCGAGCGGCAACGAAAGAGCAGGATATCACCGTGAGCGATGACGAGGTCATCGACTTTTTGAAACGCGTCAGTCCAGGCTCAGAAAATCAGCACAAGAGTGGCGATCCAGCCTTCGAAGATGCGCGCATGGAAGTAAAAGTGCAGAAGTTCGTAGAAGAGGCGATACGGGATTAGAAAGAGGTTCCACTAACCAATGCGTCATAGTTGACAAAAATATCAAATTCATTTAATGTACTATACTCTTTCACATATCGTGTTTTCTTATCCTCATGCCTTCAACGATTTGTTACGCGTGTAGCACAGAAGGCATGAGTGATGAGAAAAGGAGTCAAAGTTATGTTGAGCATACATTTCAAATGGATCACGATTGAGGAGCCGGAAGATGATGTGTATTGGACCGTTGAAAAAAGTGGGCTGCTACTTGTGAAGAAGAAGGTAAAGTTTAATCTTATTCCACAATTGCAGTCGTGTTCACTCCTGAACGGCATTCCACTGAAATTTGGATTGAGGCCTACAGAGATGGAATACAAAATTCCAACATCTAGAAAACGGCTTAGATGGGAGATATGGATGACAAGGGGAAAGTCGTTTTTTGAAATCGCGGCACGTTCCTATAGTTATTGGAAGCCGGGAAAAAGTGTTCAAAGAGGCCATGAAGACATGCTGGAAAACCCCGTCTTTCGGCTTTGGCGTGTGAAGACATAACGGAGGCACTTTTTTTCTTCAATAAAGCCCGCGCTTCCCGCGGGCTTTTCTTTATTTACTCGTCCACTCCATCGGCAGTTTCCTGGTCGGTGACACTCCTTTGATGACGTGGCAAGAGTTACGGTGAACCGTGATGCGACCGTTTCTGGTCACGATTCCCAGAATCTCCGGACGCGCCTTTTCCTTTTCCGGTGCGCAACACTGTGCGAAGCGATAGGGGAGCGGGAGCGATTCACCAACCACCGTCACCAGTGCTGCAGAGGTCGCAGGTCGCACCTTCTTCCTTGTCGAAGCCTTTGCAGATGCACCACGCTTTTCCGGTGGCACACCACGTAGCGCTGCAGAGGCTCTCAGTGCATCCATTCCGACCTTCACCACGATGTCTTCACGTTCCCTGAGTGCGAGTGCTCTTCCGTCCACAGTACTGAAGAGGGAGAGGTCGTTATCCAGAACGGGCAGTCCGCGATCGGTGAGTTCTCGATTCAGCGACGTCTTTCCTTTGGTCAGATATTCACCACGATTATGCGCGAAGAAGTGTGCCTTCAGCTTGGTACGTGCAGACGACGTGCGTACAACCTTCAGCCAGTGCAGTGTTGGCTGAGGATGCTTGTGCGTGATGATTTCTACCACATCGCCGTTCTCGAGCTTGGTTGCGATCGGCACAATCGCACCGTTTACTTTCGCCCCCTTAAATTTGAGTCCGAGATCCGTATGTACCATGAACGCGAAGTCGAGCGGTGTCCCACCTTCCGGCAGTTCAATGATGTCACCCTGCGGTGTGAGTACATAGATATTGTCGACAAGGGTTGCACTGATGGGTGTTCCGACTGAAGTACCCTTCTTCTGTCCAACGGATTGCTTGAGGAGCATCTCCGAGAAACCGAGCTTGCCCGCTGCCTCTAGCACCTTCTCTCCGTCGCTCGATTCCTTGTACATCCAGTGCGCTGCGATACCGAATTCGGCTTCCCGGTGCATGGTATTGGTACGGATCTGCACTTCGACCATCGCTGTGCGTGGCGCGCCCGGTAGCCCGAGGACACAGGTGTGCAAACTGCGGTAACCGTTTGGTTTGGGGAACGAGATGTAATCCTTGAACCTACCTGAAACGGGTGTTGCGACACGGTGCAAAAGACCGAGTGCCTGATAACAGTCTTCGACGCTCGGCACGATGACACGGATCGCGAACAGATCGACGATTTTTTCCAGCGTGTTGATGCTCCTGCTGTGCATCTTGAGAAAGATGCTATACGGCTGCTTCTCACGTGCCATGACTTCACATCTGATTCCTTGCTCACTCAGAAAATCGCGGATGGAGTGAGATGTTTTTGCGAGAAAGCCACCACTCTCCTCGTGGATCATCGCAAGTTGCCTGCCGATATGTTCCGCATCGGTCGGATAGCAGACAGGGAATGCGCGCTTTTCCAGTTGGTACTTGAGTACGTAGATACCAAGACGCGCGGCAACAGGCGCAAAGAGTTGTAGAGACTGCTTACAGATACGAGTACGATGTTCATGCCTCAGTTCCTGCACATGTTCTAGTAGTGCCGTGACTGCAGAGAGCGTGATGAGCAGCACTCGCATATCGTCGGAGACCGAGACGAGCATCAGCTTCATATCCTCCACTGACTTTCTCCAATCGGTGACGTACAGGTGTGACAGGAGGTGCACGCGACTCACGAGATCACGAACGGGTCGACCAAATTCTTTGCCGATGTCCTCTAGCGATCCATCCGGTGTGCGGAGCACGAACTGTAGGAGTGATGCGATGATTGCATCTTCGTCTTTGCAGATTTTACTGAGTAGCAGCGTGGATTCCTCTGCACTCTGAATCAGAGAAGTGCTGGTCGTGAGCTCCCGACCTCGGTCGCCGTAGTGCCTGCGTGCGTACTCCCATGCCTTCTTCAGTCGTGCCTCGTTTAGCTGCGGTAGCAGCTTCCGAAGCGACGTAACCGCGTTCCCGGTGGCGACGATCCCAGTCAGCATGAGATGAAGGGATAGTATACGACGATGGGGTTTCTTTGTGCCATCATTTCTCAGAGCTTTTTCTATACATGGCTCCTACAAGCCGTACATTGGTCAGGTTCATCGCGCTATCTACACTAAAACCCCTTGACACTTGGGGCCCTAGAGTCTAAGCTCTCTTACGTCCGAAGACCGGAGGTCGTAGGCCCTGGGCTTACAGTAAACCCTCCCGAGGAATACAGCAGCGCTCATCCGGCCCCGGCTTGGTGAATCGTGCCGTGTTCCTCGCTGGTCTCCCGGACGGAGACCTTTTTTTTATCTCTAGGTCTCTTTTCTCCCCGTTTTTTCCATGGCTCTCACTCGTGATCAGAAGGTGGCACAGGTCAAAGATCTCACCCAGAAAATGGCGAAGGCGACATCGATTGTATTTACAAATTATCTCGGTCTGACAGTCGCACAGATCACCAAGCTTCGATCGGAGCTGAGGAAGGGTGGCGCCGAAATGAAAGTCGCAAAGAAGAACCTGATTCAGATTGCAGCGAAGGAGGCGAACGCCCCCGAAGTGACTGATGAGATGTTGCCTGGCGACATCGCATGTGTGTTTAGTTACGAGGAGCCAACTGCAGGTCCGAGCGTCACACACAAATTCGCGAAGGATCATCCATTTGTGAAGCTCGTTGGTGGCATCTTCGATGGCAAGACTCTCAGTAAGACTGAGGCTGTATCACTCGCAACAATCCCATCACGTCAGCAGCTCCTTGGTATATTCGCTGGCATGATCCAGTCTCCGATTTCCTCGTTTGCTCGTTCCATCGGAAGTCCGCTCACATCGTTCGCACGTGCGATGAGCGAGTACTCGAAGAAGGCCCCTACTGCATAACACTTTTTACCCCATTTCTTTCCCCTTATTCGTATGTCAGACATTACTCTTACAAAGGAAGAGCAGGCAGTGATCGATGCGCTCGAGAAGCTGAATGTGATCCAGGTCAATAACGTCGTAAAATTCATGGAAGAGAAGTACGGCATCTCTGCCGCTGCTCCTGTAGCTGCCGCTGCTGCTCCTGTAGCCGCTGCCGCTGCTGAAGAGAAGTCTTCCTACACTGTTGAGCTTGCAGATGGCGGTGCTCAGAAGATCGCTGTTATCAAGGTCGTTCGTGAAATCACGGGTCTTGGACTCGGTGAGGCCAAGGCACTCGTAGACGGTGCACCAAAGCCACTCAAGGAGAACGTCGCAAAGGCTGAAGCTGATGAAATGAAGAAGAAGCTGGAGGCTGCAGGCGCAAAGGTAGAACTCAAATAGGAAAGAAAGGAACAAAAGGAAAAAAAACGAAACCGAGGATTGACTTCTGTCTCCTCGGTTTTTTTGTGTCCTCGCACCCGCTCCTTGCACCTCACCCCGCCTCACTTCGTTCGGCACCCCTCTCCGCTGCGACGGAGAGGGGATGGGGATGGGGGTGAGGTGCAAGGGGGAGAGGATGTATACTCCCTCCATGCGCGATCTCCTCTCTACCTACATCTTCTTGATTCCGGTCATCGTCGGGTTTCTTTCTGAGATCGTCAAAATTGTAAGCGAAGGGATCACGCGTGGTGCGTGGCATGAAGGGTTCTTCCGGTCTGGCGGCATGCCTTCGACGCACTCGGCATTCGTGACGTCGCTCCTTATCGTCGTGTGGCAACATGCGGGACTGGATTCGATCGAGTTTGCCATCGCATTCGTGATTGCATCTCTCTTCTGGTACGACGCGATGGTCAGTCGCAAAGAGATCGGGGAGCAGGCGAAGGTGCTCAATCAACTCCAGAAGCTGAGTGTCCTCAAAGAGAGGATCGGACACTCGCTGAAAGAGGTAATCGGGGGGATTGTGTTTGGGGCTGGAGTGACGCTGGGGCTGCTGTTTTTACTCTAAATAGAGCGGAATCAGATTGACGAGTGAGCCGCAATGCCGTACTATTGTCATGCAAACGCCTTAGTACCATAGTTATCCCAGGTTTTATCACCGGTAGGCTACGAAACAAGGAAGGTTGCAGTTTTACTTCCTTTTTCTTTTCTCAGTATGGCTGATCAACAGATCACCTGCCGCGACTGTGGTGCAGATTTTACCTTCACGGAAGGTGAAGCTGCTTTCTATCAGGAGCGCGGCCTCGCTGCACCTCAGCGCTGCAAAGCTTGTCGCGATAAGCGCAAGAACGAGCGCATGAGCACACGTGAGATGCACGCAGCAACCTGCGCCAGTTGTGGCACAGATTGCGAAGTGCCATTCAAGCCACGTCCGGAGTCCGAAGGCGGACGCCCGGTTCTGTGCCTGAACTGCTTCAAGGCTCAGAAGAACGGTTAATCGTTTTCTTGCCTAACACAAAGACCGCCTCTCACGAGTCGGTCTTTTTTGTTATATGGCGTAAGGAGTGGTAGCAGCATATACTTGCGTCTGTTCCTCCACCTTTCTTATGGATTTCGCAGGTCTCTTGGCTCTCATGCAGAAGCGTCGCAGCACGCGATCGTTTACGAAGACTCCTATTGATAAAGATACTATAGAAGAGATGATTCAGGCAGCGGTCTTGGCTCCAAGCGTCGAAAACACGCAGCCATGGCGTTTCCATGTTGTCACTAATAAGGAGCTAATGCATGAGCTCATGAACATCAGTTGCTACGGCAATTTTGAGTCCGAGGTCGGCACGTTCATCGTCGTGACCTGCGATCGCAGTGCACAGGCAGCAGTGGATTTGGGTCCGATTTGGAATCCCAAAGAAATGGAGTATTCGTGTGCTGGTGCGATGTACGGCCTGATGCTTGCTGCGGCTGCCAAAGGACTCTCGTCTTGCTGGGTGTCGCTCCACCATGGTCCTGCACACAATATTCTGAAGCTCAAAGATCATCAGATCGTCATCGGTGCCGTCATGATTGGTCACGCAACACAGGAAGATGGTATGCCGCATGATCGCAAGGCAACTTCGAGCGTTATCGAGTGGCACGCGTAGCCTGACACTGAGCAGATTTTTTTATTCTTAGATGAACAGTTTCATTCCACCTTTTCGTAACCGAAAAGGTGGAGCCAAAAGGTTCCGTCGCTGAGCTCGTCGCCTGTTCGACTATGACTCGATGAGTGACGCGCCGCAAACTCGTCCGCCTCCGGCGGACTCAAACAGTGCGGCGCTCCTTCGGGGCACTCACCTCGTCATGTCGTACTACGGCGACTCGCTAGGCGCCGGGAGATGATTCACTTTCTTCTGGTACCCATTTCTACTAAAGCGTGTGTACTTACGCTTTTCTCACGCCCGGAAGGTCACACACTTTCTTCTCATCTTTCACCTCGTGGCTGAGTGGCTTGCCTTTCGTGTACTCCTCGATCGAAGCGAAACAATCTTCGTACATGCGTTCCATGCTCTGATCGGCGTAAAACGCAATGTGCGGGGTAACGATGACATTCGGATGCGAGACCAGTTCCTGGTTCCACGCGACATCTTTCTCGTGTTCCAGTACATCCAAGAGAGCCCGTGCAACTTTTCCAAACTTCAGTCCCTCCAGCAGCGCTGCTGAATCGATCAGTTCCCCTCGTGCTGTATTGACGATGATCACACCTTGCTTCATGCGCTTTATTGAGGCGGCATTGATCATATGTTCTGTCTCCGGGAGCAGTGGAACATGCAGTGTGATGATGTCGGATTCGCGTTCCAGCGTTTCGATATCCGTGTAGAGAACACCTCTTTTTTCTAACTCCAACACGCGACACTGATCCACCGCGATCACACGCATACCGAAACCGAGTGCCATTTCTGCAGCTCTCGTACCGATTTTTCCGGTTCCTACAATGCCGATCGTTTTGCCCCTGAGTGCCATTCCGCGTAGGCCGTGATAATCGAACTGCCCTTCCTCGACTCGCTTATCAGCAACTGAAATGTGACGTAGCGCACTGAGTAGAAGCGCAAACACATGCTCAGCGATCACATGCGAACCATAGTCAGGCACATTGCAGATGCGGATTCCCTGTGCATCGCAGGCAGCACGATCGATGTGATTGGTGCCAACAGAACGCGTGCAGAGTAGTTTGAGCTTCGGCAGCTTCGTGATCACATCTTTGGTGAACGGACTGTAAATGAAACACGAGACGACATCTGCATCCCTACATGCCTTCACGAGTTCGGTGCCACTCAGTGCTTCATGCACGATGACTGCGTCAGGGAAGTGCGCCTGAATCACTTTCGTGTCGACAGGGTCGACCTCCAGAAAGATGTATTTCATGGATCAAAGTATACATCACTTGTCAGTCCGTGGGTTCACATTCTTGCATCCCTTCGGTACAATCTCTTTGATGTCATTTACTGTTCGACGTGTGCGAGAAAAGTCGGCGCCTTCCCTCTGGAAGCAGCGACTACTCACGGCTTTGCCTGTGATGCTGAGTGGGCTCAAGATGCTTCGGTCCCTTGTCCCCGAGAAGTCCGACGATCTTTCCGAAGGAGTCGTCACTCGTCAGCAAACTCTCAAGAAGGTGTGGATGTGGCTGACGGTCTTCCTGATCGTTCTGCTTCTCATCATCGGTTCCATGCGTGTGCTTCTCAGGCTCAAAGAATTGGCACTTGGTGGAGTCACACTTGCAGCTGTGGATCTTCCTCGGGATGATCTCGGATTTACTAATGTGCTTCTGCTCGGAGTGGGGGACAAGGATCATGATGGTGTGGATCTCACCGATACGGTGATGGTTGCGAGTATCGATGCGAAGAAGACGAAGAGTGTCTTCCTTCTTTCTCTCCCACGCGATCTCTATGCACTCTCCACTGAAAAAATGGGAGAGGGTCGTATCAATAGCCTGTATCGAGACTACAAAAATGCGCTTGTTCGAGATGGTCTAGAACCAGGGGAGGCATCCAAGCAAGCGCTCTCGCAGCTTGGACAGGAGATTGGAAAGCTCCTCGGTCTTACGATGCACGGCACAATCAAGGTGACGTTCTCCGGCTTTACGGAAGCTGTCGATCTCCTTGGTGGTGTCGATATCGATGTCCCATACGATATCGTCGATCCCGAGTATCCGGGGGCCAATTACTCATATGTCACATTTTCGATTCGCAAGGGCATGCAGCATCTGGATGGCGAGACGGCGCTCAAGTATGCACGCACCCGTCACACGACCAGCGACTTTTCACGCTCTGCTCGTCAGCAGCAACTTCTCTCCGCACTCTCTGATACGGCTCTTTCGCAAGGTATTCTTCGTAGCCCCAAGAAGGCGATGGACATGCTCTCCATTCTCTCCAAGAATATCGAGTCGACCTTCTCCGTTCGCGAGCTTCTCGGGTTTGTGTCCGTTGCAAAATCGATCGATACGTCACGCATCAGCGGCATCCAACTCAGTGACCAGAATGGTCTTTTTGGTAGCCTGATTGAACCAGGAGGTTTCCTCTATGCACCGCCACGCGAAGAGTTCGACGGAGCTGCAGTCTTTCTCCCTGTCTCCATCCCCGAGTTTCCAGTTACATGGAAACAGTTACAGGTATTTATTTCTCTTGTAACCCAGAACCGCGAGATGCTCTTCGCCCCTGTACGTATCTCGATTCTGAATGCGGGTGCGCGATCAGGAGCTGCCAGACTCCTTGCAGGCGAGTTACTTCGCTACGGCTTCGACATTGTGCGCATCGATAATTATGGACCCAAGGGCACGCCGGATCTCCAGAAATCGATCATCGATATTCGCGCAAGAACCGAACAGGACTCCGATCTTCTGAAGAAGAGTATTCCGTGGCATGGATCGTTCTTGAGCGACCTCTTAGGTATTGAATCAGGTAAGGCGCTCCCAGATTCGTTTACTGAAGAAGAAACAGCTGATCTGGTGATCGTTCTCGGTGAGGATTACGACTATCAATTGTTACAGGATCTTTGGAAGAAGTAGCCTCACTCCTATGCTAACTCCTCGCGAAATCATCGCGCAGGCATGGACCATTACAACGACCGAGCGTGCTCTCAGGCGCTGGGGGTACTTTGGGACGCTTTTTGAGATTCTGCTCGATGTAAAACTGGTTACCTATCAGGTGTACTTTCTCTACAGCTATTTCCGCGGGGAGGACGCAGGACTGTTCGACGTCGAAATATTCCTCTACGAGAGCATTCCGTTCTGGCTCTTCGTCACGCTCATCACTCTCTTCTGCCTTCTGCTCATTATTGAGATGTTCGCCCCCAGTTTTGCTGCAGGCGCCATCATTGGGCTCTCTGCGAAGGCGCATGCGAAAGAGAAGGTGAATGGTGGCTTCGTCCTCTCCCTCTACAATTTCTTTCCTATTTTGGCAGTCCACGAGATCTTCATCTTCACCAGCTTATCCATCTTTACGACTGCGATATCGCTCATTCTTCGCTATGGCAGTGGCATGGAAGTATTCCTCATCACTGTAGCTGCGATTGTGTGGATCATTTCGAACATTCTCAAATTCTTTTCGACCTTTATCGAGCCTGCCATCGTCGTTGAGAAGCTGAGTGTCTTTGCCGGTGGTGCCAAGAGCGTCAAACTCATTATGAGTTTCATCCCACACGTCACATTTTTGTTTCTCCTCCTCACGATCATTTCCGTTCGCATCTTTATCAATACGCTCATCATCTTACTCGTTCCAACTGTTGTGATTGGCGGCGGCATTCTTCTCACCTATGTCGCACAGCCTGTGGTGAGCTACACCATTGCTGGCATCGTGGGACTGATTCTCACGTTCGTTGCGGCGTACTTCTTCACGTATCTGCATATCTTCAAACATGCAGTGTGGACGATCATGTACATGGAACTCATCAAGGAGAAAGACATGGACAAGATCGAATAATGAGTATGTACGAGTGAAAATTGACAAATGGCGCAAAAGGCTTATAATCTGATTTGCATGCCAAAATTGTATACAAACCAGCAAGTCGCTGCCGCGAATTCCATCGTTCGGCATGTGACATCTCACCCGGCAGTCCCTTTTGTTCTGGAAGGTGTATCTGGTGTGGGAAAGTCCACAGCTGCTGCATTAGCTGCAGAGCAATTGGAGCTATCAGCACTACAAATACATGAATTTGATCGATTACGTCATTATGAGAGAGATCTTGATGAATCAAAAATTGCAGTAGTGGATTGTAGGTCTGCAGAACAAGTTAAGAGCGTTATTGATGATATTTCTGGGAAAGTAGGGGGCATTGTTATTAATGCTCATCCGCAAGTTGTAGATAAGCGTAGTACTAGACTGGTAAATCATGTTGAGGAATTTCAAAAGCATAATGTTCATGTGGATATCCACAGGTTACAAATTATGGGCACAGATGAAGTACGTGAATATTTAGGGGAGACTGCACCAGAGCTAGATGACAAAAAAAATAAAATAGTGAGAGACTATGGACTCGGAATTTTTGGGCACATACGCAACTTGCTTTCACTGGATACTCTTGATGCGACAAACGCCGAATTTTTAACAATAACAAAGATAAAGCAGGTGTTGAGTCACGCTGGAGCGCAGTTACTTTATCCAGCCGAGCAAGCAGTGGCAATTTTACAGCGAGCATTCCCTCATGCAATTGCTGATAGACTCAAGAAATCTGATAACTTTGAAGATGTAATATCCGCGATTGTAAATACTGAAGGGTATAGATTTCCATTTCCTCGTGTACATAAAACTTTTGAGATATACAGAGAATTGAAAGAAAGTTGTGCCGGAATAACGATATACATACCAAATGTAGATCAAGAAACGTTAGACGAGCTATACATAAAAAATGAAGATGATGAAATTTCTGGGAGAATCGTCAGATTCCATCCCAATGTTGGCGTGCCATGGGGAACAACGAGAATCAGTATTGTAGGAAATAATTTTACAAGTGATGAAAGCTATAGAACCATGCACGCTAAGGAGCGTTTCAATGAATGGTTGGCCGGAAAGATCACAGAAGCTCCAAACCACGGTGAAAACCCCATGTACGTCAGAACCACTGCACACGGTGGCTGTGACACTCTTGATCATTTATTTGGAATGTATGCCATAGAAACATTATTGCAAGGCAAGAGCATTCCTTACGAAGTGCGATACGCTGCTGGCGAGGCGCCATTCAAGGCTGGTGGATTTTGTAATAGAATAATAATGCAAATCAATGGTGATATTATTGAAAAAGAAGTTACACATTAATGCGATATCAGAAAAGAATCTGCGTATGAAAACCACAAAGTCGGGTATTGCCATGTCACATTGCTTCGGTCTCGCAACGAAGAAATAGCCTACCCTCTTGACCAAAGTACGCTCGTACACCTACGATGGTGTACGTTCGTTCTCACCCCTTTTTCTATGGCTACACACACGCTTACAGCCCACCAGCGCACCGTCCTCAATTACATTACTGAGTTCCAAGGGAAACGTGGATATTCGCCATCTCTCGCCGATCTCGCAGTTGCATTCGGTGTCAGGAGCAAAAACTCGATCGCGAAGGTGATCAACACTCTTGTGCTTGCGAGGCACCTAGAAAAGGATCCAAAAGGGAGGATTAAGATCATCGCCTTCCCTCACGAAGAGGGCATGGCACCCATGACACTGCCACTGTTCGGTCCTATTGCAGCGGGATTCGCCGCACCTGTGGAAGAGCACGCCGAAGAACAAATTACGATCGAAAGCTATCTAGTGAAAAACAAGAATGCGACATTTCTTCTACGCGTAAAAGGGGACAGCATGATCGGTGCCGGTATTCACGAAGGGGATTTGGTGCTTGTGGATAAGAGCAAGACGCCGAAGCCCAACGATATCGTCGTCGGTGTGATGGATGGAGAGTTCACGCTCAAGCGCCTGAAGCGCGAGAAGGGCAAAGTCTATCTGCAGGCGGAGAACCCAGACTATCCAGATCTCTATGCTATCGAGGAACTGCAAGTCGCAGGTGTGGTCGTGGGACTGGTGCGGAAGATGACGATCTGAAGTATGTAGTACGTTGTACGTCGTACGTAGTATGGAAAGCATTCAATCATTTACTGGCCTGGTCACATGGAAAGAGGCGCACAAACTTGTATTGATGGTTTATCCAGTAACAAAAAATTTTCCAACCGATGAGCGATTTGGATTAGTGTCACAACTACGCAGATCCTCCGTCTCTGTTAGCTCAAATATTGCAGAAGGTTTCCGCCGTAGGAGTAGAGAAGAGAAGCGGCGTTTCTATGAGATGGCACAATCCTCTCTTACGGAGGTACAGAACCAAATTCTTATTTCTCGAGACATTGGATATATGGACAAGGAAGAGTTTCAAAAAGTATCTGAGCAGAGCGTAACAGTTGGTCGACTGATCACAGGTCTCTATCGTAGTGCATTCGATCATTAGCAATGGATACTACGTACAACGTACTACGTACAACGTACCCAATCCCGTCCATCGCCCACATCGACGCCGACTCTTTTTTCGCATCTATCCTCGTTCGCAAGCACCCCCATCTGCAGGGCAAGCCAGTGATTGCAGCTGGCATGGGTGGCGGATGCGTGATCGCAGCAACGTATGAAGCGAAGGCAAAAGGCGTGAAGACTGGCATGAGACTGACGGAAGCAAGAAAACTTTGCCCCGGAGCGATCGAGATGCCATCGGACTTCCGAGAGACAGGTATTGCCTCGCATGCGATTGAATCTATTCTGAGTGAATCGTGTCCGCTTCTAGAGCAGATGTCGATCGACGAATGGTTTTTGGATCTTCGGTCGATGGTTGGAGGGATTCCTCATGATCTTCACGCATGGGCGAATGATCGTAGGCAGGATGTGCTACGGCAAACCGCACTATCTGTTTCTGTTGGGATCGCGAGTAGCAAGCTACTTGCCAAGATGGCGAGTGAGTACAGAAAGCCAGCGGGCATCACAGTACTCGCTTCGTCCGATATTCAGACATTTCTTCAGGATCGACCTGCCGACGCCATCCCTGGCATCGGAAGAGCGACGAGCCCGAAAGTCGCTGCAAAGGGTCTGCATACTGCCTGGGATATCGCATCGGCTTCAGATGCACTGCTTCGAGATCTCTGTGGAATGCCGGGCCTTGTCATGAAACGTGAACTTCGGGGAGAGTGTTTGGATCCAGTATCGGACCAGATCACCCCACCCAAATCCATCTCGCGTTGTCGCAGTTTTCGTGCCACGTCCGATCAGACGATTATCAGAGCACACCTACTGAAGCACATCGAGTACATCGTGACTAAGATGAGACGATGGGAACTGGTTGCCACACATGTATCAGTGTGGATGCGAGACCCAGACATGCATTTTCTCGGCGAGAATCTTTCGCTTTCAGAACCTGCGGATACAGTGGAGCAGATTCTTCCTGCGGCACTCGCATGTTATGAGAAAGCGGAGGTGTCTCGTCGTCGGTGTACACAGATCGGTGCTGCACTCTTTGGTCTCATCCCGCGTGAAGGCTCCAGGCTTTCACTGTTCACAACAGAAAAGAGCGCGACCGATCGCGAATCTCTTCAGCAGGCACTCGATCAGCTGCATGCCAAGTATGGACGGGACAGTGTTACACGAGCGTCGGCGATGTGCATCAAGAGCGGCACGAAGATTGGCATTGGGTTGCCGTTTCTTGTTGATTAATAAAGTGTGCGAAGCGGCGGGTGCCGATAGGTGGGTCCCGACGCTGAGCACCACAAAATAGGGAAGGGATAGTCCACGAAAGGGAAACCGCTAGGTTTCTCTTTCGTGATCTACATCTCCGGACTCATCTCTCCATCAGTCTCTTTCTTTGCACGTGTCTTCTTCATCATCGTCTCCGCCGCGGCGTCAGTGAGACTGCGTGGGATCACCGCATCGATAGCGCCCCAACTCGCCTCACCTTTAGTTGGGATGAGAATCGTCACCTGATCGCCGATATCTGCACGATAGAACGTGATCGAAGCGAGGAGAATTCTGTATGCCTTACCCTCGGATAGCACCTTGTACTGCCCGTCTTCTGAAATCAGGACGCCGACCACAGATTTTCGATCTATTGGTGCGATCTGTTTGTAGATGAATTTGCCATCTTCCGTGATCGAGAGCTTCATTCCATCTCCTTCGACCAGTTTGCTCTTCGATGCGTAGTTGGCAGGAATCGGATAGGTCTGACCATCCGCATCCACCATGTTCTGTCCATCGAAGATGCCTTCCACAACACGTACTGCATCACTTCCTGGAGCGATAGAGCGTGACATAGACCCTGCACGCGTTGCGATACGTTCGCGTGATGGGTCTGCAACGCCTGTGACATCACGGAGCATCGCATTCGCTGTCTTCAGCGAAGACATCGCAGAATCGATGAGCTCTTGAATCTGAACGAGATTGTCTGACATAGACGTGTAGAGGGAGTGGGTGTGAAAGTTACGCGATTGTGGTTGTAACGATGGTGTTTGCGGCGAGGAGAGACTCCATTTCTTTTCTACTCAGGAGACCTGCTTCAGCACCAATCGTACTCACAACACGTGATGCATTGAGTGTACCAGCAATCATCGAAATTTGCAATGATTGGCCGCTGCTGAGTGCCCATGTCATCCCTGTTCCGAACGCGTCGCCGGCACCTGTCGTGTCCACGATCGTAACGGGTAGAACAGGGCAGTGGTATCGCCCAGTTTCATTTTCGGCGACAGCACCATTTTTGCCATCCGTGACGCACACGCATTTGACCCCTGCTGCACGAAGGCGTTCGATCGCGCTCTCCACACTCTTCTCGCCTGTGAAGCGAAGTGCCTCTTCCTTATTCAGGAGTAAAAGCGAGGTGAGTGCCAAGAGTTCATTCTTATCTTTCTGATGCATGCCTGCATCGATCTGACATCCGCCAGGATTCCATGTTAGGTGCCCCGAAAAATTGTTGAGCATTCGTACGATGTCATTTTCGATCATGCACGATGTTTCACAGAGATGATTGAGATAGATCACGTCTGACTTTTTCACGGCATCCAGATCGAATGTCACGTCATGCAGGTGTTCACTGACACCACGTGCAGTCAGGATCGACCGATCAGAGCCGGTACTGATGATAACGGAGAAGCTGCTCGTTTCGCCTTCGACGATCGTCGCAGATTCGGTTCGTACACCTTCCTTTTTCATATTCGCGAGCATTTTCTCTCCCCACTGATCGGATCCCAGTACTCCGCAGAAGGATGCATCTAGCCCAAGTCGAGAAAGCCCCACAGACGTATTGGCCGCTCCACCCCCACATGCTTCGATGACACCTTTGATAGTCGTTTTGCTGCCAGATGGCAGCACGATCGATCCCTGATTGTCTGTGACCGCATCACTCAAAGACACAAACAGGTCATACGTGGCCCCGCCAACCGAGAGTGACCGTAGAGTTGTAGCAGGGGAGACCATAGAGCTATCGATGGTAACGCTCCTGCATCATGCTGAGAAAGAGTTGTGCCTTGCGCCTTTCGCCCTGTGCGTGTCGAACATACATTCCGAATCCACAAACAGAGAGAACGAGTAACCCCCAGACCATGCCAGTCGACATACCAGTATTTGCATTCGTTGGTTGCTTCACGATCGGCTGTCTTGGTGCACCAGAGTGCAGATCATCGAATGTGTTATCAGGAACAGGTTCCGAGACTCCAGCGATGAAGCCTTTGCCTGTCGGCGTGCCACTTGCTCGTACTGTGAGATCTGCACGTGTTTGCCCGTTGACCGCAATGGGTGTCATCTCCAGGAAGTATTCGACTCCACTCAAGAGGTCGCGAAGCATGAAGCTTTCTGCCTCGCCATTGATTCTGCGAACCTCGGTGAGTTGATCTGGTTCGACGCCGTAACGGAGTTCAAAGTGACTGAGTGGAAGTTCAGACATCTTCTGCCATTCCAGTCTCAGGCTCTGCTCTCCTGCAGTCACACTCAGACGAGTGCCGAGCGGAGACGCTGACGCCGGGTCACTCTTTTCTACGCTTTCGACTCCAGCTTTATCAATCGCGGTGACGCGAATGAGGTACGTGAAACCGAGTGGTAGATCCTTAAGCGTTGCAGAGGTGACGGCCTTTTTCGTTCCGATACTGTAGAGGTCATTCTCGGGATCATCTTCCTTCGCGATATAGATGTTGTACTCAGCAACATCAGTGCCGCCAACGGCATCCCACGATACTGCGATTTGCTGTGCCTGTCCGATCGCTTGCACATTGAGTACCTTTGGCACTTCTTTTGTTGCTACGTTCCACTTTACGACTGTCATTGCTGATTGGTTACCCACGGTGTCTGATGCTTTCACGGCAACATCGACAGTGCCAGGCTCGGTCGGTGCTGTGATGGTACCTGTATAGATCGTTGGATCCTCCGCAGTCGCAACCAGCGGCGTGTCTTTTCCAGCAACCGTGGCGATCATCGTGGCAACATTCGCTTCGGAGACGACACGTACAGTTGCGGGATCACCCGTGCGACCTTCGGTTGGGTCGATAGCGATGGAAGTGACAGATGGTGCGATGCGATCAATGGTGTATGTCGCAGTTGCTTCGTATGTTCCGTTCTCGCTCGTGACGACGACTGTTGCTTGTGTTGCATCATCCGCGAATTCCATCTCGACGGAGAACACACCCTCAGCATCGGATTCGCCACGTACTGTTTCCAGTCCGCCGCGGAATTCTAGATTCACGAATGCAGGTGCGCGTCCACTGACTTGGAAGCTCGTTTTTCCTACCTCTGCTCCCGGAGCAGGATCCAGGATTTCGATGTCAGACTGCGAGCTTGCTCCTTTGCCTGTCACATTCAGCACGATCTCTCCTCGGAGATCCGGATCATTTTTGTCGTAGACTGAAATCGTTTGTTTGCCTGTTCGGCGGATCAAAAACGTGAGCGACGCTTCGCGTTCACCCTGATCTGCAGGTCGGATATCGATGGATCCGCTTTCAGGCTTGCGTGTATCCAGACCTTTCTTCGGCAGATCGCCATCCGGATCAGTCGAGTCAACGTAAAACGAGCCTACGAAGCTGCGCACTGTTTGATTGTTGTCGTCGACGACACGGAAGCGCATACTGAAGAGTTCGCCTGCGCGAACAGTGCTGCCACCGTCTGGCAGTGTGATCTCGACACTCTCTGCAATGCCGTTACTGAGATCGGCAGTGATAGGTGGATTGTCTGATTGCCCAACACCGAGCGAAGCGCTGAGTACGCTTCCTCCGATAACGCTTACTGTTTTCGAGAGCTTCATCTGCCTGCCACTCATGACGTCGTAGACGCTGAGTGTCATCTGTCCGTTTGAACCAGGGATCACATTCCAGGAAATGCGTCCGTTTGCATCTGTTTTGCCCGTTGTATCAACAACGTCATCTTGCGCTCTGCTGGAGACGAGTGCCATTGGACGACCGGCAACGGCATTGCCGTATTCGTCTCTCAGTAATGCGGAGGCCGAAAATACTTCATTTACCTGCGCAGAAACACTACCAGTGACGAACATTGATTCGCTTTCATTTGGCCTATCCGCAAGCGTGATGAATGAAACCTGCGTGTCATTCAACTTCACTTCATTCTTTCCGGCGATAATTGTTTCCTCACCTTCGATTTGTGTGACTCCATCGCCATTCGCATCGGTCGTGATCTGTCGAGTCAGGCGACCACCAGCGGGATTAGTCATATGAACCACGAGCGTTGTCGATGGTTCACATCCTTTCACAGTGACCTCAGTTCCGAGTCCAGCCACAGTGTCGAGTGCACTCAGTGAACAGACCGCGAGCGCAGTCGTTGGGAAGAGTGCGATCACGAGAGTGACCAGTGTCAGAGCCGCTCCAAAGCGTTTTGTAGGCATCAGGATAGTATACCAAAAAGGAATCATTTCCTCAATCCTCTAGGGTACGATTTTGCTAGGTAATCCGATACTGTCAACTGATGTCCCTCGTCATCTGGATGCGCTTTCGTCGGTCCTCCGACTCGTGTTACCATGAACCCCATGCAGCGCACACTCGCTTTGCTTGGGATGATGACACTGCTTGCCGCGTGTGGTGGATCTGGTAGTACGAGCACCACTGCCAAGTGCACGCAGCAGTTTTGGAATAAGGTTTTTGCTGCGTGTTTGCCAGATGGTTGGAAGGTATTATCCGAGGATACGCTGCGCACACTTGGTGTTCCTGAGGAGACCATGACTGCGTTTCAGGCAACGGAGCCACATGCGGGTCAGTTGGATACTGTGACTGTCACAACCGAGCCACTCTCCACGGATCTCGGTACCACCGAGTATTCGCAGGCTAACATCTTGGCTGTTTCGTCTCTTCCCGAGTATCAGCTGATCGACAAGGAAACGGTCTTCATCGATGGTGACGAGTCTTCGATCCACGTCTTCAGTGCCAGGCCTACTCCCGGTCAACCGATTCGTCGGTACTACCAATTGTCCGCATCGAAAGAGAAGACCGGCTATAGCTTCACGGGTTCCTTTCCACTCAGTATCGAAGAAGATGAAGCAAAGGCAGTGGCACTGATTTTGAAGAGTGTCTCGTTCAATGACCCAGCCGCTGCGAAGGAGTAACCCCTGAAAAGGGCCGATTATCTATAGAGAGAAAGCATTTCGTATATCTGTAAAAGCGACTACAATCGCTGTCACGGTGCCGTAGCCAAGCAGTCCTTCGACAGGTCTGCCTGCGGCAGGCAGGCTCAGGACAAGAGAGCTGCAATACCGTATCCTTTGATCATTCTTATTGGTGCCGTAGCCAAGCAGTAAGGCAGGGGTCTGCAAAACCCCCATACGCGGGTGCAATTCCCGCCGGCACCTCCATCTATCCATTGTCCGTTTGGCGGACTAGCTCGTGGTTCGATATCCATTCTTTTTTGATTCACTCATGATGATTACTACCTTCGATGTCGTCCTGGCACACATTCAGTCCTCAACTGTGCTCCAGATTTTTTTGGTCAGCAATATTATTTTGGTCGTTGGCATGAGCATCCTCGTCTGGCTCTATGCCGTCAGACTCACGCATGTTCAGAACATGCCGCTGAACGTGGTGGAGTTCACGCATCCGCAGCTTCCAAAACTCGATATCATTCTGCTGATTCTCTTCTCTCACGCATGTATTTTGCTTGCGGTCATGATCGCATTGCTCGGTGCAGGTCCTTTTACCGGACCCTATGCATGGATCGGTATGACGTCGGCGTTACTGATCTCTGCCGCACTCAGCATGTTTGCTGAACTCAAAAAACGTGGTTCCAGAGCCTACGCATCGGGCGTTGCACTCGGCACATCGGTCGCATTGTTCATTGTGGTGATTCGTCTCCTCTTTGCAGGTAAGCCGCTGACTGAAACGGTGATTGCAGTACTCTTTCTCTTCGGAGGAATAGCAGGATCGCTTCGCTTGCTCGGTGCTGGTAGAGCAGTTGCACGTTCGATAGTTGTCGCGTGCATCGCTGCGTTCGTGTGGTTCATGATTTTTTCGCTTCCTGCATGATGAGTAGTGCCAGACTCTCTCAGGCGACTGAACGCGGGTTCACACTGATCGAACTCCTCATTGGGGTCGGGATCATCGGACTTCTGTCTAGCATCGTGATCGTCGCCATCAATCCCAGTAAACAATTGGAGGATGCCGAGCAAGCAGGGCGGCTGGTCTCCGCCCGTACGATCGAAAAGGCCATGACACAACATGTGATCGATGAGTGGAGTAGTACCGCATTTAGTGGACAAGGAGTTTCGTTAAACGAAGGAGTCGCGAATGCAGTGCCAATCTGCCGTACGACAGCCAGCGAATTAGCTGATTGCCTATCGATCGACGCACTTGTGCCTACATATATCGCTGCAGTGCCTGAAGACGATAGCTTCCCAAGTGACAATCACACTGGTTACTGCATGTACTTGGACTCGTCTCGCTATCGGGTGTTTTCGGTCTATGACATGCCTGCTGATGCTGCCTGCGGAGGTGACGAGCTCTTAGTAGAGGATGCTATAGCTTCTTCCGAGATTATTATAGATGGAGTAGAAGTCATCAGCTCATCAGCATCTGCAGTACCTGTGGGCCCCAAAGACGTTATTGGTGGGTAAGTGAAGTGCGAGTTGTAGCGCACAGCAAAATACTCAAAAATCCGATTGATACACGTCATGAGATCTAGTACAATTCCGGAAATATCATGACAGACCGAGCAACCAAAGCATCGGCTCCCTCTTCTCGTAATCCGGCGGATTACGCGATCGCGACGATTGGCAGCCACTCAGCGCTGCAGATTCTGAAAGGCGCAAAGGACGAAGGTGTACCTTCGATTGTTATCTGCAAGAAGGGGAGTGAGCGTGCGTATAAGAGCTACGGTTTAGGAGATCATATGATTTTGGTTGATGACTGGAGTGAATGGGATAGCAAAGTCGAGCCTGAACTCCTGAAGCGTAACGCCATCATCATTCCGCACGGTTCGTACATTGCATACATGGGGCACAAACGCGTACAAACAATGGACACGATGTACTACGGAACGAAAAATATTCTGGAGTGGGAATCTGACCGATCAATGGAACGCGTATGGCTCGAGGATGCGGGACTACTGCTACCAAAAGTATTCACATCTCCCGAGGAAATCGATCGACCAGTGATCGTGAAGTTTCACGGCGCAGGTGGTGGCTTTGGCTACTTCGTCGTCCGTACTCCGGAGCAATTCTGGGAAGTCAAAAATCGCAAATACCCTGATGATAACGACTACGCAATTCAGGAATACATCGTCGGAGTGCCGCTCTACGCCCATTTCTTCCAGTCGGGCCTAACGAACGAGCTCGAGATCATGAGCTTCGACAAGCGCTACGAATCGAATGCTGATTCCATCGGTCGCATCAAGGCTGAGGATCAGCTCTCTGCCAAGATCCATACGAGTTATACGATCGTCGGGAACATTCCACTCGTCGTTCGCGAGTCGATGCTGCCTGAGTTCTACTCGATGGGAGATCGTGTTGTCGCATCCAGCAAGAAACTCTGTGGTGGCAAAGGACTCTTCGGTCCGTTCTGTCTGGAGACGATCGTCACTCGCAAGCTACAGATCTACGTCTTCGAGATCAGTGCGCGCATCGTCGCTGGTACCAACCCATTCATCGAAGGATCACCCTACACAACTCTCCGTTACGACGTGCCGATGAGCACGGGTCGTCGCATCGCTCGTGAGATCAAGGAGGCGATAGAACAGGGGAGACTTGCGGATATTTTGGGCTAGAAAAAAATTGATAATTGATAATGAATAATTGATAATTGATTCCTCTCTATCAATGAATATTGACGCACTCCTCAACGGCTACGATCACTCCAAAATTACCGTGGGGGTGCTGGGGGGTCATTCTGGACTGGATGTGTGTCATGGGGCGAAAGCACACGGTTTACACACGGTTTGTGTTGCGAAGAAGGGGAGAGAGAAGACCTACAGTCAGTACTTCAAGACTCGTGGAATGAACAATGAACAATTGACCCGCCTTCGCTCCGATGGAGCTTCGGTCGGGCAGGCAATGAACAATGGTTGGACGGGGAGAGGTTGCGTCGATGAAACCATTGTCGTCGATCAGTTCGAGGATGTGCTCAATTCAAAAATCCAGAAGCAACTGCAGGCAATGAACACGATCTTCGTGCATAATCGTTACTTTTGGGTTTATTTTTCTGATTTCGCTAAGGTCGAGAACGATTTTTCCGTGCCGATCTTTGGTTCACGCACGCTCCTCAAGTTGGAAGAGCGTGATCAGCCATTCAATCAGTACGATCTACTCAAGAAGGCAGGGATCCGCACACCAAAGATTTTCAAGGATGCCAAAGAGATTGATCGCCCCGTCCTCGTGAAGGCGGCGGAAGCAACGCGGAGCTACGAGCGTGCATTCTTTATCGTGGGGAGTGATGACGAATACGAATCAGTAGGATCGAGACTGGAGAAAGAAGGAAAAGTATCGAAGAACTGGCGTGATGCGACGATCGAGGAATTCATCGTCGGTGCTCCGATCAACTTCAATTTATTTTATTCGCCTCTGAGTGGCGAACTGGAACTACTGGGTACCGATATGCGCCGACAGACTAACCTCGACGGTTTCCTCCGTATGACCGCAGAAGAGCAGACTAAAGCCATGAAGCACGTTCCACTCAAAATGATTGAGACGGGTCATGTCGCGTGCACGGTGAAGGAATCGATTTTGGAAAAGGCATTCGAACTCGGCGAGAAATTTGTCACTGCGTGCAAGAAGCTACCAAAGGAGCTCGACCCAAGTGGTAAGGGCATGATCGGACCATTCGCACTGCAGGGTGCGGTGGTTGCGGAAGAGGGGAAGGAGGACATCGTGATCTTCGATGTGTCGTTCCGTATTCCGGGTTCACCGGGCAGTGCCTCTACTCCGTATTCGGGTTACCTATACGGACGATCCATGAGTGTAGGCGAGAGGGTGGGGCTGGAAATTCGCGAGGCTGTGAGGCAGGGGAGGGTTGCGGAAATCGTGACGTAAAAAAGCCCCCCAACCGAAGTGGTCAGGGGGCACATGGCTCATTCGAAAATGGAATGATGATCTACAGAACGAGCCACTTGAAAAACAGGATGCACACGACGCCCACAAAGTAGCTGAGCGTCATCGCAACGAAGGGACCGCTCCAGCCCCACCATTGCTTGGTGTCGTATATCCTCTTATGGATCAGACCCAGCGCCACGCCGGCACTGGAGCCGAACCACATCGCCGAACCGCCGAACCCGACGGTGTAGGCGAGGAGTCCCCAGAAAAACCCATCCATCCGAAGACAGAGGGCAGTCAGGGGAATGTTATCGAACCAGGGGGAGAGGAGTCCCATCAGGATGGCAACGCCATCCTTATCGACTCCTTCCACCCAGCCCTGAAGTATTTTCAGCGGCAGCATTTCTGCTGCAGCGACCAGAAGGACGAGAAACAGTGCGTTCGGCACTGTCTTCAGTACTTCCTCGGTCGTCGGCTTCTTCCAGCCGATCAGGCACCCGAGGAGGATGCCCGACCAGAGACCCAGCGCCGGCTGGTCGGCAACGACGTTGCCGATCACAAGCCCCGGGATCCCGAGTAGGAGCCAGAGCCAACGGACGACGATGCGTCCGTGCAGCTTCTCGCTTTCAGCGAGGGCAGCAGGGTCATCCCCTGCACCCTCGACTGCCAACTCCATCTGGGTTGGCTCATCGATAGTGCCGCCGGTCTCTCTTCCGTCTGAAACCGGATGCCCCTTCACCCACCAGTTCACACAGAACATGGCGGGTACGGCGCCGACAAAGCCAACAAAGAGTTGCCAGGTCGGCACCACCGGATGAGTACTTACGTACATCATCACGGTGGTGGTGTCTCCGATGGGGCTTCCTGACCCACCCAGGTTGCTCGCGGCAATGATACCGACAAGCATTCGAAATGATGGGCGAGCTCCCCCCATCACCAGAATCCCGCCGATCATCGCTGCTGCGATGTTATCCAAGAATGTGGACAGTACGAATACTGTCCAGAGCGTCTTGGAAACATTGCCATTCGCCCAATCGCGGATTTTTTCCGCGATGCCGCAGCGCTCGAACGCTGCGGCGACGATGCTGAAGCCCGGGATCAGAAATCCCAAGTTAATCAGCAAGTTACGAACATGGGGTTCACCGAAGTGATGCCCCAGCTCGCTCCATCCATAGAGCGATGCCGAAGTTGCCATCATGGCAACGAAGCCAACGGCGACCACCGTCAGCTTGTGGTGATGAAGGAGCAGAAGTCCCCCGAGCATCACCCCGAAAATCAGAAATAGAATCATATTCCCTCCCTTCTTCCAAGAAAAATTCCAGTGGAAACGTTCACCGGACACGGGTCGACACTCGGTAGCGTGAGTACCGATCCGTGTCCGGCATCTGTAGACCATTGTTGTGAATGAGCGCGCACTCGCAATGAAATTGCTCTCTCTGCGAGTTTGCTCTTTTAACATATTTTTTAATAAAAATCAATACTCTTAGAGCTGACTTTTCCTCAGAGGAAAGCGAAAAAATTGGATTGTTAGTGTATTTGGTGGAGCTGAGGGGACTCAAACCCCTGACCCTCTGGTTGCAAACCAGATGCTCTATCAGCTGAGCTACAGCCCCACGTTATGAAAGGAAGAAATCTGACGATGGACTCTATCATCCGCCTCAGGCGGATACAGCCCCACGTGCGCGACATTGTAGCCGCATCTCTTTCTCAATGAAAGTCTTAAAACCCCTCAAACGGCACACCACCGCTCGTGTCTGATCCCGGTGCTCGGTAGCCGGGAATAAACATCAGGAGAGGGCGAAAGAAGAAATCGGATGTACCGGTCATAGTCGCGACTCCCCAGAAAAAGATCAGTATACCGACGATGATCAGCACGTTGTAGATGCCACCGACTTTGCCTGCCCATTCGGGGTCACCAATCATATCGCCGAGTCGTTCGCGATACTTGACAATAAAGAACGCACCGACGACGCCGATGAGACCCAAGAAAATATTCATGAAGACTGATTACAGGAGGGCATCCAACTTTGAGGAGATTTCTTCGGCGGACTTCATACCGATGAATGTCTCTTTCACTTCTCCACCTTTGAAGATGACGAATGTTGGGATGCTCATGACGTTGAACTTCTGCGGTGTGTCCATGTTCTCATCTACATTCATTTTGTAGACCTCTACTTTCCCTTCGTACTTCTTCGTGAGCTCATCGACCACAGGTAGCATCGCTTTGCAGGGACCGCACCAGGGAGCCCAAAAATCGAGTAGTACCACCTTGTTAGACTGTAGTATTTTGGTTGCGAATTCTGCGTCGGAGATGGGGGAGGCCATAGGTAAACGGGGAAAGAGTACGTTGTACACAGTATGTCGTACGTAGTATGCGAAAACAAGTAATCGAGAAAAATACTACGTACAACGTACAACGTACTACGCCATTCCTCTTCCTTTATCCAAGATCGCTTTCGTAATCGTCTTCCCTACCTCTACCGCCGGCTGTCCGTAAATGTCGATGCGATAGAGTTTGCCTAGATACACACACTCGGTGAGGAATAGAAAGAAGAGTTGCCCGAGGTGTGACTCGTCCAGACGCTGGAGCGAGATGGTAGCGTGCGGACGTTTTACTGATGTCAGTGCCTGACTGGTGCCTTCGTAACATGCGTCCAGAAGCTGTCCAAACGTCTTTCCTGCCATCCACTGAAACGCACCCGGGAGAGAGCGGGGGACTTCCAGACGTTCTTTTTCGATCTCGCGAATGAAGAGGTGCCAACTCTTTCTCGGTCCTGCCATCCACTGTTGCAGAAGCGAGTGCTGATCTTGTGTACCGATTGCTGCAACGGGAATCGGATTGTCTCCTTCGCTCTTTCCCAAGCTTTCTGCGAGCAGCTGTTGCTGCCAACGTGCCATGGATTGGAGTCGATCGCCGTACGGCATGATGACGCGAATGGGATAGCCACGTCGTGTATCCAGCAGATACTGCGTCGCAGCCAGCTGCGCTGCCGGGTTATTGCTCATCTGTGTTTCCTGACAGTGCGTGTCCATTTCCTTCGCACCTCTCACGAACTGGTCGATACTGCCTCCCAGCAGTCCAAGCGCAAGGAGCCCCACAGGAGTGAAGATGCTGAACCGTCCGCCGACAGCAGAGTCGATGGGGAGCGAGCGAAAACGTTCTTCCAGAACGAGTGCTCGGAGCGGTCCATCTTTCGGATCTGTGATTGCGATCACACGCTCTGCAGCTTTGCTACGCATTGCACTTTTGAGTCTCTCATAACAAGTGAAGAACGCAGACATCGTCTCCAGTGTGTTTCCTGACTTGCTGACCACGACGATCGCCGCGGACTTCCAATCGATGAGTTCCATCTGCATGGAGAGAGTCGCAGGATCGATCGTATCCAAAATCACAAACATCGGAGTCTTCGGAGACTCGAATACTTCTTGGATTACTTTGGGTCCGAGCGAGGAACCGCCGATCCCGATCCATACAATCGTATTGATATTTTCTGCGAGGATATCCGTCGCAGTATTCTTCGTACTCTGGATTACTTCCTTGTCGTAGGGTGACATGGACCATGCGTGCATGCCCTTTTCGCGCTCCGAGAGCCAGTCTTCGGTGTACTTGCGGATCGATGTACGGATGCCCGCTAGTTCACTGTCTGGAATGCCGAAACTGGGGGTCAGCACTTTCGCGAGCGTGCCCTTGGTATCGAGTGTGAGCATGGCGAGATTCTACCGTGGTTTCGATCATAAGTGAATGTCTGATCTACTTCGTGGTTTTCAAATTGTATGTGGTATTTGGTATGTAGTATGTCGTATGTTTCCTATAGAGCCCTCAGGGCTGCAGCTACACGGTCTTCGGTACGCGTTACTGTTGACGGCACTGACCGCAGAATCCGCATCGCACTCTGTTCGTCATACCCGAGCGACACCAGTGCTGCGACAGCATCGCTGTCCATCGATGCTGACCTGGTTCCATCAGCGGATGGAAGATGTGCTTCACTCGACCATTCTGGATGTTTCTCCAGTAACTGCTTCAGATCCACTAGCAGTTTCTCTGCAGTTTTTTTGCCGATACCCTTCACACTTGTGAGCATCTTCACGTCATCCGAGACGATCGCAGTGAAGAAGAGTGCGCGAGGGAGCGAACAGATTTCCAGTGCGGTCTTCGGTCCGATGCCATCCAGATTCACCAGTGCCTGATAGAGTGTACGATCCTGACGCGTCAAAAATCCGAAGAGATCGAATCGGTCTTCACGAATGTGTGAAGCGAGGAGGAGTTTTGCTTCCTTGCCCTGCTCCAATTCTTCATACACATGGAGGGGGACACTGACGAGATAGCTGACACCACCACTTGTCTCCACCGAGACGTGTGGCGGCTGCAATTTCTCGATCATTCCGAACACAGCGTGGAGCATGGCGACAGTGTAGCAGAAGGGGCTCTTGGCTACAGAATTTTTACCTTGTTTTGTAGTGTTTAGTGGTTAGTGGGTAGTTGATTTTTGCCTTTAGCACTAGCCACTAACCACTACTTACTCCCTATTTTTCTGCGTTCTCATAATGCCCTTTTTCTGCTATACTATCCTGATGTCCCTGAACCCAAAAACACACATCGTTTCCGTGCTTGTGCTCGTGTCTCTTGTGACCGCTGCAGGCATGGTCGGTGCTGCAGAGGTATCGGAGCAGATTCTGTCTGAAACAAAGGCGGGTTACGAGGAACTCTGGCACGCAGCTGCGGCGGTGACGGAGAAGCGAGCGACCTTGGAAGCGGAACTCGCGACGTTCGACGATCGAGTAAAAGATGCCCGACTGACCATCGAACAAATTGCGACACTGCGTGGCGAACTGAGGATTGAGATCGCAGATTCACGGGACAAGTTGAAGGCTATTCAGTCGGAGCTACGCGCACTCGATCATGCGGACACGTACTACGCCTCACTCTCGGTTCGTTTGCGATCAACGCTCGCCGACTTCGCACGTTTTATTGCCGAGCGCGAGATCGTTGCTGATGGTGGCCCGGGATCATCGTCCGTTCTGGAGCCTCTACTCAATGGTTCTCTTGGACAGAGTGTTGATGATGCACTGGCTCGAGACGCTGTGATGCGTGCACGTGTCATTTTGCTGTCGCAGGCTGGTGTCATCACCCAGGAATCAGAACACATTCGTCAGTCGCTCAGTGCAAAGGCACAGGAGTATGCCGTGCATATGGCGTCGCTAGAGGAGGAGCAGAAGAAGTTGGGAAAAGATGAGCTGAAGGCAGCAGCATTCGTGGATCAGAGCTGGAGACAGAAGACGCTTACGCAGTCGGAACTGAGTGCGATTGCGATCGAAGCGAAAGAGGCGAGCGATCGCATCGCTGCGATGCAGGAGGATTTGCTCAAGATTAATGACGAGCTGAAGCAGAAGAAGATCGCATCACTCTCTGAACAGAAAACCCAGCTTACTCAGGACTTGGAATCGCTGAACGCGGAGATCGAAGTGCTGGAGCGACGTGACTCGGCAAAGCGACTCCTAGAAGAAGATGCACTTAAGGCTCAGGAGCAAACGATTGTCCTCAAGAATACTGATCGAAAAATCTATCAGAAGATCGAATTGCAGGAACTGAAGCGCAAGAATCTTCGTGAGGAGCGAGACAAACTCTCTGCAGTGGAGATCATAGATTCAGTGCGCGTGAACGAGATCGATCGCGAGGTCGCAGTGATCGACGCGACGATTGCACTGATGCGAACGGGTGTCCCAGAGGACGCGGCACGGAGTGCCGTGATCAAGAAAAATCTTGCCACTGATGCGACTGCTGAGCGTCGGACCATCAAGGAAAGCATCGACGAGCTGAGTCAGAAGCTGAGTGAGGTCGAACGTTCGCATTCTACAGTGGTCGCTGCGATCGACAGTGTCGAGAAGGAATTTAGTCTGGAGAGTCTTCCCCCGATTTTCATCTGGCCTGTGAAGGGCATCATCACTGCCGACTTCCATGACGCGGATTACGTACACGTGTTCGGCGTTGCACATCAGGCGATTGATATCGCTGTAGTGCAGGGGACTCCTGTGAAAGCGATTACCGATGGCATCGTTCAGGCAACGCGTGATGGCGGGGCACTCGGGTACAGCTATGTGCTTATCGGACATCGCAATGGTTACGCATCCGTGTACGGTCACGTGTCCAAATTCCTCGTCTCACCTGGCGACTACGTGAAGGCAGGGCAGGTGATCGCACTGTCTGGCGGAACGCCAGGTACACACGGAGCGGGACGCATGACGACGGGGGCGCATCTTCACTTGGAAGTCTTGCATGATGGTGTGCATGTGGATCCGAGGACGGTGCTGCGGTAGCTCTCTACCATTACGCGAACATCCCTTTCCCGGTATTAACGAGGACGATGCTTCCTTTCAGTGATCGATCACCAAGCGCCAAAAGCACAACGCTTGCCGAAGCTTCCATGCGTCTGGACAGCAGACGGGCAGATGCCTCTGTTGTGGACCAGCGCATGTCAGCAATACTTGCTTCCCAGATTTCGATTCCTTCGATTGGTATCTTTCCCGGTCCGTGGTCGCTGAGAAGCTTATCTGCAACACCGTTCCATTCCTGTGTACGTATTCCAATAACTTGTGTTTCCAGTTTTTGTGATCGTATTTCAGCCGCTATGCCCGATGCCAGTTCTCCGGAACCCACAGGACAGACGATCGTATCAGGAACTACCCCATCATCCAGTATTTCTTGCACTATGGATCGATAAGCATCGCTTTGGCCATTCGTGACATCAATGGCTTGCTCTTTTCCTGTCATGGCTCGGGTGATCTGTACAACATGGTCGCTTGTAATCTCTTTTTCTCGCAAAGATCGTCGCGTTACATGTGCCCCCATTTCCCGCAGCGTATTTTCAGTCGCTATAGGTACTTTATCGTCCAGGATGCACAGAAGTTGCAAGCGGGTTCCTCGTATTGTCAGAGCGAGGCTCGCGCCTGCATTGCCTGCGGTAATGATTCCTAGCGCTTCAGTGTGACCGAGATACGTATCCAGAATTTTCCTACTTCGACGATCTTTGTGTGTACCGGTTGGATTATCAGATTCGTCCTTGATGAAAAACTCTGCCCCCCAACGCTTGGGAGTTTCTAGTTTGCCGAGACTCGTGCGAATAGGCTTGAACATAAATGACATTTAATCACTTTCTTTATATTTGTCATCTATATCTTGACGGTCAGTATTCGTCAGATGTATGCTTTTTCCGCATGCTTCTACAGTTTCTCCAAAGTTGTAAGATTACCGACAAGGAACAGAAAGTGTTCCTGAAAGTATTGTCACTAGGTTCGCAGCCGGCTTCTTCCATCGCACGGCAACTCGAACTACCTCGGAATACAGTGAGGTCCATTCTCGACTCTTTAGTTGAGCGAGGATTCTTAGTCCGTACGCGTCGAGCCAGCACGCAGTACTATGCAGTTGAAACCCTCGAAAATATTGAACGTATGTTGGAGCATCGGGCAGAAAAGGCGAGTGAGGAATTGCGATTTCAGCAAGAGGCTCTCAAAGCATCCAGGAGTGAACTACTTTCTTGGACACGGTCTGGCTCGCGTCCGACGATCACGTTTTATGAAGGCTTATCGGGTTTAGAGAAGGTGTATGAAGACACGCTGACCGCAACACAGCTTCGTTCATGGGCATCGTATGATGCACTGTTTGAAATATTGCCCGATTACTTCAATACCTATTTCAAAAGGAGAGCGAAAAAAGGGATTCATATGACATCAATCCATCCTGATACTCCCAAGGCACGGATTGGTCAGAGTAAAGATCGCGCAGAGCTCAGAACCAGTGCTCTCGTGCCGGCTGATCGGTTTCATTTCACACCTGAAATCCAAGTCTACGATAACAAAATCAACATTACATCCTGGAAGGAGAAACTAGGCATCATTATCGAAAGCAAAGAGATTGCCGAGGCACTGAAGGCCATCTTCGACCTTAGTTTTGAGGCTGCGGTTGGGTACGGAAAAGTGACGCAGGGGTACAAAAAGAAAAGAAAGTAATGCTTTTGCGGGTAGCTATTCCTTTGGTCCAAGCACAATCACAAACTCTCCTTTAATTGTCAGTGTTTCAGCTGTTCCTTTCAGCGCTCCAATCGTCGTTTGGATCATTTCCTCATGCATCTTCGTCAGCTCACGTGCAATCACAATCGATCGCTCTGGCTGATCCACCAATAATTCTGCAAGTTCATGCAGAGTCTTTTCGATCCGATGTGGGGATTCATAGAACACGATCGTTCGTTCTTCATTCTTGAAGGTTTCCAGGAGTGTCTTCCTTCCCTTCTTTATAGGAAGGAACCCGAGATAGGTGAATTGGTTAATAGGGAGCCCAGAACCACTCAGCGCAGCCAGAAAAGCAGACGGACCCGGCAGAACTTCGATCTGCAGTCCTCGGTTTTGCGTCTCATTTACGATTGCATATCCCGGATCCGAAATCCCTGGCGTTCCAGCGTCTGACACAAGAGAAAAATGTTCGCCTGCCGCGAGCCTGCGTACGATCAGATCGATTTTTCCTTGATCCGTGTAGCCGTGACACGAGATCAGTTCCTTCTTGGGTAGTTCCAAAAGTTTCAGAAGATGCCCCGTGACACGCGTATCTTCACACACGATCGCATCGCAGACCTTCAGGCACTCTAGTGCTCGCAGGGTGATATCTTTCAGATTACCGATGGGAGTTGAAATAATAGAGAGCATTAAGCGAAGTGTAGCACCTCACCCCGGCCCTTCGGGCCACCCCTCTCCGCTTCAGCGGAGAGGGGATGGGGGTGAGGTGCATTCGGATCGAATCCGCTCCAGTGTACTCGGTAGATTTTTCATAATCTCATCATTCGAAAAACGAAGGACCTTGAATCCTATTTTGTTCAAGTATGCATCTCGGTTTCTATCCTGCTCGCATTTTTCCGTATGGCTTTCTCCGTCAATTTCAATCACAAGTCTATGTGCTGCACAGCAAAAATCTCCAAAGAACGGTCCGATTGGAACCTGCCTTCTGTATTTGCAGCCAATTTTTCTATTTCTCACTTCCTTCCACAAAGTTTTTTCACTCATCGTCATGTTTCTACACATCTTGCGCGCAAGAGCAACACGCTTTCTTCCTTGCTGAAGCAGGCTAAGCATAGAAGGGTCATTTTAACCTTTTCCAAGAATCAGTCACAAGATGTTAATCAGAGTTGGCTGATGCACGACGCAGAGGCAGAGCACACACTGTCTGAATGAGAGAGGGCGAGCAGGGGAGGATTGTCCGAGATCCCTTGACCGCAGGCGTGCTTAGACACGTTCTACCCTTCATTTTTGTCAAAGATGCTGATACCCTCTTCGGGCTTTGTAAAACCCCCTTATTCATGGCTGAATCCACCCCCAAAAACGACAATTCCGAGGCACTGCCTCTACCGACCAATCTCGGTAATATCAACGCGCGTCCGATTGTGACCGAAATGGAGGAGAGTTACCTCTCTTACGCGATGAGCGTTATCGTCGCTCGTGCACTTCCTGATGCTCGCGATGGACTGAAGCCTGTACACCGCCGCATTCTCTACGCCATGAACGAGCTCGGACTCCGTTCCAGCTCCAAATTCCGCAAATCAGCCTTGGTCGTAGGAGACGTGCTCGGAAAGTATCACCCACACGGTGACAGCCCAGTGTACGAAGCGATGGTACGTATGGCACAAGATTTCGCGATGCGTTATCCACTCGTGCATGGTCAGGGAAACTTCGGATCGATCGACGGAGATAATGCAGCAGCCATGCGTTACACGGAAGCAAAACTCTTCTCGATCACGGATCAGATGCTGCAGGACATCGACAAGGAAACTGTGGAGTTCCGTCCCAACTACGACGGCTCACGCAAGGAGCCATCTGTTCTTCCATCCAAGTTACCGAACCTGCTTCTCAACGGCACCGTCGGTATTGCGGTTGGTATGGCGACCAACATTCCTCCGCACAACCTTCGCGAACTGACTGAAGCAATTCTGCACCTTACTGATAATCCAGAGGCATCCGTTGAGGATCTACTAAAGTTCGTCAAAGGCCCCGACTTCCCAACCGCTGGTGTGGTCTACGGCAAGAATGCTCTCCGTCAGGCGTACACGACCGGACGTGGTTCCATCATCATTCGTGGGCGCGCGGTCATTGAGGAAGACAAGAACCGACACATCATCCGTATCTCCGAACTTCCGTATCAGGTGAACAAGTCGGTACTCATCGAGCGCATTGCCACACTCGTGACTGACAAGGTCATTCAGGGTATTTCCGATATCCGTGACGAGTCCGATCGAAAGGGCATTCGCATCATCATCGAGCTCAAGCGTGACAGCTATCCACAGAAGATCTTGAATCAGCTCTTCAAGCACACCGATCTCCAGACCAGTTTCGGATACAACTGCATCGCACTTGCTGATGGCTTGCAGCCACGACTCCTGAATTTGCAGGAACTCTTGCAGATTTTCATCGAACATCGCCGCACAGTGATCACACGCCGCGTGACGTTCGATCGCGATCGTGCCAAAGAACGCGCACACATTTTGGAAGGGTTGACGATCGCATTGGATAACATCGATGCCGTCATCAAAACCATCAAAGAAAGCGACTCACAGGACGATGCACGCACTGCACTGATCAAGAAGTTCAAGCTTTCCGAGATTCAGGCGAATGCCATCCTAGAAATGCAGCTGCGCCGTCTTGCAGGACTGGAGCGCAAGAAGATTCAGGATGAACTGAAGGAGACGCTGGCATTCATCAAGGAGTGCGAGGCGATTTTGAAAGACAAAAAGAGGATCGATGCCATCATGAAGACAGAGCTTGGCGAAATCACACAGCGGTTCGGTGACGAACGTCGCACGCAGATCATTGCACACGAAGTGGGCGAGTTCTCGGCCAAGGACACGATCCCGAACTCACCAATGGTTGTGACGCTCACGACTCAAGGGTACGTCAAACGCCTCAGTCCTCAGCAGTTCCGCGCACAGCACCGCGGCGGCAAGGGTGTGAAAGGTATGACCACGAAAGAAGAAGATGAGATCATGTGCATCATCAGCGTGCAGAACCATGATGACATGCTGTATTTCACAACCTCAGGTCGCGTGTTCAGTCTGCCAGTGTACGAGTTGCCACAGGCCAGTCGCACGGCGAAGGGTCAGGCAATCGTGAACCTGCTTCAGCTACAGCCAGGAGAGAAAGTCGCTGCGATGATGAAGGCGAAGTTGGAAGGCAAGACACACCTCTTCATGACGACGGTGAAGGGTACCGTGAAGCGAACAGAGCTCAGCGAATTCCAGAACATCCGTCGCTCGGGTCTGATTTCACAGAAAGTGCCAACAGGTGACGAACTGAAGTGGGTGGTGGCAACGAGTGGCAAGGATGAGATCTTCATTCTGAGCAAGAAGGGCAAGTCGATCCGCTTCCACGAGAACGATGTCCGTCCGATGGGTCGTGCTGCAGCAGGTGTGCGCGGCATTCGTTTGGGAGCAGGGGATCACGTTGTGGAGGCTGCAGTCGTGTCAGATCCTGCGAAGGATCAGCTGCTCGTGGTCATGGAGAACGGTCTCGGCAAGGCAACACCTGTTGATCTGTATCGCCTGCAGGGACGTGGAGGTACGGGCGTGAAGGCAGCACAATTGACGCCGAAGACCGGCGATATCGTGGGTGGTTGCATTCTGGGTGAGCACGATAAGGGAGATCTGATCTGTATCAGCAAGCAAGGTCAGGCGATTCGCATGAATCTCTCGGACATTCCATCCCGTGGTCGTGCCACACAAGGTGTCATCGTCATGCGCTTGGATGCCAAGGATAAGGTCGCTTCCATGAGCGTGATTATGCTTGATCCATCAGAAATAGGTGCTGTTTCTGAAGACGGAGAAGACGGTTCTGAGGAGGAGGTAATGGAATTGGACCTGCCAAAAGAGGAGCCAAAGGCTACAACTCCAAAAGCTGCTAAGGTTGCGTCTAAGGCGGCTGCTCCAAAAGGAAAGGCTCCTCTGAAGCCTGCTACGCAAGCCAAAAAGCCCTTTAAACCTGCTCCGAAGAAGGCTGCAGCGAAGAAGCGGAAGTAGTATCTCCCGCGTTGCGTTTTCTCGACATTTTAACTACACTGCTCCAGCTCTCATGAAAAAAGGTATCCATCCATCGGTCCACGCAGATGCCAAGACGACGTGCATGTCGTGCAGTGCGGTATACAAGATTCCTTCGATCGTGAAGGAGCAGCAGGTCGAAGTTTGTATGTCCTGCCATCCGGTCTATACCGGTGAGTATCGTGGCATCGTGGCATCGGGTCGTGTGGATCGCTTCCGCAAAGTGGCTGAAGCAGCAACGAAGAAGCAGGCAGAAGTCAAAGAGATCGAAGAGAAGCGCAAAGCGAAGCCAAGCAAGATCAAGAAGGCAAAGAGCAAGTAGCCGATTCAGGCTTTGAAAGAGGGAATTCTATGAGTAGAATGTTCTTCTTGTATGTCAAAAAATCGCTTCCTGAAGCCGGCACAGCAAGAACCTGAGGCCATCTGGATGGTGCTGACAGGGAAAACAGAGGTTTTGAAGGTGGGAAGAATTACGCGGGAAGTTGCGATATGCAGAGCGGTTAACGTTACCATGAACCATCCTCGTAAGCAGATTGGAATGACTGGTTCGCTTGTGGGAGGATTTATCGATGATCACAAAAACGCCCGCTACGTCGTTCGCTATGAGGGAGGATTTTACACAGACTTCAGTGGAGAGGAGATCGAGCGTTGGAATGGAAGGCAGCGGTTGATGGCCGAGATAATAGAGGAGCCGGATCAGATGCCGGCGAAGTCTCAGAAGCCTGCGGTGGCACAGCCGTCGGAAACGGTGGATAATGAGATTGATACATTTGTAAAACAGCTGAAAACTGGCTTACAGAAGCGAGATAAGTGATATTTGACAAATATAAATATTAATTCATAATATCTATATGTCTGAGATAGAAAAGAACGATCGCGAGCTTGTTGAACACATTCTATTCACTGTTGAAGATGTATTGAGTTGGACAAGTGATTTGCCAAAAAACATTCAAACTAATAGGTTTATACATGCAAGATATTGTGCAGAAGTGCTCGAATCATTCCGAGAACGTTTGCATGATGCTCTGGTATCGGCACCCTTGTTAATTCGCATGGGTATTTTACGTGATGAGAAGATAGGAACGGTTGAGGCCGTATTTCCAGATGATGCAGCGTGTATTCGGAATGATTTGATCAGTGCACTTTCTATGCAGGTTGCAATAGTGCACCTGAAAGTTCAAAAATTGACTGTGACGCTTGATGAATTGGAACGCATAGCGCGATTTCAATTTCGTTTCGAGAACGCACTACGAGAGATCGTTCGAAGCACTTAAAAAGTCAATCCTCATCTTTTCTGCTACAATTTCACTTATGAACTCTCGCCAAGCCAAGCTCCTGTCGGCGATCATTGATCAGTTCATCCAGACGGCGTTGCCTGTGGGGTCGCATCATATCCTGGAGGGCGGGCTTTTCCCGGTGTCCGGTGCCACAATCCGCAATGAAATGCGTGCGCTCGGAGAGGAGGGGTTGATCGAACAGCCGCACACATCCGCAGGACGTATCCCGACCGTGAAAGGGTACCGCATGTACGTGCAGGATTTCATGAACCCATCGGTACACGAGAAGGCAGTGCGCAAGCGCTTCGACTCGCTCCGCGAACAGTACTTTCAGCACAAGGATCGCGAGCGCGTATACGAGGCAGTCGCCCTACTCTCCAACATGGTCCCCAATGTCAGTTTCGCGACTGTTCCGCATCGCGGACGTGTGATCTATCTAGGACTCAGTAACGCTCTCAAGCTTCCTGAGTTTCAGGGGAGCCCAGATTTTGTGAGTGGGATTGTCGAAGTACTGGAGAAGAAACTAGTCGAGCTGCTCGCGAAAGTGACGCTCACAGATAAGGTACAGTTTTACATCGGCGAATCGCACCTCTGTAAAGAGTTCGAGAGCTGCTCGATGCTCGTAACCAAGTACTCCGTTCGTGGTGAGCCGGGTGCTATCGGCATTTTGGGTCCAGTGCGCATGGATTACGCGTACAATACGGTTGCACTCGATATGATTGCGAGTCTCGTTCGTGACTAAAGAATGTAAAATGTAGAATGTACAATTTAAAATTATGTCCTCACTCATACTTTCGGCCACCTCAGTAGATATTTTCGCAGAGACAATTCTACATTATACATTTTAAATTTTACATTTCCCTGTGAGCACTCAAATCCTCCTCCGAGTTCGTCCATCCCTCCCTGACACGGAGGATGCACATGGAAAGCATGGTCCGATTCTGATCGAATCGGCGATTGCTGCGATCCACTCGCTTCGCGGCACAGATGGTCTAATCAGCCTGGAGATCGGTTTTTTCCAGGGCAAGGTGTGCTTCTTCGTTCGCTGCAGCGAGAGCGCCGCTCCGCTCTTAGAGAGTCAACTCTACGGTCAGTATCCGGATGCCGATATCGAACAGATGGATGCGGCGGAACTGGAACCCGCCGAGGGTGAGTCAATGCAGACAGCGGAACTGATGCTCTCTCGTCCTGAAATTTTCCCAATCAAGCGTCACCCGCAGTTCGATGATCTACTGGCACGTCAGAACGTAGACCCGCTCGCAGGCATCACATCGGCACTCCTTCGCTACGCTGATCCCAGGATGCGCGGCCATGTGCAGATCGTCTTTCGACCACTCAGTTCTCGTTTCCGTAAGAAGTCTCTCAAATTCTTACCACTTCTTACCAAGGGCTTCAGTAAGAGGTTTTCTTGGTATGCGAAACTCTTTTCCTACGTGCATCTCGTGCGTGGTTGGCGATGGTGGGCTTGGGCACCCGTCAACATCCTGATGGGAGGGTATCGTGCCTGGTTTTCGTTTTTGCCTCCGATGCAGATGTCGATGGAAGCGACCCAGGAGACGCAGGATGATCGATCTGAAGAGTTCACCAAATCTGGTCGTCGCAGTCACGAGGATGAGGATCCTGTCTCTGCCGCAACCGACAAGGTCAACCGACTGCTTTTTCTCTCCTCTGTTCGACTGCACGTGATCGCACCATCAGGCAGCTCCAATCTATCTGCGTCCAAACTCGGAGAGATGGTCGGAAGCTTCAAGCAGTTTACGCAGGTGAATTCTAACAGTTTCGTGTCGTATGGTTTTACTCGTTCTTCGGCATTGACCCCCGTACTTCCTCACACTGCGTATGCTTTGTCTGTTGAGGAGATCGCAACACTCTGGCACATGCCGAATGCGCTTGTGAAGACGCCGAATATCGATTGGGTGCTCAGTAAGAAGCTGGAGCCACCCGTGAATCTCCCCGTGTCAGAATTGCATCCTGAGATGACAGTCCTCGGCGAAGCGGTATTTCGTGGGCATAGACGCCGATTTGGTATCAAGCCCGATGATCGCCGTAGGCATATGTACGTGATCGGAAAAACGGGCATGGGAAAATCGACACTACTTGAAAACATGATCCACGCTGATATCCACGCTGGTCATGGTGTTGGCGTCATCGATCCGCATGGCGATCTCATCGAATCGATTCTCCGCTTTATTCCGAGCAGTCGAACAAATGACGTGGTGCTCTTCGATCCTGCTGATCGCGACTATCCGCTTTCTTTCAACATGCTCGCGTCTACTGATCAGAATCAACATCCGCTGATCGTATCGGGGCTTATGAGCGTGTTTACAAAGCTTTGGCCAGATGTTTGGAGTGGTCGCATGGAACACATTCTCAGGAACACACTGCTCGCGCTCATCGAAGGTAGTGGCAATTCGATGCTCGGGATTCTCAGGATGTTCAGTGACGATGCCTTCCGACACAAAGTTGTCTCGCACACCTCTGATCAACTAGTGAAGAGCTTCTGGCAGGATGAGTATGCGAGTTGGTCCGACAAGTACCGGACCGAAGCGGTCGCTGCTATCCAGAATAAGATTGGTCAGCTGCTTTCGGTTCCGATGATTCGCAATATCGTAGGTCAGACAGGCAGCACTCTGAGCATTCGCGATGCGATGGATACGAAGAAGATTGTTCTTGTAAACCTGAGCAAAGGTGCCATCGGAGAGGATAATTCAGCATTTTTAGGATCGATGCTTGTGACCAAATTTCAGTTAGATGCGATGAGCAGAACCGATATTCCAGAGTCCGAGCGGCAAGACTTTTATCTCTATGTTGATGAATTCCAGAACTTCGCGACCGAGTCCTTTGCAACCATTCTCTCCGAGGCTCGCAAGTACCGTTTGGGACTGACACTCGCGCATCAGTACATCGGGCAGCTCAAATTTGGTGATAACAATGACGCACTGCGTGACGCTGTGTTCGGTAACGTGGGATCGATGGTCAGTTTCCAGATCGGTTCCGATGATGCCGAAGACATGGCTCTGCAGTTTGAAGAGATGGTGGAACCAAAGGACATTCTGTCGCTTCCCAAGTATCATGCCTACATGCGTCTCATGATTGATGGGATGCCGAGTAAGCCTTTTTCAGTTACGACGTTGCCGCCGCCAACGAGTGACCGTGATGCCCGTCGCGTGGAACTCATTCGTCGTGCGTCCAGGGAACGCTACTGCGAGAAGCGAGCGGTCGTGGAGGACAAGATCGGTAGGTGGCTGCAAAGTGCCCAGGAAGGCAGGAAAACAGCAACAGTGAGCGCAAAAGCCAAAGAGAAGGAAGAGGAAGAGATGAAAAAAGCGAAGAAGAAAAAGATGTCTCTCGAACAGTATCGCGCGTGGCGTGACCGCGAGATGTGGACCAATGACTTCAATGCACTTCGAAAGAAGGCACTCACCGAGGCACTCAGTGCTGATGAAACGGCGAAGATGGCCGAGCTTGAAAAAAAGCTGGAACAGAGCGGGGGAGTGCCGCTACCGAGTAAAGCGATGGAGGAGGTGAAGGGAAAGGGAGGGTAGACGACTGTCACTTCTCGATACGCCCTGTACCAGTCGCTTCGCTCCGGTACAGGACTACTCGAAGTGACAGTGTGAATCGAATACTCTCCAGCTTGTTACGCCCTGTACCAGTCGCTTCGCTCCGGTACAGGACTACTCGAAGTGACAGTGTGAATCGA
>JBEBFT010000013.1:0-31850 GCA_040081825.1 Candidatus Peribacteraceae bacterium
CCCAGTGATGAATCTTGCTTCGGCCACTCATCTGGATGCTCTGATCTCCAACTCCTCAGCTCTTCTATCCTTTCTCCAAACTCTTTTCTTTCAAACCTTCTCTGTAGAAGATGACTGGTAATACCGCTCTTTGGACCTTGCCCATGAATATCCGTTGCAAGAAGAGCACGCATCCTTTCCTCCCATCCCTCTACCATAACGAGTGCTTGTCCCGCATCTGCATTGCTTTCCAGATAGGCATCCTTTTCACTTTTTGTCATACGCCAATACTTCTGCATTTCATCCTCTTTCTCTGCAACCCACACGAAACTACGGTTTCCTACTTCATTGCACAGCTCGACTACTCTCCGTAGCTCAGGGATGTACACGCTCACATAGCTCAGCTTTCGCATCATATTCTTATCTATCTCTCCGAAATGCACCCGTATCCTGCCTGGTTCCTGCGTGTCGATCCCTAGGTCAGTCAGGATCAGCAAGAGTGTCGCAAGACGCTCCTGAAAGACAGGACGCTCCATTCCATTGCCTGATCCAGCTTCAATAACTGGACTTTCATCCGTCGGCGTCATCACAACGCCTTCTTGGGTAATAGGCGGACGAGTCTTCACATCTTCTCCTCTTTGTTTCTCAAGCAAATTATCGGTTGTGATCGCAATCGAACGCACAATCTCATCACGAATAGCTTTGATCTCGTTGTATGCATTTAAGATTTCATCGGGTGTAGGCGCACCAATTTCCCGTGCAAGGCCTGCTTCATCCCTTCCAGTCAGAGATACATCTACATCTTCTCCAAATATCATGCGAAGTACGCGCCTGTTTGTTTCTTGCACGAGCGAAGCGATTGCCTCCAGATCCTCAGCATCTGTTCGTTCATTCTGCAGTATTTTCCTGACCGTTTTCTCATTAACAATACTCAGTTTCCGTGCGATATCGTGAAGAGATTGCTGATCCATGGATAGTATTATTATAACATATTTCAGTTAAAATATAAACTATGGCTTCAAAACATGAATAAGAAGTTCAATGTTCCTTTTTTGGCTTGTGTGTGCTATACTATCCTGATGCGTAGACAAATGATTCAGGCGGCAATTCTGTGCATGGCACTGCTCCCAATCAAGGTGTCTGCACAGCTCCGTATCGACACCGGTGTGTACAGCACAACCGAAACGATTTTGACCGGCATCGTTGATGTTCTTTTGCTGTGGAGTGGAGTGGTGACGACTGCTGTGTTCCTGATCGGTGCACTGATGATGGTTGCCTCAGGTGGAAGTGATACGTATCTCTCCGCAGGAAAGAAAATCATGAAGGCAGCTGCCATCGGACTCGCTATCATTCTCGGCTCGTGGATGATTCTCAGCACTGTTGTGTTCATCATTTCGTAGCATCACATGACATTTCGCCCACCCTCATCGCATCCCTCCTCTCTCGAGCAAGCAGAGCACCTCAGACGTTCGGGACGACACACAGAGGCGATCGACGTGCTATCCAAAGTACTCACGCAGTCGCCAGACGACATTCACGCTCTCGAAGAGCTGGCAGACAACGAGCTGAATTTGGAGCATTTCGATCGTGCGGAAACCGCTGCCCTCCATGTTCTTAGCCTCATGCCAACAAGTGCCGTGGCGCTCTACATTCTTGGTGCGGTGTACGCACATCGCGAGCGATTCGGCGATGCAGTGCTGCACTTTAGAAATGCCAATGCACTTGCTCCGAACACGCCTGAGATATTGCGAGCACTTGGATTCGCACTCTTTCAGTCAGGTGCCGAAACTGCAGGGATCGCAACTCTTGAACGCGCCCTTTCACTAGAGCCCGCTAATCCTCTCATTCTCTGTGATCTAGGTGTCGCTCACCTGTCGCAGGGTCAGACCGAACGTGCCCGTACATTGCTTTCTGAGGCCCTATCCATCGATGCTGTCAGCGAGTGCGCGAAGGAGTGTGCCGACATGCTTCAGCGAATCGAGCAGAACAGATCCTGATATCGCCTCTGGCGAGTCGTCGTGATACACTGATCTCCATGCGATTTCTCATTGCGTGGCTGCCTGCATCTATAGGACGTGCGTTTAGACGTGGGCTTGTCCAAATCATTCGTGAGCCGGGATGGCTGCACGGATTCTTTGCGCTACTCGGACTACTGACACTACTACAACTCACGATCCTTTTTGGCACCGGTGTGCAGGCGGGGCTGACACTTCTGCGTGAACGAACCGATCTCAGATTGACGATCCAGCCCAATGCAACCGATGGTGCGATTCAGGGCTTGGTGCAGGAACTTCGCTCTCAGTCATATGTGGAAGAGGTACTATTCATCACCAAAGAGCAGGCACTGGAGCGGCAGAAGCGTCGTGATCCTGAACTCATCGAATTTTTGTCGACGTTCGGTTTGGAGAATCCTTTCCCAGACACTTTGGGTATTCGGCTCGCATCGCTGGATGCGTATCCGATACTCAAAGATTTTCTTCGACAGCCGGTGTACACCGCTGTTGTGGATCCATCATTCCTCTCTGAGGCCACCGATCAGGAGCAGACACTCGGACGCATCGCCGAAGCGGTGAGCGGATCCAGAATCCTTCTCCTCTTCATTGTTGGCGTGATGGCACTGGTCCTCCTGTCGACGATTGTTGAGCTCGTCTCTCGCAGAGCAGGAAGCAGGAGTCAGGATCTGTTTGTGGAGCGACTGATGGGCGGTAGTCGCATCCATCTTGGGTTACCCTTCCTCCTCGAGATCGGGATGCTGCTCTTCTTTGCACTCGCACTATCCCTACTCTTTGTCGTTGTACTGACACTCCTTTTGCCTTTGGCGATTCCAGTACTCCGCACCGATGGGCTATTCGCTCCCTGGGGGCAGACGTTGCGCTCTCTGTTTTTTGTTGGTCTGCCGTTTACCATCATCATCGAGATCATTGGTCTTACACTCCTCGCAGTGATCGGTACGGTACTCGCGTTACGTGTCTGGACAGCCGAAGCACCCAGACCGTAATCTGCAGATCAAGATGTCACGTACCTACACTGATCGGGCAATCGTTCTCCGCACATGGAGTATCGGCGAAACCGATCGATTTTGTGTCGTGCTTACCAGAGAACACGGGCGTATCCCTCTTCGCGTTGCGGGTGCCAGACGACTCCTCAGTCGTCGGGGGCGGGGCTTACTCCCTCTACATATCGTCGATGTCACCTGGACCGAACGTGACAGCATGTGTGCAGTCGATGCAGCATCGTGTGCTGAACCCAATCACACTGCATGGCAAAACATCGAGTCACTTGCAGCTGCTGAAAAGGGGATCGAGCTCCTTATGAACCTCACGGAAGACCGCGCGCCGGTGCCGGAGATCTTCGACCTCACTGCAGACTTCCTCGGACGATCTGTACCGGGTCCGGAGGCAACACTCATCCTCTACGCTCTCAAGGTGCTCGACGCACTTGGGCACTTTCCCTCAATCACACACGCTATGTCCACGGGACATCGGTTTTCTGCAGACCAGGATGTTGTTTGGAGTCGTACACAGGGTGGATTCGTTCCTGGAAGTGAAGATCCGTACGGTCTCACTCTTACGCCGACATTACGTTCGCTGCTTTCTGAAATCGAGACCCTGTCTTTCGTCCAACCACTGCCTCTGACCGCTAGTGAGTACGGCATCCTTCGTCGCATGCTCGATCACTACTCGCCAATCCAGCTCGGGACTTCATTCGCGTCTACAGGCACTCCTTCTCCACGCATTCTCGCCAGCTCATCTAAAGTGACACCTACTTGATACGTGAGGGGTCGTGCTTGGTATGCAGAGAAAAAGCTCTCGGTCACAGTCCCTGTCCCTGCTTTGGCGACTGTGCGGTACCACATGACTTTCATACCATCATGCTTTTCACCAGCTTTACGCGTTGAGCCTACAGGGATATCTGTTGTGTAGAGCGTTTTGGTATCACGTGGTGCGCTCTGTCTATCGAATACATAGGGGCCGAAAACTTCGGCGGATCGATCATCTTTCGTACCATAGTAGATAAAGTACGCACGATCACGTTCATCAACGAATGATTGGATGAGCAAGTCACCGGGTGTGTCATTTCGAAATTTCATATCCACACTTGGAGGATAGATCGTTGCATCGGTTCCTTGTGGACTGTAGTACGTCACTGCGTAGCTGTGATTTTTGCGTTGCGTGATTGGCATGCCGTATTCCCATGGTCCTCGGTATGCCGTGGAACTTACTTGGCAGAGGCCCCCACCGAAATCTGGAATTGTCGTCTCTCCTTGGATGACCAGTTCTTTCCTGTACCCCGTCGATGCATTGACTGGTCCAAGTTTCTCGACGAAAGAAAAAATAGCTCCCTGAGGAATCCGATGTCCGTTGAATTTAGAGACGCCGACCCCGATGTTGTGTCGTCTATTTACAGGCGAACCTGCAAACACCGATTCTCCAATCGTCACTACTTCACGGATTCCTGCATCGCGCAGTGCTTGGCTGGTGACTGTGACCACTGGATCAGTGATACTCACGGGCAGCACCACGGTACTCACGCCTGTTTCCAGCGCCGTGATCGTCATCTGCACTGCTCGTACCAGATCAGTCGTACGGCCTGTCAGTCCATACCCTTCAAATAAGACTACCCCCGACCCACTCTCGCTGATTGTGACAGACCCTGCCTCGCGATCGATCTTCGATGCGACATTTTTTTCCAATGTCCTCCGAATTGCACTGCGGTTCCATCCTGCACGCGTTCCCTTGCTCCAGTGTGGTGGCAACTCCTCTTCAGTCCCACAGGTGAGCAGCTCCGCAGGAGGGATGGCTTCCATTCCACGATAGAGCCAGATCGGTTCAGCCGATTTCCATTCCGGGTGTGCTGCCACCTGCACGACGATGATGTGGTGATCGTGCATGTACGTGATAGAGCGCGGAGCATCAGCTGCATGAGCGGGTATCATCACTCCGAAGAAGAGGCCGGCAGCGAGAAGAGCGCGTCGCACGACCCTATTCTACGAGAGAGTTCCGTAGTTGGTACAGAGATCTTCACTCAAGTCCATCCAGTGCAGCGTTCAGCAGCCGATCGGCATGACGATTCCGTTCACGGGGGATAGCGACAAAGCTGACAGTGGGGAACTCTTTCACGAGTGCATTGATTTGCTCGATGAGCGGTACGAACGTTTGCATCTTCACACGATATTCTCCTTTTAATTGCTTCACGACTAACTCGCTATCTAGATGGCACACCAGATGGTTCGGTCGAAAATCTTTTGCGATTTTCAATCCTGCAATCAGCGCCTCGTACTCTGCGATGTTGTTGGTTGTTGTTCCGATCGCTTCGGCGTATTCCTGCAACACTGCCCCAGACTGTGGATCCATGAGCACACAACCAATTGCTGCACGCCCAGGATTGCCACGCGCACCGCCGTCTGTGAAGAGGTGCAGCGTGCCGCCGATAAAATGCGGATTCTCATCAGTTCCCTTCTGTGTCTCCAACGCTTTTTCAATGATATCGACCACAAATCGATTACGCTCTGGTGCCCTCGGGAAGCACTCCTTCAATTTTTTTTCGACTGAGGCAGGGAGTTTGATCATCGGGGGCAGTATGTCGTATGTGGTATGTAGTATGTAGTATTTTTCCTAGCCAAAATAGTATTCATTTGCCACATACCACATACAACATACTACATACTCTTCTTACATCCACACTCCGACGCTGTTGGCAGATCCAATTTGAACCGCCCATCCCGGAAATCGATGGTACTGCCACCGAGTGACGCAAGAGTCATGAGCGAGGCGATGATAGTGAGCTCAGGAACAGCGGTATTACTAAATTTCTCGTGATCTGCTGGCACTGATGCACAGAATTCCATACAGAATCCACCTGCCTCATCGGTCAGTACAAGGAGCTTCCATCCTTCTTTTCCCTGATCTTTTAGTGTGCGTAGAAGCGCATGCGCTGCATCATTTGTAATCGTGATGGTTTTTGGTCGTCGCATCGATTCAGGTAATCCGGTCTTCAGATCATTCAGTAGATCCTGCAGCGTCTCCTCGCTCATATTATGGAGCTGAGTAGCGTCTTCCAGAGTGTCCGAGCTCTGGAACTGGCACCCCGCGCAGTGCAGTCCGTGCAACGCAAAAATCTCGGCGGCGTCTGGCACAGTTTGCAAAATATCGACGATCGGCATGTCTCGCCGAACTGAGGTTTTTTTCACTGCTATCTTTCGCTTGGCAGTCGCCTTCGTTTGTCGCCTGACACCCATGGCATCAGTATATCCTGCGCTTCTCATCTGTCATGCAGTACTTTCGTATCGTTTCTGTCGGCTTGCTTCTTCTCGTTCTCTTCTTTCTGGGCTTCCAGCTGGGAGTGCGATACGAGTGGAATCTGATCAGTGCAGAACGTGCATCTCTAGAAGAAATGTACGCACTCGCAGGAAGCGGACGCACGGTGCAGTCCGATCCTGAGCAGGAGGTGAATATCGATCTTCTGTGGGGCGTATGGCGCCTTCTCAATCAGCAGTACATCGAACCAAAAGGCCTCAGTATCGATGCCATGGTTTACGGTGCAGTTGCTGGCATGGTCGATGCGGTCGGCGATCCATACACACTCTTCATGACTCCCGAGGACACAGAGTCATTTGAAAATGCGATGAGCGGCACGCTCGAAGGCATCGGTGCACAGATGGATCAGCTCAACGGAGAAGTGATCGTTGTTGCGCCACTGAAGGGATCGCCCGCTGAACAGGCAGGACTCTTGCCGCGGGATGTCATCGTAACTGTGGATGGTGCCGATATCAGTGGGCTTCGCCTCGATCAGGTTGTGGAAAAGATACGTGGACCTGCCGGGACGTCGGTGACTTTGGAGATCTATCGCAAGGATGCGACTGACCTAGTGAAATTGACGATCAAGCGTAAGAACATCCAAATTCCGAGTGTTGAGTTCGAGACGAAAACAGTGGGAGGGAAGAATGTTGCATTACTCACCATCAACCAATTTGGAGCTACGACGATGGAAGAGATAGCTGCACTGACCAAGAAATTTAACCCATCGCAAGTGGACGGACTCGTCTTAGATCTTCGTTATAACGGTGGCGGATATTTGGAAGGTGCCGTTTCATTGGCGTCGATGTTTCTCTATGAAGGGAAAGTCGTAACCGTGGAGAGACGCTCGGCTCCACCGGAAGTTCTGGAAGTGTCTGGTTCGCCATCATGGCCGACATTACCTATGGCAGTACTGATCAATGGCGGCTCCGCGAGTGCGGCCGAGATCGTGGCTGGTGCCCTCAAAGATCATAAGCGTGCGACGATCGTTGGGACGACCAGTTTTGGTAAAGGAACAGTGCAAGAAATCATGGATCTACCGAACGGAGCAGCACTGCGTGTGACGGTTGCAAAGTGGCTGACACCCAGCGGTCATGACCTGGGTCACATGGGCATCGAGCCCGATATCGAAGTCGATCGCACGATCGAGCAATATAGAGCAGGGGAGGATCCGCAGCTGGAAGCGGCTGTCAAAGCGCTGCAGCCGAGGTAGTTGCTCTGCTCCGACTGGTGAGGAGGGTGATGACGAGGAGTATAGGGATTACAACGATGACAACGATTACTAGGATCCTTGTTTTCTTTGAACTCTTTGCAATCCTTGATTTCCTTAGAAGAGCTCCTCTTTCTTAAAGAACCTTGCTACTTCTTTCTCTGCCGTCTCTGGTCCGTCGGATGCGTGCGCGACGTTGATCATCATATCGACACCGAATTCAGCCCGTAGAGTTCCAGGAGCTGCTTTCTTGCTGTCGGTTACACCCAACATGTCTCGCATCTTTGCGATAACACCTGCACCTTCCAGTACCATCGCAATGACAGGCGATGATTGCATGAACGTTTCGACCTCTGGATAGAACGGCTTATCAGCAATGTGTGCGTAGTGCTCCTTCAAGATTGCGGAGCTCAGATTCATCATCTTGCAGCCGGCGATTCGCAAACCTGCTTCTTCAAAACGTGTGATTACTTTGCCGCAAAATTTCTTGGAGACAGCGTCTGGCTTGAGGAGGATGAGAGTGCGTTCCATGTGCAATGAATAATTGATAATGAATAATGAAGAATTCAGATAATTTTAGTAGAGTAATTGTTCATTATTAATTATTCATTGTCAATTATTCAAGTAGCCCCTCCAGCGCCCCTTTCTCCTTCTCCTTCCCGATGACTACCAATTTACAACGCTCTGACTGCAGTATGCGTGCAGCGAGCGCACTCACTTGAGCCTCCGTCACCTCTTCGATCTTCTTGAAGTACGAATCGATGTCCCGCACCTCGGGGTAGAGGAGTGCCTGTTTACCGAAAAAGTGTGCTCGCTCCTCCGAATCCTCCAGACTGAGGGTGATTTTTCCTCTGAGGAAATCTTTGCCACGACGGAGCTCCTCCTCCGTGATGCCGTTTGTCGCGACATCTTTGTACTCGGCCATGATCGCAGCGATTGCTTCGTGCAGTCTCGACTGATCAACACCGGCGCGTGTCGAAAATAATCCGGTATCGAGGTAACTATCCGTCGATGTCGAAATGTAATAGCAGAGCCCGCGCGCTTCTCGGATTCTCAGGAACATTCTGGAACTCATGGAACCACCCAGAATCACTGAGAGAAGTTTCTGCGCGAAGTGATCGTCATGCACAGCGCTTACACCTACAGCTCCCAGCACCAAGTGCGCCTGCTCAGTCTGCTTGGTGGTGAGCAGTACCCGCTCCCCCGTATGTGGCTTGATCGGCTCAAATGATTTTGCTTTCTTTCCTTTGATCGCGCCAAACGCTTTCTCCGCGAGCTTGGTCGCCTGTGCTTGGTCAATCTTTCCCGCAAAGGTCACAACGGCGTTATCTGGGGTGTAGAGCTCACTTTTGTGCTTTTGAAAATCTGCCTGCATCACCGAGCGGATGACCTCTTCGGTACCGATCGTGTCCCAGCCGAGCGGCTGATCACCGTACATCAGTGTTTCGAAATCCCAACCCGCCTGGTACATCGGTGTGTCCTGATACATGCGGTACTCCTCGATGATCACACCACGCTCTTTATCGATCTCCTCCTGAGGAAATGTTGCATGGAGCATCATGTCACTCAGCACATCACATGCCAGCTCCACTTTGTCCGCAGCGACCTTCACGTAGTAGCCCGCATATTCCTTACCTGTAAATGCATTGAAATCTCCACCCACTCCGTCGATCGCCATGCTCACAGCTGCTGCGTTTGTGTATTTCTTTCCACCCTTGAAGAACATGTGCTCCAAAAAGTGACTGATCCCACGATTGCCCTGCACTTCGTACCTACTTCCTGCTCCTGCAAAGACGAGGACGGTGACTGATTCGGTGCCTTGGCTGGGTGCCACCAGGAGCGGCAGGCCGTTACTGAGCTTACTGATCGTGAACATTGTATGGAGTGTAGAGGAGGAGTATCCAAGTGTGTAGGGACGTTGCGTAGTTCTGACAGAATCCGGTGATCTCAGCGCATTCTGTAGGGCTTTTTTGACCATACGAGCTTGACGCTTGGTACAACTCTCTATACTCTCTGCCCTCGCATGCTAGGAAAACTTCGTTGGAGACGTCGGCTACGCGTACACGGCTTTCGAAGCCGCATCGCAACCAAGAACGGACGCAATGTCCTGAAGCGCCGTCGTGCTCAGGGTAGGAAGCGTCTAACGGTCCAAAAGAAGACGAAGTAGACATATTGGCTATGAGCTTTTAGCTTGTGTCTTTTTAGTAGATGCATCTCTGCTATACACTGTCCTCTGATGGACGCACTCAGACGAGCATCGGCGATTCTGTTTTTCACACTTGGCAGCATCATGCTGACGCTTCTCATCTTTCGTCAGGCAGCACTCATTGCGATTCTGGATCTTCCGATGATTTTCTTTAGTCTCGTGTACGGCGGGCTTGCGCTTCTCACGGGAGGCGGCAAGAAGCCATCGACGATAGCCATCAGCATTGTCGGTCTCTTTCTACTCGTTCTGTTTGTGCTATTTCTCTGGCTTAACTTTTCGTTTCCGCATCAGGTGACGGTGCCCGTGTAGCGGCACGAGGGATTTCCACCGCTTGTTCAGGAACGCCGAGCGTGTGGTTGACCGCGCGCGCTGCAACGAAGAGGTAATCACTGAGACGATTCACAATCACAAGCAGATTTTTGTTGATGGGCTCCGCGTCTTTTAGTGTGACCATCCATCTCTCTGCTCTGCGACAGATGGTACGTGCTTCGTGGAGCTTCGCACCACTGGCAGAACCTCCCGGCAAGATGAATGAAGTCAGTGGCGGCAGATTCTCCTCGAGCGCATCGATCCATCCCTCCATTTCCTCCGCACTCTCCGTCGTCAGTCGCTTGATCGTGCCGGTATTCGTGAGTGGAGTAGCCAGATCAGCTCCCATCTCAAAGAGAAGATTCTGCACACGGAGAAGTTGCTCATGGATGTTCTTTGGGACTTCCCCCATCGCAAGGATTGATCCGATGGTTGCATTCAGTTCATCCAGCGTACCGTACGCGTGCAGACGCACATCATCCTTGGAAACCCGATCGCCTCCGAAGAGCCCTGATGTGCCGAGGTCGCCGGTACGTGTGTAGATCTTCATGTAACGGGATTATAGCACCATCTTCTCCACTTTTTTCCGGCGAAAAAGTAGAAGGAAAAAATTATTTCAAAATCTTCAGCACCTTCTCATGCTCTTTCTTCGCCTCATCCTCCGTCAGTGTTTTCTCAGGCGAACGATAGACGAACCTCAGTGTCACATTGGCAGTGTCACGAGCACCGTAGTATCCCTGTACCGAAATCATCTCGAGTAGTGCTGATGCTGACTTGGCTTTCATGCGCATGAAGAGTGACCCTGCGGTGATCGGCAACGTTTCATCGAACGTGATGGCTGGGAACACGGGAAGCGGTGTTACGATTTTTACAGCTGCAGGAAGAGCAAAGAGTATATCCAGATCGATGGAAGCGAGAGCGATGTGATTCTTCATGCCCATCGCGTCTCTGATCGATGGATGCAATGTCCAGAGGAACCCGATGCTCTGATTGCCATACTTCAGTACCGAACATTGCCCAGGATGCGCGTAGGTTGGAGCTGCAGCCTCCCCGATTGATGGCGCAGCATATCCTGCGGCACTCAGCGCGTGGAATAGTGCCTGCTTCACGTGCAGCAGAGGATGCGCCGCTATACCCGCATCAGGACTACTGAGGAGCAAGGTCAGACGAAGAGATTCACCCGCTTTCTTTTCAAATATTTTACCAACTTCGAAGAGGCACTGAGATGCTTTCGGGCGTGCCCGTTCCTCGCGTGCTGCTGTCTCGAGTAGCCGAGGGAAGAGATGTGTGCGAAGCAGTGACAATTCTTCTCCAAGAGGATTTTCGATTTTTCGCGTAGTCTCAGGATCGATACCGCAGGCGCTGAGCAGTGAGGGGCTCACAAAGGCGAGGTGTACATTTTCCGAAAAACCACATTCTTTCAAGCTGTCTCGCATGCGATGGAGACGCGTATCGCGTGCAGGTGGAGCGATGGGTGCAACTGGCACGACACTCTTGATGCGGTTGTATCCAACGATGCGAGCGATGTCTTCCACGACATCGTGTGCACCCGAGACATCTTTTCTCCAGAGCGGGGGAGTCACAGACAGATCTTTTCCTTTGGATACCACTTCGTAGCCTAGATTCGTCAGAATTTTTTTCGCCTCTGCTCCTGTGATTGGACTTCCAATGACGCGGCTAGCCGCTCCATCTTTCAGCGTGATCGGTGCACGCTTTTCGTCTTTGCCCCATTCCTCCAGCTCACTTTCGATCTTCGCGCCCGGGACGTGCGCGAGCATCAGCTCCAGAGCACGGTAGAATCCAGCTTCGGCTGCGGAGAATGGAATGCCCTTTTCATATACCGTCGATGCATCGGTGCGGTGACTGGTAGCAATGATCGCGCGTCGGATACTGACTGGATCCACGATCGCAGCGTGCAGATAGATCATGCGCGTCGTGTCTTTCGTGCTGCTTCTCTTGCCGCCCATGATTCCGAGAAGATCAAAGATGCCTTCATCGTCACTGAGCACAATTGCACCATCTGGGAGCGGGCGTTCTACTTCATCGAGTGTTACGATTTTCTCACCTTTCTTACTCGTACGTATTTCGATGTTTCCCGAGATATCTCCCACATCGAATGAATGCAGCGGCATTCCGATTTCCGCCGAAACGTAATTGGTAATATCCACTGGCAGACTAATGCTGCGGACACCAATCGCTTCCAAGCGCGCCTTCATCCAATCAGGTGTCACACCGAGCGAGTCGATCGAGAGCACACATCCAAAATACCGTGGCACCAATGACGGAACAGCGTTCTTCGTTTTAAAGGGCAATTTTTTTGTCGGAAATTTCTGCGTTCGTACACTTGGCTGCTTCTTCCATTTGGCGAGCCCCATAGCGACCAGTTCTCGAGCGACACCAATATGAGAGAAGAGATCAGGACGATTCGTAATGGCGTGGTTGTCGATGTGAAATATCACATCATTCTGTTGCAATGCTTCTTTCAAAGGTGTGCCGACAGCAAGCGAGTAGCGGTTAGCGGGTAGCGATGAGAGATCGACAATCGGTCGTTCGCCATCTTCTTTGCTCGGGGGGAAACTGGTTAGTCCCAACTCTTCCTGTGCACAAATCATGCCTTCACTCTCTACTCCGCGGATGGTGACCTTGGAGAGTGTCATCGTGTCTCCTCCATGCCACTTCACTGTTGCGCCGGTGTGGGCAAATGCGACCAGCATTCCCTCGCGCACGTTTGTGCCACCGCACACGACGATTTTCACTCCCTGGTCGGTCTCAACCTCACAAACCGAGAGCTTGTCCGCATTCGGATGTTTCTCTTTCTTGCGTACCTTTCCCACAACACAGTGCGCGAGCAGCGCACCCATCACTTCTGTGTCATCCACCTCACCCATACCTACAGTCATCGTATCAGCGATTGCCTGAGGATTACGCTCCTTGATATCAACAAAGTCTGAAAGCCAGTGCAATGAGATTTTCATACCTTATAGAGTACGCGGAGCAGGCGGTTTGATCTAGGTGTTTCTCGGGAGTCCTGTGTTAGACTATGGACCATCTTTCCCACTTCTCTTCATATGTCTCTTATCAAGAAGAAGACCTCCGGCTGCTCGCCAATGTGCAAGAGCTTAAAATGGACGGTCACGGTTCTTTTCTTCCTCGTGTCCGTTGCGGCACTGGTCGGTGTCTACCAGACACACGTACTCCTTAGTTCCGATGGCGCACGCATGAGCATGCAGTTCGGCACAACGTCTGGCTCACTCGCGATCATGGCGTTCGTCGCAGCAGTTACATGCTGGATGAAGCAAATGGTCTCCTGCATGACCTCGTGTGAGGTGTGTAGCTAATCGCGAAAGGGAAACTTCGTTTCTTTCTTACAAAAGCTCGCAGAGTAATGCGGGCTTTTTATTTCCTTAGACCCCCTGGGTCTGGTCTTCTTTTCATTTGATCTGTACCCTAGTCGGCACGGAGAGGTTGCCCACCTTCGTCCCTCGCTCGAAGCTCGGGACTACGGTCGGTGAAGACTGGTAGAATTGCTCTCCATCATCAAACTTGTTCTTTCCCTACGGAGAGGTCGCATAGTGGCCTAGTGCGCACGCTTGGAAAGCGTGTATCCCTGAAAGGGGATCGAGGGTTCGAATCCCTCCCTCTCCGCCATCCGACTTCGCTTCCAGCTTCGCCGCGATGGCGATGACTCATAGGTGCGGCGTAGTCCGCGAAGCGGACGAAGACGACCCTCCCTCTCCGCCACTCGACTCGCTCGTGGTAAACCATCTACCGGTTCGATTATACTATTAAGCTGAGGTGAGTGACCCTGAAGTATGACAAAGCCTGCCTTCGGCAGATTTTTTTGTGTTCTCCCTAACTTCATGGAGATGACTCCTCGTAAGCAGGGCTTGCGGATATCACGTCTGCGTGGTGTTCCGCCGGAAAATTGTGGCACACTATTATCCACGCATCAGTATGACGTCGCAGATGTCATCGATTCGTTCTATGCGCGGTGGTTTACGATTTTTTCTACGGCGACCAGTTGCACTCATATGTGCGGCTCTTCTCTTTGTACTATTCGGACTGGCGCTTCACTCAGTCATGCCGACATTTTCTGCTGTACGGTTCACTGTCGCTGAGACGAAAAATGCTGTCTCCGCCCTCCCCATTCGTTTTCCTGCAAAGCAGCAGCCACTCACTTTGGATTTCACGATTCAGATTCCGAGAACGCCACCAGCACTCTGGAGCGTCCGTGCCGATGACTGTTTAACTTCTCTCCACATCAATGAAGTTGCAGTCCCAGATGCAATCATCCAGCCATGCCACATCGATCGGTGGAGACACTATGAGCTAGGATCATTTTTTGTATCTGGGTCCAATACGGTACGAGCCGTCGTACAGGACACCGGGGGGATGCAGGGTTTTAATATGATTGTCGCTCGCAGCGACTTTTGGACGAGCATTATGCGTACTGGATTTCTTCTCAGTACAGTGCTGCTACTTATCCTGTTCATTTTTCGATCCGTTCGCACGAGAGAAAGCCTATGGATCATTAGTATCGTTGGTGCGGGTATTTTCGTGCGTCTGATGTACTTCGACGGTACATGGTTTGACGAACGCGGGAATGATCTCGATGGTCACATCGAGTATGTGAAGTATGTACTCTCACACTGGTCCATCCCTCCAGCAATCAGCGGGTGGCAGTTCTATCAGCCGCCGCTGTACTACTTCTTCGCTGCGGGAGTAGCCAAAATCGCTTTCCTATTTACATCGTCTGACCAAATCGCACTGCGAGCAGTTCATTACGTGAGCACGGTGCTTTCCTGTGTTCAAATTTGGTTTTTCTACCAGATAGCAGCACTTCTCTTTAGGCAACCAAAGCAGCAGCTGCAACGAATTCTATTTTTTACATTTGCCACTTTCTTCCCGAGCTTCGTCATTGCAGGAGCGCAGCTCAACAATGATGCTCTCTTACAGTTTTTGGCAGTACTCACCATTTTACTTCTGCTCAAGTTCTGGGAATCTCGGTCATCCAAGCACTGGTTCCTCATTTGTGTCGTGCTTGGCTTGTCTATTCTCACGAAGTCGAACGCCCTACTCCTTGTCCCAGGTGCAGTTCTGACCCTTCTACTCTTGCAGCGCACGAACATACGTAGAAAAGGCGTACTGATGACAGCTGGCATGCTCATTACACTGTGTATGACCAGCTGGCTCTACGCGTGGCGTTTGCAGGAGACTGCTGATCTCAAGCTCATTGGTAATGTGGGCAGTCTCAATCATCATTTAAAAGTCGAGAACACCCTTCAATCATTTCTCCTATTTCACCCCATCTCGATTATTGAACGCCCTTTTGCGAATAGTTGGGGCGGTGAGGACAGACATCATTTTCTGGAATACTACTTCCGTAGCGCGCATTTTGGCGAGGATTCCTTCCCTCGAGTGTTCTTCCTTGCACGCATCGTTGTCACTCTTTCGCTTGCTACACTCTTTCTTGCCGCACTTTCCGTCTTCATGCCCAAGCTAATCGATTGGAGAAGGGCGGCACCATTGTTCTTGGTAGCACTGTCGCTCTTCGCTGGTCACATGCTCTTTCGTTGGCACTATCCCTATGCTTCATCACAGCATTTTCGATACTCGAATGTCACAGCTCTTTTCTTTGGCTATCTTTCGATTCTCTCCGCCTTCCAGCTGCCACGGTATTGCAGAGGTTGTATGAGTGTTCTCTACATTACGGCTGCACTACTGAACGCAGTACTGCTGCTTGCGATCACCATTCGCTAGAGCAGACGAGCAGTAGCGACTATGACCATGAACCCTGCGATTAAGAGTGGTGCGTGCTGCTTTATCCTGAGCAGGAGGCTCAGGCTTTGGGCTACCAGGACACCGATTGTGAGTAGCACCGGAGCGATGTAAACTGCTTTTAGGCTAAAACTGCCAGGATGTGGGTATTGCCAGTGGAAAAAACACAGCGCTAGGATTTGCACTACTCCAAAGATCAAGGAAATTCTCGCGATGCGTTGCATCGCACCCTTCTCCTTTCTCTTTGTCCAACTTAACCACATGCCACCGAAACAGATCAAAAAGAAGAGTGATGAAAGGATTTCGCTGATATATCCATTCTTTACAAAAGGATTAAATGTTTCGGGTGCTCGCCAAAACTGACGCCAGAGAAAAGACAGTCGTGAGGGTAGGAGCCTTGTAGTGTCTACCTTTTTTTCGAGAGTAGGCAATGCAAATGAAGCGATGAAGCTAAGCCGGTCGCTATCTCGCCTTTTTCTTGCATGCTTTGTATCTAGTATCATGAAGTAGTCATTGGCAGTGTTATAGAATAGTGATCCTTTCTGCATTACGTTGTGCCCAATGTAGAACGGTGTGACGAGTAGTACTGATGTGCAAATGGTGAGCAGTGTTTTGGTAATTGTTGTCCTTGTCATGCCAAAGACATGGAAAAGCAGTGGCAGTGCCAGAAGCAGGATGCCAGAGTATTTGATGAGCATTGCCGCAGAGAGCCAGAGCATCAGCCTCATACTCCAGTATTGGCTTCGGTCTACCGATAGACGGCTGAGTTCGTATAGGACACCTGTGGCACAAAGAAAAATGAATACATCCAAGCTCACAGCCACCGAGAGAAAGTGAGCGATTGGTAGTGAGAATGGGATAAAGAGCATCACGAGTCCCTCGGGAGTCGATGCAAGTTTCCAATTCTTCAGCGCTGCACGATAGAGAAAAAACGCAATGATCATCGCAGTCCATGCAGCAAAGCGAGACGCAGCGAATGAAGTCAGGGTAGCAAGCATGGCTATTATTTTTATTGTCCAAAATCCCAGAGGCGGATGATACCCGTAATAGAGAACGGATGAGTCGGGAATGATTTGCTGAAGAGAGAGAGTCTCAATAACTGGGATCATGCCTTTGATATCGTATCCAACAGGTGCCGAGGCAAACGAAAATTCATACAAAATTTGGATGCTTATCCATAGAGCAATCAGCACTATCTCGTCCGATAGATTGTTTTTCGATATCGACTGCACGTATCTAGTATACGGTATTCCGGTCACGCTGGTTCTGCGATAACAATCATCTCGTCAAAAAGATTGACGTAGAGACTCCAATGGCGCACAGGATACGCGCACTTTTCTAGCATCAACCCTAGCCATGGATGGATCCTCTTTGCCCGTTCGGCGATGAAGCCAAGAGATACGTACTTGCCACCATGTCTCGCAGAACTCCGTACAACCCTGAAACCCGCCTGCTTCAGTATTTGTTCTATTGACTGAGGAGAGAAGTGCCAGAGGTGCTCCAAGTGCTTGTAGTGATGCCAGCGCTTCCCTAGCAAACGTGCAAAGAAAGATTGAAAATTTTGTGTCTCCAATATCAGTAGTCCACCAGGCTGGATGATGTTGCGTATTCTCTTTAAACTTTTTACAGGCTCCGGCAAGTGTTCGATGACGTCCCAGAGGCTGACAATGTCAAACCGAGACTCCATACCTTCAAGCAGGCTCTCATCACCTGTTTGTATATGAAGGTTCGCTCTCTTCAGTGCTTCATCAGAGGCCTCTTTCGAGATATCAATGCCAGAACATTTCCAGCCACGCTCTTGCATCTTTTCGAGAAAGTAGCCACACCCACAGCCTATATCTAGTACAGAGCCGACTTTTTTCGTAAGCTCAGGCGTGCCCTTGATGCGAAGCGCAAAAGTTCGCAAGTAGTTCTTACTTTCACGTAAATATGATGCGTACCCAAACGATCGAGGGGAAGAACTGGACCAATATTCATGAGTGTTGTAAATCTTTTGTAGACCGTTCTTATCAAGCTGTCGCTTCTCAAATTGAATATCACATGCGTCACACTGAACGACAGAAAATATGCCTTCGGAAAAAATCAATCGCGAGGACGATGTGTTGCACAGAGGGCATTTCGCCTCTTGCAATTGCTCTGTGGATATCTCCTTTTCGAGTGCAAACATTGGAGACAGCGTATCAATAAACTTCACGAGAAACTATCCTACATTCACCAAGGAAAAAGGTGCTGTGCAGATCGCTTCTACCGTCCCCCCTGTAACTGCTTCGCGAGTGTCCTCAGATACGATGTCGCTACCTTCATGCGCACGTACTTTCCTGTCTTTGGATCCAGTACACGCTTCTTCTGGATGTTTGCACCGAACCTGCGACGGGTTGCACGCAGCGAGTGACTGCGGCGGTTTCCCGACGACCCTTTCTTGCCTGTCATGACGCATTCACGTGCCATAAAGCTGGAGCAGCTTACAGTCTTTACGAACCCTGGTCAATTCTCCTTTGCTTCCCGAATATTGCTTATTCCTGCGTATCGGGCACAAATCTGAGGGCTGCACCGTTGATGCAATAGCGCTTTCCGGTTGGATCTGGCCCATCGTCGAAGATGTGCCCCAGGTGGCTGCCGTTCCTGGTCATTACCTCCACACGCTTCATGCCCCAACTCGTATCTTCTTTCATCATGACCGCATCATCATCGATCGGCTCGAAGAAACTCGGCCAACCCGTGCCAGAGTCGAACTTCGCTTCAGATCGAAACAGTGCTTCACCCGTGTCTGCTGCTACGTACGTTCCGGCTCGGTTCTCGTGATAGAGCGGACTCGTGAAGGGTTGCTCGGTTCCTTTCTCGAACAGGACACGACGTTGCTCATCAGTCAGCGGCAAGCCGCAGCCTGTGGGTCCACAAGAGGATGAAGAGTTCTGTTGCATGGTCGAGTGAGGTGGAAAGAGGAGAGATTGCGCGGCGTACACCGAGACGAGTGTCGCTGCGAGAGCCGATGCTACGAGGAATGTTCCCATATGCCATATAAGACGCATATGCTCGCCATTTCTTACATCTCAGTTTACTCTATAGCCAATGCTAGACATCCTTAGTCCTCCATTCTTGATCTCGATTTTGGTCGCGCTCTCGGTGCACGAGTGGGCGCACGCGTACGCTGCGACAAAGCTGGGTGACCCTACACCCTACAATGAAGGACGACTCACACTGAATCCGATTGCACATTTGGATCCCATCGGAACGCTCATGTTTTTTCTGGTGCGGTTCGGCTGGGGCAAGCCCGTCAACGTGAACCCTCGCTACTTCAGTCATCCGATCAGGGACAATGCCATCGTCGCACTGGCAGGACCATTCAGTAATCTCGTGCTCGCAGCTCTCTCCTTCCTCATTCTCGTCGTTTGGAATCCTACGTCACTGTCATCCGTATCTTCTTCCATGGTGACAGGTGGGGGATCAGTGTCGGTATTCGTTGCGGAAGTGCTTATTCAAATGACGTTTCTCAACTTGTCTCTCATGGCGTTCAATCTCCTCCCTATCGCACCACTTGATGGTTCCAAAATCATCGCACCGTTCATTCCATCTCGTTATCAGTGGGACTATGAGCGATTCTTGCAGATAGGTCCCATGGTGCTCCTTGGCATTTTGATTGCTGAGCGTGCATTCAACTTTCCAATCTTAGTCTATTGGGTGAACATGATTGCCAATGCGTTCTTCAATATCTTCTCTCTCTTTCTCAATTAAATACGGAGTGCCTGTTTTCTCACCAAATGTGAGAGCATAGGAGGAGTGAAGAGTGTTGTGAGAAGCACGACGAGCACCAACACAGAATAGAGTTCCGAAGAGATGAGCCCCGTGTCGTTACCGATCGCGGCAAAGATGAGTCCTACTTCTCCGCGAGGCACCATGCCCCATCCGACGATCATAGGATTGACACCCTTTCCTGCCAAAAACCCACTCGCAATTTTGCCGAGACATGCGACGATCGTGATGAGTAACGCGACACCGATCACCCACGGATCACCGAGAGTGCTCAGGTCTACTGACATGCCTGTCACGACGAAAAAAATCGGAACGAGCACATGGCTGAGCGGCTCGACCAGATCCTCGATATGCTTGTCTGCAAGAGGATCGATGATCGCATCCACCTCACGTTTCGTGTCTGGATCCGAGAAGCGCATTGCATTTTTGATGTCATCGATAATGTGTGGATTTTTAAAATGTCGGAAATGCACCGGATCGAGTGCCAGTCCAGCGGCGAATGCTCCGACAATTGGTGCGAGGCCAAGAAGGAGGGCGATACCAGAAAGACCGAGACAGAAACAGACAGCCAGCGTGAGCTTCATTCCTACACCCGTATGGATGAGAGAGAAGAATCGGCCAATCCATGGTGCGATCAATTGTCCGAGCACGACCGATCCGACCAGGAATCCGGCTGCTTTCAGAGAAAGAATGATCACCGTTCCGGCACTGACGGTACCTGCTGTTGCCACTGCGGACATGACAGCCAGAATAATCAGCCCTATGACGTCATCCAGTACTGCGGCACCCAGCACGATCTGTGCTTCTTTGGATTGCATTGCACCCAAGTCCTTGAAGATGCGGGCGGTAATCCCGACTGACGTGGCTGTGAGTGCAGCGCCGAGCATCCAATACGATGTTGCTGATTGTCCTGGGATGAGGAGCGGACCGACCAGCCATGCGCCAAGAGCGAGTGGCAGGATCACACCGACGATCGCGACGATGGATGCACGCATCCCGATTGATCGCATCTTTTGGACATTGGATTCCAAACCAATTTGAAAGAGGAGGATGATGATGCCCAGTTCTGCGAGGAAGCGAATCGTTCCATCGTCACGAATGGGTTCCAAGGCATCAATACCGATGAGTGGCAGATTGCCGAGCGCAATGCCGGCGAGTAGTTCGCCGAGCACTGGTGGTTGACCGATATGAACCACGAGTGTTGTCAGTCGCGCAGCAAGTAAAATAACCACTAATGCGAGCAGTCGCGCTGCCATGCCATGCGCATCTTCACTAGCGGATGCGTACGCCGGGACAGCGAAGAGCAGTCCGAGGAGGAAGAGCTGTCGCCGGCGCAGGAATGCGTGGAGAGCTGGCAGCATGACGGACGAAAATAGGATCATCTATCTATACCAAATGTTGATGTTTTTCTCAAGGAAAGCGTGAACTTTCTTGTAAGCGATATTGCGGCGTATTTCTGCTTTCAAGCAGAACGTAGACGGATGGAGCCGCTGACGAGAATTGAACTCGTGACCCCTTCCTTACCATGGAAGTGCTCTACCCCTGAGCTACAGCGGCTGATGTTTCGCCCGAGGATTCTCTTGTTCGTGGGCTCATTTGTCAATTTGAATCGTCTCTCTCCAGGACTGAGGATCCTGGTTTTGAGCTTTCCTGATTGCGTTCTTCACCGCATGCAGCCCCAGAAACGCACACTTTTCACGACGGATGCCGATCGGCACACCGAGCAAATCACGTACTGCCTTCGTATCGATGCTCATGACTTCGTCCGTGCTTTTCTTCTTCAGTTCTTCAGAAAGCAGAGATATCGCTGCCTGACTGATGGCACAACCTTGTCCTCGCCAGAGCACATTACTGACACGACCATCCTCGATCACGAGATCGACAACTAGATCATCTCCGCAGCTCGCGTTTTCCTCTTTGTGCGTGACAGTCGGAGACCGCTCCTCTCCTTTATTACGTGGATGCCGATAGTGGTCGAGAATATTTTCAGCGTAGAGATCCATAGACGGGTGGTTAGTGGCTAGTGGTGAGTGATTAGTATTGTACTAGCCACTAACCACTACTCACTTTTGCAGAAATTTCGTAGCTTCAGCAATGGCAGCAGCGCACGTATCGATATCTTCTTTCGTGTTGTAGACGCCAAAGGACATGCGTGCCGATGCATTGATCTTCAGAAAGTTGTGGAGCGGCTCTGCGCAGTGGTGTCCGGCACGAAGGCAGATTCCTCTTTCACCAAGAAGGTGTGTCAGGTCATGAGGATGCACATTGTTTACCGTGAAACTGATGACACCAGTACGCTCGTCCGGTTTTTGTGATCCGAGAATCTGGAGTCCATCGATTTCCTTCAGACGCTTCATGGCATGCGACATCAACTCTCGATCATGTTTCATAACCGCATCCATACCGATCGAATCAAGCCAAGAAATCGCAACCCCGAGTCCGATGACATCTACAGCACTGATCGTTCCTGCTTCAAATTTTCTTGGGAGTTCAGCGCTTGTATATCCTTTCGTCGTGACCGATTGCACCATGTCTCCGCCGCCCAGAAACGTCGGCATCTTCTCGAGCAGCAACTCTTTGCCGTAGAGCACTCCTACCCCCATAGGGCCGTAGATTTTGTGTCCCGAGAATGCGAGAAAATCTGCGTCCAGCGCGCGTACGTCGATCGGAAGATGCGCCACCATTTGCGCTGCATCGACTAGTACCAGCGCACCACATTCGTGTGCTCTCCGAATAATCTCAGATAGGTCCGGTGCGATCCCAAGAACATTACTCAGTCCCGTGATTGCGAGTAGCTTCGTCTTTCCTTTTTTGAGCATTTCAAGAAGAACATTCATGTCCGTTTGCCCATCTTTATTCACTGGAATCCAATCGATCTCTATGCCTCGCCTTTCTCTGAGCTGCAGCCAGGGAACCAAGTTACTGTGATGCTCCATCATAGTGACTGCCACTCTGTCTCCCGCCTGAAGCGTCTCACCAAGAGTGCGTGCAACCAGATTGATTGCTTCGGTCGTACCTTTTGTGAACACGATTTCGTGCGTCTTCGCTCCGATGAACTCTGCGACAGTCACACGTGCGGCATGCACATCACTCGTCACTCGCTCCGCCAGTGGGTACACACCTCTTCCGGGATTTGCGATGCCGTCACGATATGCATCGATAAGCGCATCGATGACCATCTGCGGCTTTTGTGTGGTTGCCGCACTATCCAGGAATACAAGTGATTCACTGAGCGACGGAAACAGCCGGCGGCAGTCGTGGATAGAGGGCATCGGTCAATACAGTATATAGCACAAAAGAGCTGTGATTGTGCCTAAGGCTTACGCTACACTCTTTCTACTATGACCGAACGCTCCCGCACCCTGCTCGGACTCATATTCTTCATCACTTCGGTACTCGTGGGTGTATTAGCTCTTCTCACTTTCCTATGACCGAACGCGCTCGTACGACTCTTGCATTTGCCCTATTTGTCACAGGTCTCCTCTGGGGAGTGTCGACTCTCCTTATCTACATCGGGATGCCTATCCATCAGTATGTGTATTGGGTATCAGCACAGGTCAATGCGCAAAATGCTGCCTGTGGAGTAGGTGGCACGTTCAGCGAACTGATTTGCCGTGGAACATCGGCCTTTTCCCCATTCTTGTGGCAGACACTGAGAATGATGAGCCCGTTCTATGGATACTTTGCGGTCTCTCTTTTGGCATTTCTCGGACTTCTCGGTTGGCAGGGATACAAGACCGGTGATTTCAATGTCTCGATGAGGTTACGACCTCTTACATTAGTTATTCTTTTCTTTGCTTCAGTGTGGCTGATTGGTACGACGCTTTCCTTCGGGTCGCTCTACCACCTCAATGCTCCCGAGAATACGCGCGTTACCGATACAGATGGAACAACTCGCTTGCAGTCCTTCCGTCGTTTCTACGAACCGAAGCCCAGTCTCTACTCTGGTGCTGGCGAAGAAGCATTGCTTGAACTCAACAACAATTTCCAGGAACTGATGAATTCTGGATGCCTGAGTGATACGGGGATGCAGACAAATGGAGGAGCCCGCTTGTTTGATCTCAGCCCGATCTGCATGCAAGGAAGCATGTTCGCGCGGGTTGGAACACAGCTTGTGCTCGTTCTCTTCTTCCTGCTGACACTTCTGAGTGTTGGTCGCTTGGTTCTTGTGCGTGCGCTCAAGCTCACGACACTCTCACCGCTTGTGTGCATGGTGCTCTCGCTCGGAGTTGGAGCACTGACGATGGTGGCTCTGCTCTGGCTTCTGACCATCTTGGGATTACTACAATCAGGTGCTGTATGGGGCATGTTGGCGCTCGTGCACATTGTTTCATTTAGCCAGACGCGATGGTGGGTGAAACAGGGGATGGATCGTCAGATCACTGTTTCCTTATCGGTTCGGTCAGTCGGCGTTTTTCTCGCATGGATGTTGATCTCGTATCTTGCGCTGAACTTTTTGAACGTCACGCGTCCCTTCCCGATCGGCTGGGATGATCTGGGTAGCTATCTCAATCGACCACGTTTGCTTTCTAGCTACGGATCATTCATCCCATCGATGTCACAGTTTCAGTGGGAGTATCTGACAGCACTTGGGTTCCTCCTCTTTGGATACGACAGCACCGTCGGTGCGATCTTTGCGATGCAGATCAACTGGGCAGCTGGACTCATCGCAGTGCTGACAATCTTCGTGTTCGCCCGCATGTTGCTTGGCTCACGAGCGGGGCTCCTCTCTGCCATTCTCTACTACTTCCTTCCGATGGTCGGGCATTTCTCGTTCGCCGACATGAAGATCGATAATGCATCGTTCTTTACCACCGCTCTTGCACTTCTGGCACTGCTTGCAGCACTTCGTCCATCCGACGAAGAGCACGAATCAGTCTCGCCACGCACGCAACTTTCACTCCTTATCGTTGCGGGCTTGATTATCGGATTCAGTTTTGCGATCAAGCCGACGGCGATCCTTGGTGCTCTTTTACTATTCACGATTCTGACGGGGTGGCAGCTTGGGAACTTCGGAGCGGTGAGCATCATTTTTCTAGGCTTCGCGTTACTCCAGCTCCTAGGGCCACTCGATATTGAAGCAATACTCCGACGAGCAGAGCTACCGCTTCCTATCTCGCGCATGGGCTTTGCAGTCTTCATGTTGGTTGTTGGTGCACTGCCCCTTTGCTATTCGTGGGTACGAGACAGAGCACGTTTCATGGTATGGGTTCAGAGTACGGTTCTTCTCCTCGCAGGTGTCGCAGTCGCGTCACTACCTTGGATGCTCTACAACGGTGCGATTGCGGGTAGCTTCAATCTCAGCACGATGCTCAAGGCACAGGACCTCACTGCTCCCGCTGTCTCTTACCATCTTGCAGGTCAGGAGGATTTCCCAGAAGGAGTAGTAGTACGTTCACTGCCTGCCGAGCTCAAAGTTGATCCGACTCACCCAGCATGTCTTGGCTCCTCGCGTGTTGAGGAACTGGATCGTTATTGGGGTTTCGGGACTGGATACATGCACTACCTCACGCTCGCATGGAGGCAGGTCATGAACGCAGATGGCTTCGGATATTACGTGACGTTTATGCCAGCACTGTTGCTCTTTCCTCTCCTTCTCCTTCTCCCATATTTCTGGGACAAAGAGCGCAGGTTCCTGCGTCTTTTGATCGCAGGTACTTGGGTTTTCTACGTGCAGTGGGCATTCGTTGGGAATGGTGTGTCGTGGTACGGCATCGGTATGTTCCTTGGATTGGTGGTTGCTCTGGAGGCTCTGTGTCTTCATGCGCCGGATCGACAGAATCGGTGGTTGTATTCGGTGCTCATCGCTATGAGCATTGTTGTGTGTCTGACTAATCGCATGTGGCAATTCGATACACAGAAAAATATCTTTGAGTATCCGCTCGGCAAGATCAATGCCCCCGCACTTCGCGAGGTGACGATCCCAGAGTACGACGATATTCGTGAAAGTATGGTTGCTCGTTCTCAGTCGATCCCTGATCGTCCATACACGTATCGCATTGGTACGTTCATTTCGTACTTTATTCCACGCAATCGTGAAATCTTCCCACTTGCGGATCATCAGATGCAGTTCTTCAACTGTATCAACCAGGAGCGTGACCACGCACTGACGCTCAAGCGTCTCCAAGCGCTGGGCTTTAACGGCATCGTGTTTGATACGAATACGCAGACGATTGAGAAGGATCCGAATGGACCGCTGCATAAGAAAGTTGAGTCGTTTGCGAACTTTGTGAATGATCCAGCACTCAATATGCAGATCCCAATCAATAATCCGGGGAATGGAATTGCATACATCCTTCTCCCGTAATGCATGCGTATAGCAGCCGTCATTCCGGCATACAATGAGGCACAGCGTGTCGCAGCTGTTATCCGAGAGTCGTCTCCCTATGTAGAGGCGGTGTATGTGATCGATGATGGCTCCGCTGATGACACGGCCGCTGTGGCAGCTGCTGCTGGTGCAGTGGTACTACGTCATCCGCTCAACTGCGGCGCAGGTGCTGCAACCATGACAGGACTAGTTGCTGTAAGAGAGAAAGGATTCGATGCAGCAGTAACTATCGATGCCGATGGCCAGCATGCGCCGAGCGACATTCCTCGGCTTATCGCAGAAATTGAGCGTGGTGCAGACCTCGCTATTGCTAATCGTTTTGGGTCCAAAAGTTCGATCCCATTCATTCGTAAGGTATTCAATAGCATCGGCAATGGCGTGACATTCTTGGTCACGGGTATTTTCTTGCCTGATACACAGTGTGGCTTCAAAGTCTTTGGTCCAAAAGCTCTGAAAGAAGTAGAGCTGAAGATGTCGGGATTCGAGTTCTGTACCGAGATTATTGGCGAAGCAGCCCGTCACAAATGGAAGATCGTCTCCATCCCATCAAAAGTGGTGTATTCTGAGTACACCCTTGCAAAGGGTCAGTCCTTCGCCAATGGTATCAAGACTGCCGCTAAAATCTTACTTCGCACCTTCCTCCGCTAATGCCTGAAGTTACTCCCTACCAGATCGTCGTTCCGCTCTTCTCAGCGGTGATGATTCTGTATGCCTGGAGCTTGATGTGGAAGCAGAAGAAAACGATCTGGGAAGCAGTACTTTGGACGCTCTTTTGGTCTGGCATAGCATTCATCGCCTTTGTGCCAAGCAGTCTCCAATTTTTAAGCTCTGTTACGGGTATTAAGAAAAACGAGAATGCAGCAACGATTACCGCGATCGGTATTCTGTTCTTCGTCGTGTTTTACATGATCATGCGTATTGAGGAGCTGGAGCAGCGGTTAACCAAGGTGGCGAGGGAAAGGGCGCTAAAGGATGCGGATAAGAGGGACTAGTGATGAGTGGTTAGTGGTTAGTTTACGGGGTAAAATAATACTAACGTATTTCTATATTCTACTAATCACTACCCACTAATCACTTCGTGCGCACTATCCTCCTCCTCTCACCGTATTGGAAAGAGCAGCATCGTTGGATGGTGTCGACGGTGAAGCTGGCTGAGCTCTGGCAGCGGAAAGGATATCGGGTCGTTGTTCTTTGTATGGGGCGGAACGGAATGGATAATGGAAAATTGAAAATTGAAAATGGATTCTCCAAAGAAGTGATGTCCGAGACCCTGACCATCTATCGTGTGCCTGATGTTTTCGTCCCTGATCCGTGGAACTATGGTATCGCCTTCGGATTTTCGGGCATCGCTATGAGGCTCGCTTTGGAGATTCGTCCTGATGTGATCGTTGTGAATAAAGTGCTGTTCTGGAGCTCGATTGCACTACTTCGTTTACGGCTTGCAGGACATCCAGTGCTTCTCATCACAGATGCTCTCGTTGGTATTACGTGGTGGCCACGCGGTCGACTGGCACAGGTGTGTGCAGCCATCTACGCCTGGACACTGGGCTGGTTGATTCTGCGTTTCGCAACCAAGATTGTCTTTTTTCATCCGCAGCCAGCACCAGTTCTCAGTCGTCTCGGCATTGCAGCAAAATCAACAGTCATTCCGACCGGTATCGATGTAGCGGGTCAGCAAGTAGAACCACGCTTAGATGCACATTCTGTTCGTGTTACCTACACTGGTCGATTGGAATCCGTAAAAGGGGTCGATGATTTTCTGGCTGCTGCGAGCAGGGTCAAAAAAGATCATCCAGAACTCTTGATCCGTGTCGTCGGTTGGCATACACCCGATCATCCGCTTGTGAAGGAGCATGCTCATGAGGTGGAATTTACGGGACTCAGAAACGACATTCCTGCCCTTCTCGCGGAGACGGACATGTTTGTACTACCTAGTTACTCGGAGGGCTTAAGTAACTCTCTCATGGAAGCCATGCGTGCAGGATGCGCATGTATTGCGAGCGATGTCGGCGGCAATCGTTATCTGATCGAGAATGGCGTCTCAGGCTTACTCTTCGGAGCGGGGGATAGGGCAGCCCTCGCGTCCCATATCGAGCGGTTACTCGCTGATACGACGAAGCGCAGAACGCTCGGTGAAGCAGCGCGGAAACGCATTCAGTCGATATTCAGTTGGGAGCGCGTTGGACAGATGTATGATGAGCTCTTCCAGTCGTGGACAGCATGAAAACACTGGTCATTCTCTCGGCGTTCCTCAGCCCCTACAGGAGTGGAGCAGAAGCGATGGTCGAAGAAGTCGCAAAACGCCTGAGTGATGATTTCGATATCACCATTGTGACAGGTCGTTACTCCCGCGCTCTCTCTCAGCGTGACACGATGGGAAAGATGAAGATCATCCGCGTTGGTTTGGGCTTGCGCTTAGATAAATGGCTCTATCCATTCCTCGCGCCGATGCAGCTAGGAAAGTTGCACCCCGACATCGTGCACGCAGTCTTAGAAACTTTTGCTGGTCTGGCACTTACTCTTTGTCGCTGCAAAACGAAGAAAGTTCTGACGCTTCAGACAACCAACCGCACGTTCCTCAAAAAAATGATCATTGGTTCCCCTGATATCGTCACAGCTATCAGTACAGACCTTGTGAAAACTGCGGAGAGTTTCGGGAGAAAGGACGTGCATTTGATTCCCAATGGCATCGATCTCAGCGCGTTCCAAAGCGCAGTACAGACTGTTTCCAAAGACAGCGGGCGGGTGCTCTTCGTCGGTCGGCTGGAACAGATGAAGGGAATCGACACGCTGCTTCGCGCATTCAAGCGAGCGATTGCCGGTCTTCCGCCTTCGGTACATTTGCGCATCGTAGGCGACGGATCAGAGAAGCAGTCGCTTCAGAGGCTAGCGACAGAACTAGACATCGATCATCGAGTACAGTTCGTTGGGAAAGTGCCACACGAAAAGGTCGCAATAGAATTCGCAGCTGCAGAGATTTTTGCAGGACTCTCTCGCTCTGAGGCACTTGGCAATGTTTTTATCGAGGCTCAGGCAGCGGGATGCGCGGTCCTCGGCACCACCGTTGGTGGCATTCCTGATACCGTGAAAGACGGAGAATCTGGCCTGCTCGTGCCACCGAATAACGAAGAAGCAGCAGCGCTGGCACTACGCCAGCTCCTCACCGACACGCCGCTACGCGCACGGCTCACCAAAGGAGGTACGAAGAATGCTGAGGCGTATGATTGGAACGGTATCGCCGAACGGTATAGGGCGATCTATTCGTAGTAATTCTCTCCCAGTTCACCGCCTGCTCTGCCGGTGAGACATTCTTGTCCTCTACCATCCCAGCGCTATGCAGAATTTCTCCCTTCCACCTTTTTGTAACCGAAAAGGTGGAGCCAAAAGGTTCCGGCGCAGTGCTCGTCGCCTGTGAGACACGTCACTCATCTCGCGACGCGCCGCAGACCTGCCTGCCTGCAGGCAGGCTCGTCACTTTTCATCCTCTTCGGATCACTCTTCATGCAGTGCGGCGCGACTTCGAGATGCGCTCGATTCGTGAAGTCTCACGACGGCGACTCGCAAGGCGCCGGGAGATTGAATGTTCTAAACCCCTACAAGAGTTCCTCGAATGCTACCAGCCCCGCTGGTAGCTAGTGACTATTTTCTAATCGCAACACTGCCGATCTGCTCGACACATGCTGCCAGTTCGTCATTGACGAAGATGTGATCGAACAAGTGTTCGTGCTCTTCAAAATGCTTGAGATCTGTCTCTGCAACTTTCAAGCGCTCCTCGATCTGCTCTGTGGTCTCGCGTCCTCGTCCGCGTAGCCGATGCAGCAGTGCTGAGAGCATGTGACGCTTGCTTCTGCCGGGTGGGAGCAGCCCACAGCTGAGGATTGCACGTCGTCCGAATGATTCCACTAGACCCTTGAGCAGATGTAACTCTGTTACGACGATCGGTAGTTTTCCATCTCCCCAAATCGCTTCGATGTCTTTCTTGCGATAGCCGTACTGCCTGTCTTCCGATACTGAAGCCATAGTCGTGTGACTTACGATTTCTTTGCGAGCGACCATCGCGTCAAATACCTGCTTCGACACATGGACATAGGGCTCGATATCGCCAGCTTTCGGCTTGCGCGTCGTGTAGATCGGCACCTGTTCGGCGTACGACGAAAAGAGTGAGAGCAGCTGAGCTGCGATCGTCGTTTTGCCGACACCCGATGGACCAGATACCGCAAGAATGTAGCTCTTCATGACAAGCGGCTCTTTTCCTGCCTTTGCTGTGACACGATATTTGATGTCATGAACTTTGAGTCCATTTGCCATCGTACGTAGATGCCGGAGACACGGTGCGACAGAATCACCGATGCCTGCATCACTCGTCTCTTTCGTCAGTTGTGCTAGTACTCGCGATCCATCTGTTCGCTCGATCAGTGCGATTGTGTAGCTTTCCGTTCCGAATCCTGCAGGCGGATGCCTGACCGTCGTAAGACTCACGATCACACCAGGAAGCCTCGCATCTTTTGCGACTTTTTTCGTGTGCCTGTGGAGGTCGGGGATGCGATCCATGAAGAGTGAATAGTGCGCCACTCCGGGGCGCGAGTGGTTAGTGGTTAGTGGCTTCTAGTAGGTGAATTGTGCAGGTAGCGCCGACACCTCCCAAGTTGTGAGCGAGCGCACGTCGGGCATTGCTCACCTTGCGTGGCGCCTGATTCGTGAGTTGTTTGTAGCAATCCAAAATCTGCTTCACACCTGTTGCACCGACCGGGTGACCGCATGCCTTCAGTCCGCCACTCAAGTTGATCGGATACATACCATTCTCATCTACCTCTTTTTTCTTGAAGAGATCGATACCACGCCCCTCCTCTGCAAATCCCATATCTTCGACGTGGATGATGGATGCGATACTGAAACAATCGTGGAGTTCTAGGTAATCGATATCTTCTCTACTCCAACGCGCCTCACGCAGTGCTCTCTGCATCGCTGCCTTGGTCGATTCGAACGATGTTAGCGAGGCGCGATCAGCCAAACTGAGATGCTCGGTTGCGAGTGCCGACGCCGCGAGTCGCACGTTCGATTCTTTTTGCGTCGAGAGCAGTACTGCAGCTGCGCCATCCGTGATGGGGGAGCAGTCGAGTAGCCGAAGCGGATCTGCGACGGGCGTGCTCTTACTAATCATCTCGGCGGGGATCTCTTTCTGAAACTGTGCGTATGGATTCCCTACTGCCATTTTGTGCGTGTGTTCGGATACTAAGCTTAGTTCTTCACGCGTCAGTCCATATCGATGCATGTACGCGGCCGCGGTGAGTGCAAAAATACCCGGGAATGTGAGTCCGACTCGACCATCCTTCTCTGCGTCTCCAGCGTGCATGATGGCCTGTGTCACATCATCAGCGCCGAGGTCCGTCAGTTTCTCCGCACCAATCACGAGAACAGTCCCAGCCCGTCCACTTTCCAGGAGTGCAGTCGCCGTGTGCATGGCAACACCACCCGATGCGCATGCTGCCTCCACACGCAGTGCTGGTGGACGGTGTGGAAGGAGCGATCCTGCGTAGGCACCCAAATGACCCTGACCTGAAGCTTCTCCCCCGAGCATGTTTCCGATCACGATCGTATCGATGTCTGTTGGCAGAATACCTGTCGAACGAATAGCAGCATCAACCACATCCTGCACCAAGTCAGTGAGTGACTGTTCCCATAGCTCGCCAAAGCGGGTTTGAGCTCCTCCGAGGACGTAGATGGTGTCTTTCATGGGACCGGGGCAGTATAGCCGATCTCTATCCTGTCGTGAAGTGTTCGATACGCCCTCCAGAGCTTGTTTATGCGGCTATCGCCTCCTGCTGCTGTTATCAGAGTCAGCATTGAGATCAGGCAGGTAGGTTATTTTTATATGCTCTACTATCACCGAACTTACTCCACCTTTTTCCGGCGAAAAAGGTGGAGTCCTCAAAGAGGATTGCGCTGTAAGCCACTCAACCTTCGCCTGCGGCTCGGTTTCGCGAGCTTACATCT
>JBEBFT010000014.1:0-28583 GCA_040081825.1 Candidatus Peribacteraceae bacterium
GTTTGCGGCGCGTCGCGAGATGAGTGATCAGTCTCACAGGCGACGAGCACTGCGCCGGAACCTTTTGGCTCCACCTTTTTAAGTTACGAAAAGGTGGAAGGGAATTATTATGACTTCACTACTTCCGCTTCAGGTAGTTTTTCTTTCTTCTTCCACAGATTCCTAATTCTCTTCGGAATAATAAAGCCAAGTCCCAGCATCTCTAAACCGATAAGCCCCAACCACGCTCCAGGAGTGAGTGGTGTGACAAGTGCAAAGAGTCCAACGAGAACTAAGAGAACGCCGAGGATGATTCTGAATATCTGAAGCATGGGTACCGAATAAGGCACAGCGTACGCAACAGTGGTAGGGATTACCACCCTTTCTCCTTGAGCCCCTTCTTCGCTGCATCCTGCTCTGCTTTTTGCTTCGTATTCCCCTCTCCAATGGCGATTTGCTCCTCGCCGATGAAGACGCCGCAGGTAAACATTTTGGCATGATCAGGGCCCTCCTCGGTCAGGGTCTGATACGTAGGAGTAATGCCTGTCTTCTCCTGTGCCAGCTCCTGGAACTTGCTCTTCTCATCCTTGTGTTTACCCTTCGCAAGAAGCTGCTGCAATTTCGTGAGGATAAACTGATGTACGAACGGGCGCACCGCATCCATTCCTTGGTCCAAGTACAGCGCACCAATAAAGGCCTCAAGTGCATCTGCGAGGGTGGATGGTTTCTCACGCCCACCGCTAGCTTCCTCTCCTTTGCTTAAGAAAAGGTACTCCCCCAGTTTCAAACTCCGCGCCACTTCGCTGAGATGCTCGCCCTGCACGAGTGCAGACCTCCAGCTGGTCAGCTCGCCCTCAGGCTTCTTGGTGAGCTCGAACAAATACTCCGTTGCGACAAGTTGCAGCACCGCATCTCCCAAAAACTCCAGGCGCTCATTATGACCATTTTTGGCTCTCTCCTGCACGGCAGAACGATGTGTTAGTGCCTGGTAGAGGAGATCTTTGTTTTTGAAGCGAATGCCAGTTTTCTGCTCCAAGCCTGCAAGAGAAGTGGGATTGCTCATTGTCAGTATCGTAGCTGAGCACCTGCAAAAGTATCAACGATAAAAAGTGATAAGTGATTAGTGATTAGTTACCCACTATTCACTCTTTTTATGCGCCAATGCATTCAGTACTCCATTTACGAACTTTTTACTTTCCTCAGTGCCGTATTCCTTCGCGATTTCGATCGCCTCGTTCATGACCACTGCTGGCGGTGCGTCTTTTCGATGCAAGATTTCGTACGCGCCAATGAGGAGAATGCAACGTGACAGCGCATCCATGCGATCCCATGACCATTCTGGTGCAGCTTTTTCAATCGCGCTTTTAAGAGAATCCATTTCAACTGTGACACCCGTGACGAGTTCCGTTGCCAGATCTTTATCGATCTCACCTAGGTGAGATAATTCCTGAAGATTGTGGGTGAGTGCAGCATCAATATCTGATTCTCGTGCAGTATAGGAAAAGAGTGTCTGCATTGCAGCGATTCGCGCTAGTCTCCTTTTTGACGGCATAAGAATGGATAATGAATAATGAACAATTAATAATGAATAATTATTTTTTCATTCGAGACTTTGATGTTTTGATGATAGCAGTGAGAAGTTTCAAAAGCTCTTCCAGATCTTGAAGAAGGGAGTTTGCCTGTACACGAGAGAGAAAAGACGTGTGTTGCATTAGCTGAATCCAATACTTCGATTCGAATGCCTCTTTCATCGAGATCTGTAACTTTGCGACAAAGTCTTTCTTGCTTTGTGCCTGCAAAGCTTCCTGAATATTCGCCCCAATACTGGTTCCACATCTCAGGAGTTGCTTACTCATCACATATTCATTTTTCTTTTGAAGGTAGGAGTATGCTTTGACGATGCGTATCGAAAAAGCAAAAGATTTACTGCGAAGAGGATTCTCTCGTGGGGTCCACATAAGTATAATTATTCATTATCAATTACCAATTATCAATTACTTACGCTTTCACCTTGGTCACCTTCTTCATGGCCCTCCCAGATGCGTTCTTCTTAGTCGCAAGAGCTGAATATGGGGACTGAGCAAAGTTGGTGAGACGCACGTTCTCACGCTTCACATAGACCGAGTGTCGGCGACGACCTCTGTCCTTACTAAGCCGCTTTTTGGGGGTGGGGCGCTTTGCCATAGATCTGGGATATTGTCGGGGCTAACGTGAACCTTGTCAATGGTTGAATAACGGGTACGGGCAGAGAACTACGTACGATCTTTACACCCTTAAAACCTGGAACTTTCGAACCTGTAACCTCACTACTGGCTTAGTCGCGGGACATCACTCCCATGAACCGCAGGACGTACAGGAACAGGTTGAAAATATCTAAATACACCGAGAGCGCCATCTGGAAGGGATCCATTCCACCCATGCGTCGAATTCTCTGCAAGTCGGCAGCCAGAAACACGGAGAAAAGAACGATGCCTGTCGCCGACACAACCGTATCGATCACTGTACCGCGAAGCGAAGGGAAGAACATCTGCAGCAGCGAAAAGAGAATGAGTCCGATCAAACCCTGCATCAAAAAGAGTCCGAACGTTCCCCAGAGATCAGTTCGCACCATACCGGAAATCACCGCAGAAGATGCAACCAAGAATGAACATGCGATGAGCGCATTCACAATAATCGACATGCCATTCACGTATGTCGATGCGTAGAAAAAGAGAATCGGAGTGAGCGTGAGACCAGAGAGAAACGGAAACAGTAGAAAGAGAGTGATATTCCATCCGGGAATACGACTCCACAGCTGCGATGTAAATATCAGAGCAATTTCAGCAATAAACAATACGAGCATTGCTGGACCTGTGACGAACGGAAGGAGAATGGTCGCACCGAGCCCGACGCCAAAAAGAGTGACGAGGAGAGCAACGAGAACGAGGGTGTAGGTCTTCGCTAATGCATTGCCCGTAAGTGGGCGGGATGTGACGCGTGAAAGGGGGGTGTTCATGGCTCTATCATACGAAAAACACGAGGAAATCCCAAGTTGTTTGGAGGGTATTCTTGTGCTATACTATCCGGATGGCTCGAACCCAAAATTTCGGCTTGCTACTGAGCTCCGTAGTACTCAGTTTGGTGCCGACCGCGGCACACGCAGCTGGTGGAGCGCGGTCACTCGCTACTTTTATTGCAGACAATATCATTGTTGAAGCAATGCTCGCATTCTGGGGAATTTCTGCTGCATTCGTCACGTTCTATGCGTTTCGGATGATCTTGGAATCGCAAAATGAGCAGGCATATGGAACGGCACAAAAATCATTCATGTACTCATTTTTCGGATTCGTGACAATTGCACTAGGAGTCGCATTCGCTGAAGCATTCTTCACGAGCGGTTTTGCTGGCAATCAGACAACGATAAACCCATCGGCGATTATCCCAGGACTAACCAGCGTCTCGTCATTCATCTTCACAGCGTCGGCAGGATTCTTTGTGCTGATCGTAGTGATTGCAGGATTCAGAATGATCACAACACAAGGTGAGCAGGGAGAATTCGACAAATGGCGGAAGGTGTTAGTCGGAAATGCCATCGGTGTCGTCATCATGGTGCTGTCATCCATTCTTGTGAGTGCGATTGCCGGCAAAGACGCCATTTCCATCGGTACCGAACTTGCAGGACTGGCGATGTTCGTACTCACCGTTTTCGGCTTCGCCTGCGCGTTCGCGCTCATCGTCGCAGGCATTCTACTCATCGTCTCGGTGGACGAAGGACTGAAGGATCGAGCAAAGAAAATCGTGTTCGGAACACTCATTACACTCGCGATCGTGCTCTCGCTCGTTGCACTCATCAACACGTTCGTCTTCTCCGCTTCGTAAAGCCATGCACATGCACATCCTCGTTGTAGGCTTCCTTGCACTGATCCTCGGTACACCCGAGACGGTGCACGCTGCGGGTAGCGATATCAGTGCAATGTTCGTAAGCGTCATCGACGCGTTTTACCCCGTGTGGATGTCAGTCGCCGTGCTCGTCACGGTTATCGCTGGAATCACGCTGATGGTATCGCAAGATGAAGGCGCACTGACCAAAGCACGATCAACAATCGGAGCGGTGTTTATTGGCGGGATCATCCTCACGATTATTCTGTCTATGGGTGCAACGAACTTCGTGGGCATCGTCTATAACGGTCTAGCGGGCACAGTCTTCATCAATAACGGTAACGGTCTCGGCATCGAAGCAGCAGGAGTAGCCGACTGGATCGCAACTATTGCAGTCGTTGTGGGCGTACTGGTGGTCATCATCGCTGCAACGCGAGCAGTGCTCAGCTTCGGAGACGAGGGTGCGTACGGCAATGTCCGCACTGCCCTCTTTCACGTTATCATCGGTCTCATCATCATCGGTGCGGCGTATATCTTCAAAGAAGTGTTCTTTGATACACACGAACCGACCGAACTGTTACGGGTCTTCCTCGTTCCGCTCACCGTCCTGCTTGGAATCATCGGGCTTATTGCAGTCGGCATCCTGGTGTATGCGGGTTTCCGCATGATCATCAGCTTCGGTCGCGAAGACGATTTCTCCGCTGCAAAATCACTCGCTATCCGCGTTGTATTCGGACTCATAGTGCTGCTCATCAGCTTCTCGCTCATTGCGATCATCACAGGCGTATTTCTTAACTAACTCTTCCCTGACTCCACTGGAGTAGGGCTAGTTTTGTGGCAGCTATGTCGTGTGTCCGTAGAAGCGCAGCACCATGCGATGCAGCCGTGAGACTGGCAGTAAGTGTTGCTGGAAGACGCTCTGAAGGCGGGAGGTTACTCGGTCCTGCCAAAAATGATTTGCGGGAAGGGCTGACAAGCACGGGCCCCAAATCCGTGAAACGTTCCAAAGAATCCAAAATCGCAAAAGAGTAACGAGGATCGGAGGAAACGAAATGCCCGAGTCCTGGGTCGACGATGATTTGAAAAGGATCGATGCCTGCACGAAGTGCCAGTTCGAGACGCTCAGACAGAAACGTGTGAATGTGACCGATGACATCATCGTACTGACGGTCCTGCTTGGTCGTGCGCGGTGTCGGGTCTTTGCTGTACATCATCGCGTACCAGGCATGATGCCTTGAAATCACCGAGAACATGTCTGGATCTGCTCTGCCTGCAGTGATGTCGTTAATGAGCATAGCACCGATATTCAGTGCCGCATCCGCCACTGCTGCTTTGTACGTATCGATTGCGATCGGCACATCAGGAAGTGCATCGCGCACCATCTGAAGCGCGGGGAGGAGTCTCTGTAACTCTTCATCAGCTGAAAGATCCGAGGAGCCCGGCCCCGTTGATTCGGCACCTAATTCCAGAATGTCGGCGCCCTCTTCCATGCACTCTCTCGCACGCTGAAGGACAAGTTCAGGAGTACCTAGTCGCCCACCGTCATAGAAAGAATCCGGCGTGACATTGAGAATGGCAACAACCAGAGGAGTATTTTGATCCTGGAGGAGTGAAGACAAAGAAACCATGCATTACTAGCCTACGCTCACTGCAGCACCTCGCACAATTTGCTATACTGAAAGTCCCATGTTTTTTAGACGAAAAGACCGCCCTCGCAAACGACGTAGAGTAGTCCGAAAATTGATTGTCGGATTCATTATTGGCGGCGCCATCACATCGATCATTGGAAAGTCAGTCATCCGCGAACGAAGGCGCGAGCACTTGGGAGAAGGATTGGAGGAATAGGTTTCAGGGGTTTCAGAAGTCTCAGAGGTTTCAGACGGATAGATGTACATTCAAAGTGCCTCTGCCACCTCTGTACCTTCTGCACCCTCTTAAAAACCCATCGCCTCCTCAACCGCGGCAATCGTTTCATCGAGCTTGCCTTCTGCATTCACCACCTGCACGTCGGTTTCAGGCGCTACGGACAGTTCGTGCTCCATGCTTTTCAGGCGTCGCATCAGTTCATCCTTCTCCATCGGTGCACGCTTCTGAATGTGCGCAAGGAGCTGATCGGTGCTCTCAGGAAGAATGAAAATGGTTTGTAGTGTGTACTTTCCGCCTTTCTGAAAAAGCGGGTGTTTGCGGATACTCTCGAAGCCCTGCACATCCACTTCTCGGACGACTGTTTTCCCCTCATCGATCTTCGGAAGAATCTCGGAAAGGAGTGTCCCGTATCTCGCACCCTGATGCACGGTCGCGTACTCCAGGAACGCACTCGCTGCAATCTTCTCATCAAACTCCACTTCTGCAATGAAATGATAGAGCTGATCCCCTTCTCCTGGGCGCCGCGCTCTCGTCGTTGCTGATCGTGGAAACACCAGGTCTGCATGACTCTCGCGAAGCGTGCGCAAAATCACACTTTTGCCGACACCTGAGGGGCCGATGAGGAGAACGAGCTTTCCTGTGTGCATGCATTGAGAATGGTACAAGAAAAACACACAATGGTCATCAAAATGAGTAATGAGCCTATTCCAACGTTCAAAACGAGATGTTGACTTTACTTTACATTTCCTCTATAATGATGAGATTTGTTCTTTCACAGATCGTCTCTCATCTCCTCTCTTGTCAGATCGACGCAGGGAGAACGATGCGACCCGCAATAGACTTACATTGTATCGTCACACGTCTGGTCCCATCGTCCTCCCTGCTCTTCTGGCCCCCGATGTGTCGCTCACGCGACATGTCCTCGACCAAAGAGTTCCCTTCATTCATTTGGAGCGGATCCTACACAGACACAAACATTGCCCCACTCTCAGGCTGCAAGTGAGAGTCGCCCTTCTGCGTCACGAAGGAGTACAAACACAAACAGCGGAAGCGGAACCGCAGAACAAAAGCCGTGAAAGAGGTGTAGGGAGACTTTTGCCGCCTTGGTCGACGGCAGAAACCGCCCTCAGTTCTTTCTAAGAATTGAGTGCATTAGTCCGCGACGGGTAAATCACTTTGCTCGGACGGACGGTCTGCAGGCATTCGGACTGGATTTCCAAAAACGTATGATTGGAACTCCACTCCGGATGCCTGCTTTTTTGATGCACCTCACCCCGTCCAGCTCTTTCTTCGGAAAGTGCTGGACACCCCTCTCCGTAAAATTTCTCAAGAAATTTTTACGGAGAGGGGTCGGGGGTGAGGTGCCACTGAAACTGTTTCTGATCGAGGGCCGGAATGACCGTGGAATAGAGCACGGGTGAGCAGTCTTTACAGAGCTGCTCCATGATCCAATTGGCACGAATGCCGGGAACGATGTACGAGGGATGGTTCTTGTCACCATTGATCAGCAGGAAAACACCTTCCATGGACGTGTACGAAACAGCGACTGCTTTGCCTGTGGGTAGCTGAGGAATTGGAGCCAGTCCTCCAGAGCTAAATGCTTGCAAAAGATCTTCGGCTGACGCAGTCGGATAATCAGATACTGTCAGTATGTCAGGATGGAGGATGTTTAGTCGCATGTCCACGAGCGAACCATTCGTTGCATTCATACGAACTTCGGCACCCATCACCTCCTCAGCTTTTTCGTTCAACAGTGGGAGTAGTTGCCAACGCTTGGCGTAGGACACGATCACTTGTCCGCCGTCCTCCAGAGAACGAAGGCTGGGTGCACCCATACTGCTCGCTGCAATCTTGAAGGCCTTTAAATGATCTGTCGCAAAATCGATTAGTGTTTCATCAGGCAGACGCTCTGCGGAAACCTCTGTAGACGTGTTCACATTGGTGATGCGCATCACGCGTTTAGCAGCGTCCACAGTAAAGAGCAGTGACTGATCGCCACTCTTCCATGTCATAAGGGTCGGCTGTAACACATACTCCTCAGGAGGAAACGCAATCCCAAGATCGGACCAGAGTCTCGTCATTTCATTTGGAGAGAGCATCACTCCTGGGTCGCGGTACAGCGGCAGTTCATCCGTAAGGTGTGGCAACATGCCAGAAGGAGCCTCATACGATGAGACTGGTGGCACCTGCACAGTACTCGGCACGTTCTGTGGAGTCACTGCAATCGGCCGACGCACCACACCGTAGCCCCAACGCTCAAGACTACGTGCAATAGACGACTGCGAGGAGCTCTGCGATGAGACTATCTCATTCGGAGTTGATCCGACTGACAGTAAAAATGCGTTGAGAGTCAATGAACACGCAAGAAAAACCCAGAGCATCGCGGTCGCAAGACGTACTAGAAACTGCCGAAGATCGACATCAGTGAGTGCCATCCTGTGAGCGATAAGGAACGATGTAATCTTTGCGACGCTGATACAGTGTAATCTGCTGACTGATCATGGAGACGAGTGTATCGGCATTGGGGATGAATTTCATGCGGATCTCTTGACCTTTCCCTTCTTTGAGACCGAAACGAATGATCCCGAATTTGAAAAGATTGAGCCACTGTGTTTCCGAGACGACGTCTCCCAAGTTTTCCAGGTTGATCGGCGTGATGGTTTTGCGGAAGAGCGATGTCTGATCCAGGATCACCAATTTATCGGTCGTGAGAAACATAAAATCGAACCGCCAGTCCAGAAATGCACGCATGAGACCAAAAAGAACGAATGAGCACCAACCAAAGAAAAAAGCGATCGTAGCAAAAAGCGGCGAGATAATTCCGATCACTGCCATGTATGAGAAGAACGCAAGTAAGAGGAAGGTGAGAATGACCTGCCAGATGACTTGGACGATAAAACTCATGAAATGACGATGCACCAGAAAGATTTCACTTTCACCCGGAGCGAGAAAGCTCTGCTTAGTTTTACTCACATCCGTTTGCAATGCGAAAAGCTGCATACGATGGTACTATACCAGCCATGCACCATCGCACCGCACTCTTTCTGCTTGCGTCACTTGTCTCCGTCTCAGGGACGGTGTTTGCAGCTTCTTTTACTGATACGTCTCTCTCTCCCTATCAAACGGCCATCGACGGACTCGTCACTCGTGGCGTCGTACAGGGGTACGGGGACGGGACCTATCGCCCGAACGCACTCATCAATCGTGCTGAGTTTCTGAAAATTTTGGTGGAGAGTAGGTTCCCAGGGTACACACCACGGGATCAGTACTGCTTCAACGACATGCTATCGATCGAGTGGTACTCACGGCCCGTATGTGCCGGCAAGGAACTCGGTATCGTACAAGGATACCCAGACAACACATTCCGTCCTGATCGTGCAGTGAATTTGGTCGAAGCGCTCAAGATGGCGTTCCTGTCCTTCGGTATCACACCTCCGGCAGATGCGGGACAGTGGTATCAACGGTACCTGACTGCAGCATCCGTTCGCGGAATCCTGCCACATCTTTTGACAGAGCCGGATAGATTGATCACTCGAGGTGAAATGGCATCTATCGCCTACTCGCTACTTACTGGAAGTAGTGGCGGCAGTTCCAGTAGCGGCACTCGGGTGTGTGGCAACGGCATCGTGGAGTTCCCTGAGCAGTGTGATGACGGCAATGTGAAAGACAGCGACGGCTGTAGCTCCATCTGTGTGCTGGTGTCTGAACCCACTCGTCGTTCTATCGTGCAGATCGATCAGCAGGCGACTGCAACTGTCACAGGCAGCTCATCTGGCAGACAAGATGTGACACTGATGCGATTCAACGCGGTCGCGGGCAGGCAGGCAGCTCTCCTCACTCGCCTCGCATTCACGGCAGCCACGGGATCACTCCTCTATGGACAGAACTACACGCTTCTCATCGATTCCAATAACGACAGTCAGTACGAACTCATCCAAGCATCATCCAAAGTGCAGGGTGGAGTACTCAGTTTCGATAACTTCACCGTTGGTGGCGTGTTCCTGCCACTCAATACGACGATGCCCATGCAAGTTCAGGTCGATATCCCCGGGAGTGCTGGTGCAGTGAAGCTCGGCATTCGATTTGCAACGACACTCGCAGATTACGTGCAAGCAATCGGGTATGAGGACGGTCTGGAACTGGAAGGCATCGAAACAAACAATGTGTGCACGAGCAGCAGCTGCTTTATTCGCGTGAACACACAAGGTGGAACAACGGTCGACGTACAAGAAGCGGGATCACTCTTTGTTTCGCAGGATACAGAGCCCATTCGTAGTTCGATGATCGTCACAGGATCTGTGTCTAAGGCGCTCATGAAGCTGCGACTACGAGCGGTACGCGAAGATATCGATGTGTCGTTCCTCTCGTTCGAGGATGTCGAAAGCTCCATCGATACGATCAAAATCCATCTGATCAATCCCGGCGATTCTGTCACCAATCTGCCCGCCCCAATTGCGAGCGCCTCACGCGGTCAGTGTAGTTCCGTGCAATCGAACCGTGTGTGCGTCACACTCGCCACGAACACAATCGTGATCCCAGAAGAGCAGGAGAAGATCCTGGTACTCACCGCAACGACTCTCACCGATCAATTGGGTGGAGTGAGTGGACAGGACGTTGCTCTGAAGATGAATTCCACCAATGGGACACTGCATGCGGTGGACGCTCGTGGCACGTCATCGAGCCGCACCCTCGCGCAGAACGATAACGACAGCACCGATGATGGCGAAGTCTTCATCGGACGTACGACCGTCGGTGCCAATGCGACGATCACCGGCCCGACTCATGACACTGCGTTTGCAAGTATCGGATCGGTGACAAATGCAGGCGCAGCATCATCAACCGCGATCCCAAGCGGTGTGCAATCAATCGGTAGTTTCCGTATCATCGCGGCTGCAAATAGCAATACGATGGGTGGTACCAACCGCGTACAGATCACCAAATTTATCTTCTCGGTGACGGTGCAGAATATCGAAATCGAAGCAGGTAGCTTCCGTATCCGTAATGCTGCCGATCCCGCAACGCAAGCAACGTGCTCGAGTAGTGGTACCTCAGGCAATGTTACTGTCACCTGTGCTTCGCTCTCTGCAATTGCACGCGATATCGATTCTGGCGGTGCGCCAATTTTTGATCTCGTCGCAAACGTGACAAACACGCAGATCACCTCCGGCACATCAACGCTCCGTGTTTCGCTACCAGTTCTCGGTCAGCGAGGTATTACCAACTCCATCGCCTGGTCGGATGAAGACACATCCTTCACCTGGGTTGATACTATCGAGACAAGTGTAGACTCTACTCTGTATCAGAAATAATCCCCTCTTTTTTTATGCCCTCTCCGCATCCCAAGTTAGATGTCATGGTCGCCGTCGTCGGAGGTTTCATCGCGTCATTTCTGGCATTTGCCGCTACAACTGTGCAGCGCACCGATTATCTGCAGGGGCAGCTGCTTGCGGGTGATCCAGAACTCAATAAGGATCTGCCAACAACCCTGAATACCATTCATGCTGCGATGGATGGCAACGATCCACTACTTCAGGCGATGGGATCGTACGCATGGTGGATTATGGTGCTGATCGGCGCCGCTATTGCGGCTGTCATTATTCTGAAACTCATGCGCCAATACGCATAGAACATTTCCCCTCTTTGATTCATGGCTCATATTAAGACGACGATTCTTCTCGCAACTCTCACCGGACTGTTGCTTTTACTCGGCTACTCAGTCGGAGGTCAGCAGGGGGCCTTCACCGCACTTCTGTTTTCTTTCGCGATGAACATCGGCAGTTACTGGTTCTCGGACAAGATCGTTCTCAGAACCTACCGTGCGAAGCAAGTCACAGAGCAGGATCATCCTGAGCTCGTCAGTATGGTGAAAGAACTGAGTGAAAAGGCGGGGCTTCCTATGCCAAAGGTATACATCGCTCCCATGGACATCCCAAACGCATTCGCAACGGGCAGAAATCCGACGCATGCAGCTGTAGCGGTCACGACCGGAATCTTGCGTATTCTGAACCCCAATGAACTTCGCGCCGTTCTCGCTCACGAGCTCGGGCATGTGCAAAACCGCGACATTCTGCTCACAACCATCGCAGCAACTCTGGCAGGAGCGCTCTCCTATTTGGCACAGATGGCATACATGATGGGCCGATCGTCGAATGGAGGAAATCGAGCGTCTCCCATTGCTGGGTTGGCACTGGTTGTACTGTCACCCATGATCGCAACCATGCTGCATATGGCACTCTCGCGTACACGCGAGTACCACGCCGATCATGCAGGTGCCAAGATGAGTGGCGATCCTCTGGCCCTTGCGAGTGCACTCGAAAAACTCCACAGCTCCGCACGTGCAGTGCCACGTAGTGCCTCTCCACTGGAGCAAGCAACGGCATCGCTCTTCATCGTCAATCCGTTCAAGTCATCGGTACTGCAAGCACTCTTTTCGACGCATCCCCCAGTAGAAGAACGCATCAAGCGACTGCACGAAATGGCAAAGTCCTGAGACCCTACTCTTTAAGGACTGATGCGATGTGTCGCGTAGGAGAAATACTGTCCGATGCCTGCTCGCCACACTTTCGGATCAGAAAAGCCAAATAGTTCGTCAACCGTGACAAACGAATATCCTTGGTCGCTGAGTTCGCTGATGATGTCTGGAAGCGCATCAATCGTTCGCTGATTGGTATCGTGCAGCAGAATGATAGCCCCAGGGTGAATAGCCTTCGTAACCTGTTCCGTGACCGTCGTACTTTCACGCGCCTGCCAGTCACGACCATCCACTGACCAGAGGATGAGCGGTAGCATGCTACCCGACAGCATGGCAGGGCTGATGACACCGTATGGCGATCGAAATACATGTGGATCGACACCCGTCGCGGCACGTATCACTTCACTCGTCACCTGTTGATCGTGCCTCACATCATCTTCAGTCTCGTACGCGATGTGCTCAAACGAGTGATTGCCAATCTGATGCCCGTCTGCGGCAACATCAGCCGCAATCTTCGGAGTATTCAACACCTGATCACCGACCATGAAAAACGTCGCCTTCACTGAATGCTCACGCAGGATCTCCAGTACCTGCGGAGTAAACTTTCTATTTGGACCATCGTCAAATGTCAGTGCAACGATTTTGGGAAACGGAATCGAGTCTTTGATGCGAAGCGGCTTCTCGGATGCTAGACCAAAGAAACTATGTCCATCGGGTGTGTGCACGAGTTGTCTACTGTCCCCTTTCCGAATAATCGGCTGTATGAGAGGTGCCTCGACAGAGCGAACACTTAACAATAGATTGATGCCGAGTGAGAGCACGAATGCTGCCGACAGAATGATGAGAAGTCGCTTCATGATGCGGGGTGGTTGAGTGCGTACAGCCTGAGCATCACGTCTTTCCAGACCGGTGTTGCGCTCATGACGCTGGATGCATTCTCGTACATTGGTCGACCGTCGGCATTGCCTACCCAGACTCCTACGAGATAGTTGGTGCTGTAGCCGATCGTCCAATCATTATTCGGGTAGAGCTTGGTGCAGGCACCGGTGATGGACCTCTCGGCACACATCGTTCCTGTTCCGGTTTTGAGCGACGCCTTTCCAAATGGAAGATGCATCAGGTACTGCCAGCCCGTTTCACGCGCACTCTCGTCACTCAACACATCGCTGATCATGGCAGCACTCTTGGAGGACACGACACGCTTCTCCTCCCGATCAGGAGTGAAGAGGACGGTATCGGAATAATCACGCAGCGAACGGATCCCAATCACACGACGGAACATGCCGTCACTTGCGAGCACGCTGTAACCCTGAAGCATCTCGAGAAGCGACGCCTCCCCTGCCCCGAGAGCAAGTGTCCAGTTGTACTGAAACGGTCTGCCACTTTCCTGCTCTGAGAGTTTGCGCCAACTGGGGCTGGTGATGCCAACTGATTCAGCAAATTTCAGGACCGCATCCTCACCGCCAGCGTCGTAAAATGCACGGACAGCTGGAACGTTACGTGAACGAGCGAGGGCCGTGCGCATCGTCATGCGTCCGTAGTGCCCGGTGAGACTGGCACGGTAGGAAGGCGCACTGAGCGGTGTATCGTAAATGTAGGATTCGGGAGTTTTGCCCTGCTCAAAGAGCATCGTATAGAGAAACGGCTTGAACACAGAACCCACTTGCCTGGGCTCTCGTGCCATGTCGATCTGCCCGGAGGATGCCTCGTCGAAGAAATCGGCACTGCCGACATAGCCCAGGATTTCGTTGGTTTTCCGATCGATCACAACAATCGAGAGATTTTCTGAACCGATGTCGGTGAGGAGTTTTGGTTGCATGACGCGTGCCGATTCCTCGATCGTTTTCTGCACGCGACTATCGATGGTTGTGCGCACGTGCAGTCCGCGAATCTGTTGCAGAGACGGAGTCAGATGGATCAACCGATCCAACTCTGTTTTGAGCGACATCACGAAGTGCGGCGCCTGAATGGTGCGGATACGGTCACGGAACGCGAGATCATTGAGCGATTTCAGAGCCTGCGCATATTGAGTGTTGTCGATATATTCCTGATCCAACATCGCATCCAGCACCATGCTGGCACGGCCAGGAAGAGCGATGCGCAGGTCGCGTAGTTTGTACTCGTTTGGCAGCAAGCCAATCTGAAGATCACCTTCAATCAAATCCCCAAGTGTCACGATGTCCCCCGCACGCACACGCGCTTCGCCATCCGGCGTGAGGGTTGTGTAGAGATTGGTGCCATAGGGACTGAAGTAGCTGGGACGCTGCGGCATGGCAGCCAGGACTGCCGCATCTGCCAGTTCGATCTTGGTCACATCACGTCCAAAGAACTGTCTGCTCGCTTGCTCCACTCCTGCGATGCCATGACCAAAGGACACCCAGTTTAGATACTGTTCCAGGATCGTCGCACGATCGAACGACGCTTCCATCTTGCAGGCCAGTAGAATCTCACGGATTTTTCGCTCGAATGTTTTGCCACGATCCAGATAGACCGTGCGAACGAGCTGCTGTGTGATGGTGGATGCTCCTTGAGATTTGTACGAACGCAGGTTCGCGAGTGCGGCACGCGCCATCGCACGTGTGTCGATGCAAGAGCGAGTGTAGAAACGTTTGTCTTCGATCGCGATGAACGCCTGTGACAAAAATGCCGGCACATCAGTGAGTTTCACGAACGTTCGATCTTCATCGGAGAAGAATCGGAAGAGTTCTGCACCGTTTCGGTCCTCGATGACCATGCTCTGGTCGGCGAAGAAGAGTTCCCCATCTGTCACACTCGGCAGTGTTTCCCATTCAGCACGCAGGATGATCCCAAGGATAGTTGCGACGACAATCACGCCGCAGGGGAGAGCCACAAAGAGGAGAGTCCGAAGTGCCCGCATAGGGAGTCAGATAGTATATCATGAAATTTTATTTTGTTTAGTCAATTTACGGGGTTTTTGGCGTGTTTGAGGGCTGAATTAGAAGCGGAATACATTCAAGAAGAATAGCTGGGGCTATTGGATGATTTTAGAAACTACCAACTCACATCATCCATTGTCAGTGTTTCCAATCTGTTGTGTGCCAAGACAATGTGATATTCGCCGCCTGCATGGGAGACATCAAAAGTTGCGATACCATCACTGATCTTGGGGTCGTACCATGCCCTTTCTCCTCTTGCATCGTCACTGAATAAATTTATTGGCAGCTCTGGATTTGCAGAAAGCGGTACTTTTATCGAGAATGAAAAATTAGTAATTGTGTAAGGCGTTCTTATTCTCAAAATATATTCAGAATCATAACCAATTTCAGGATTTGGATTTGGTACGTTAACTGTAACTGCCTCCAGATCAAGCTGCGGTTTGTCGCTTTTTAGATTCGCTTTATATTGCATCATGGATTTTTTATCAATCTCTCCATTATCAAAACGAGTATGGCAGTTAGGACAGAGCGCAATAAGATTTTCAAATTGGTGTTCTGTAACTTTCGCCCATGGAATAATATGAGCGATTTCTGTTGTCGAGTGCTGACAAGTCGGGATTGCACATCTATGGCCCGCCTCAAGGAGCACTTTTCTTTTCAACTCTGTGGGAATTTGCGATCTGTTCATAAATCTTTGTACTGGCTGAGCACGTGGCATCTACAGCAACACCTTAGCGATTTTTCGGGAGTTGTAGGAGTACATTGGGAAGTCGGGGGAAGGCACGTGGATCACTATTCAATTTTCTGGCTAATCACTGAAAAAACAGGAATAGCCCCACTCACGTCAACAAAGAAGTCATATGCTGTTTTGTAGTTATATTTTCTCCCGCCGATGGCTTTTGATTGTATTTCAAAACTGATTTCCACGCGGTTACTACGATATTCGTGGCCCCGAACTTTTTTTAGCCCACTTGAGTTGATATGTCCTATGGGGGCAAGATGTTGCTTTTCTTGGGGAACAAGGACGACTTCCTGATTAAAAATAGTTGGGTGCTCCTCATCGCCAATTTTTAAGGCAGCTTTGGTGATCTTTGCTATCCCAGGATATGTTCCCTTGTTAATTAATATCGCATTAAAAAACCATTTCTCATTTTCTAGTTCTTTAATGATTTCATAGGAAAGTTCGGGCACGACAAAGGGTCTCCTTTTAAGAATAAATTCTCTGAAGGCAATGCGAGCAGAAGATGCAGCCAAAATTACTATTGCTAAATTTGCGTAGTGATCATTGAACGATTTCATTAGCCGGAGGATTTCATGTACTAGATTCATAGGCACGTGGGTCTATTTACACGTTTATATGTGGCTGGGGTGCAGGGATTCGAACCCCGGAATGCCTGCTCCAGAGGCAGGTGCCTTACCACTTGGCGACACCCCAACGGCGTAATGAAATGAAACTACGGAGAGAGAAGATCTTGTATGGGTGGCCTGGCGCCTGCCTGCCGGCAGGCAGGCCTGTCCGCCGTAGTCCGCCGCAGGCGGACGAAGGCGGGACACCCCAACGGTCTAACAGATGAAGATACGTAAGCGGTGAGATTCTACAGGCTTAGACAACCTTTTTCCATACCCTCAAGGGAACTCCCGGATCAGCTGTGATAGGGTTATACACATGCGTATCACTCCTCTCATACTTCCGATTCTGCTCCTTTCTGCATGCGGCACCGCTCCCACAACGATGGATTCGATGGAGCACATGGATCATAGCGAGGGTATGACCATGAGCATGCAATCTGCTGAGGAGCGCTTGGATCAGTCTCCTCGGCATCAGGAATGGGTAGATGTACGCAATGGCGATCGCATTGTTCGTACGTTCGTTGTCTATCCACAGCGCACAGACAAAGCACCTATTGTTCTGCTCATTCATGAAAATCGCGGACTGAATGCCTGGGCGAGATCGATGGCTGACCAAGTGGCAGAGGCAGGCTACATCGCTGTCGCTCCTGATCTGCTGTCGGACTTCGACGACACGCACGCAGAGACTGCCGACTTCGCAGTCGAGAGTGACGCGACAAAAGCTATATCTTCACTCGACCCCGCACAAGTCACGACTGATCTACACGCAGTCATCGCGTGGGCGAAAACCATTCCCTCAGCCACGCAAACCATCGCATCGGCTGGCTTCTGTTGGGGTGGATCTCAGTCCTTTCGACTGGCAACGACATCGAGTGAGCTGGATGCAGCGCTCGTGTTCTACGGTTCTGGTCCGACGGATGCGGCATCGTATGAAAAAGTATCCGCTCCAGTCTTCGGATTTTACGGCGGTGCTGACGAGCGCGTGAACGCAACCATCACATCATCGGAAGAACTGATGAGCAAGTCTGACAAGCAATATGATTACGTCATCTACGATGATGCAGGTCATGCCTTCATGCGCTTGGGAGAAGATCCAGCCGGTGACCCGAGCAATGTCGCAGCACGAGAAGCCGCGTGGGAGAGAATGAAGAATATTTTATCGACCCTCTAAACAAGTGCGCCTATTCTTCGCATGACTGAACTCTCCTCCTTCCTCCTCGAACATCGTCAGATCCTCCTCAGCAGTCATTTCCTCGGACTCGCACTCGGACTGGGTGGGGCGACTGTCACTGACGTTCTGTTTTTCAACTTTCTGAAAGATTTCTCGATCACGCGAAAAGAGGCGGACGTGATGCGGGTACTGTCCAACATCATTGTTGGCGGACTGGTGCTGCTCTTTGTGTCGGGCGTGCTGCTGTATCTATCCGACATACCCAAGTACAACGCGTCGCCTGCGTTCACCGCGAAGATGCTCCTCGTCATGGTCATCACACTCAATGGGATTCTGATGCACAAGCACATCGCACCGCACATGATGCATCTGTCATTTACGAGTAAGAGTGCCTCCATGAAGATCCTGCATCACCGTCGCCGCGTCGCTTTCGGCATGGGTGCCATCTCATTCACATCATGGTACTTCGTATTCTTCCTCTCGATGTTCAAGCGTCTGCTCCCGGTAACCGTAGGTGCCACTGACATTCTGCTCGTCTATATCGGACTAGCACTGATTGCCGTTGCAGTCAGCCAACGCATGGAACGGCGTATGCGTGCCAAATCGCAACGCTAAAGGTGACAACTGCTCCTCCCCTGCTTCATCAGATACTTCTGGTGATAGTCTTCCGCTGCATAGAAAGTTGGTGCTGGTTCGACGACTGTCGCGATCGGTTGACTCCACACTCCTGACTGTCGTTGACGATCGATTTCGTCATGCGCACTCTTCTCTTGCTCCGGAGAAAAAAAGAAAATCACAGAGCGGTACTGACTTCCGACATCCGGACCCTGTCTGTTTTTCTGCGTCGGATTATGAAAAGTGAAAAAGTTTTTTAGTATTTCTGGGTATGTGATGCGTGTCGGATCGAACTCGACACGCACAACCTCGGCATGCCCAGTCGCATCACTACACACATCGTCATACGTCGGACTATCGGTATGACCACCGGCGTATCCAACTGCAGTCGAGTGAACACCGGGAAGTGTCCGAAAAGATTCTTCTACTCCCCAGAAACATCCAGCGCCAAGCAGAGCAATTTCGTGATTTTGAGAAGTTGATTTCATGGCTTCAGTATAACAAAAAGAAGGTTTTTATAAAATAAAAAAAGACGCCCCCTAGAGGACGTCTTTTGAAGACAAGAAAAGAAATGTGCAACGCACTATTTCCTTTTCTTTTTTGTGGCCTTCTTCTTGGTGGCCTTCTTCTTCGTTGCCTTCTTTTTCTTTGCTGGCATGTGCGAAGTTGGAAAGAAATAATGTAAGTGGATGTAATTGTACTACGTAACTATTTTTTTGTGAATGGAATAGGAAAAAGTTTCTATGAAATGCAAGCGGAGTTTTTATAGACATAAAAAACATTTTTCGAGAAGATATTGTAGTAAAAATGATTCATCAATTTTTTTACTCTTCACTGAAAATAATTTTTCTTCACTTCGTATCGTCCATCACTTTTCCGTCCTACTATTTTCGCATGATGAGGAAAAACACCCCTTGCATCGGCGACGCTCCAGACCCACAATAGCCCCAACTAAAAATTTCCTTCTTCCTTATTATATGGTTCCAATTTCTATCGACGACAACCTGATGTTTGCCTTCGGCACAGGAATTGTCGCACTTATCGTTGCGGGGCTCTTCCGCGTGTATATCGGCAAGCAGCCTGCAGGAAACGACGTGATGCAGGGTCTGGCAGGCCAAATCCGCAGGGGTGCTATGGCCTTTCTGATGCGAGAGTACTCAGTCATCGGACCGTTTATGTTGGTCACGGCTGTCCTCATCTACTTCTTCATCGATACAGGGTATGCAAATATCGGTTCTAGTTGGGGCCGACCACTGACAGCAATGAGCTTCGTGATTGGTTGTCTTACGTCTGCACTCGCGGGCTTCATCGGTATGCGCACCGCAACAATCGCGAATGTGCGAACAGCTGAAGCAGCACGCTCGAGTATCGTGAAGGCGCTGCGTGTTTCATTCTTCAGTGGTGCCACGATGGGTTTGGCTGTTGTTGGTCTTGGACTCATCGGATTTGTCGGAACACTGATGTTTATGCTCCGCACAGTCGACATGTACACCGCACTGGAAGCACTCACAGGATTTAGCTTCGGTGCATCATGTGTCGCTCTCTTCGCTCGTGTTGGAGGAGGTATCTACACAAAAGCTGCTGATGTGGGAGCTGACCTTGTTGGAAAAGTAGAGGCAGGAATCCCAGAAGATGATCCACGCAATCCAGCAGTCATCGCCGACAACGTCGGTGATAACGTCGGTGACGTTGCTGGAATGGGCGCCGACCTCTTCGAGAGTTACATCGGTGCGATGCTCGCCACGATGCTTATCGGATTGGTGTCGGGCACAGAGTGGGTTCTGTATCCGCTTCTTGTCTCGGCTATCGGAGTATTCGCGACTATTCTTGCTTGCTTCACAGTCAAGTCGAACTCCCCTGCTGGCGTACAACGCGCACTGAAGAATGGAATGATCGTTGCGTCCGTACTCGCAGCAGTAGCTACATGGTGGCTGACAGGCAGGATGTTCCCCGAGGCTGCCGCGTTCGGCATCTTCATGGCGACGATGTCGGGACTGGTGGCAGGACTGCTCGTCGGACTGATCACCGAGTACTACACCTCGCACACGTATGCACCAGTGAGACGCTTGGCGGATTCGTCGAAGACAGGCGCTGCGACAGTACTGATTGAGGGTCTAGCTCTTGGCTACGCATCAACGATGCTCCCGATTCTGGTGATCGTCGTCGCCATTGGTTTGTCATTCTTCTACGCTGGCATGTACGGCATCGCCGTCGGATCAGTCGGAATGTTGATGACACTCGGTATGACGCTCGCCATCGACTGTTTCGGTCCCGTTGCGGATAACGCAGGCGGTATCGCAGAAATGAGCAAGCTGCCAAAAGAAGTCCGCGAGACAACAGATGCACTGGATGCTGCAGGTAACACCACGGCTGCAATCGGAAAAGGATTTGCGATCGGTGTCGCAGGCTTCATGTGTTTGGCGCTCTTCGGAGCATTCAAAGAAAAGAGCGGGCTCACATCTGTCGATGTCACTACTCCATCGACACTCATTGGTCTGCTCGTCGGAGGCATGATCCCCTTCGTGTTCTCGGCACTCACCATGCGTGCAGTTGGACGCGCTGCGATGGCGATCATCGAAGAAGTGCGTCGTCAGTTCCGTGAGATCAAGGGCCTGATGGAAGGCACTGCTACAGGCGACTCCGAGCGCTGTGTTAGCATCGCCACGGCTGCAGCAATCCAGCAGATGATCCTGCCGGGACTGCTCGCAATGGGTTCTCCAGTTCTTGGTGGACTGATCCTGGGTAAAGAGGGTCTGGGCGGCATGCTCGCTGGTACTCTCGTCACTTCCATGCTTCTTGGTACCGCAATGGCGAACAGTGGTGGAGCATGGGACAACGCAAAGAAGTACATCGAGACTGGCGCGCACGGCGGCAAGGGTTCCGATTCGCACAAGGCAGCAGTAGTCGGTGACACAGTCGGCGATCCGTTTAAAGATACGTCGGGTCCATCACTCAATATCCTCGTAAAGCTCATGTTCATCATGGCAGTGATGACTGCAGGACTCTACGGTACGGGCATCGTCGGATAGAACTTTGATTCTTGAATCTCAAGCGGCGCAAAGTGCGCCGCTTTTTTTGAAAAACGCTGGCTGCACTGAAACGAATCAGTATACTTCGCTCATGAAGAAGATCGGTATTCTCTTGGGGCTTACGATGTGGATCGGCGTGGCACACGCATCCGCTATGACGTACGACGTCACACGACTCGTGCCGATTATGCAGAGTATTTTGGATGCAGGGGGCGAAGAGTCGGAATACATCAAAACAAGGCTAGAGGCCGAAAAGAAGCGTATCCAAGAGAGTGCTGCCCAGGATGCGACAGTTCTCCTAGAAGAAGAGTCGAAGAAATTGGAAGACGCAACGATCACCCCAATCGACCGACAGAATGCTCTCATACGTGCACTAGAGAATGCGATTTCCAGTATGACATCAGACACCGATGTACTCAGTGCCGAAGAAAAACGTTTCTATGCAGAAGATGTGATCCCGTCCGAGGACACATCATTCGTCAAACAGACCACATCGCACGCGGAGCTCCTCGGCAAAAAGATCATGCTGGAGGAATACAGCAGCGTATACCGAGAGCGAAAAACTCAGGAAGAGGTACGACTGAAAAGTCTCAGACGGTCAGAGCGATTTGGTCAATTCGCAGCTCTCATACAACTCGGAAAATACTTTCTCATCATCATCGCAACCGTTGGCCTGGAACGAATACTGCGCAGGAAACTTATTTCCAAAATCACCAACACGCGTCGAAGGTATTTCCTCATGAAGCTCTGTGCAGCAGTGATATACACAGCAGGCACGCTCTTTCTCTTCAACCTACTCATTAGCGATCATCCCGGCTTCCTGGCTTCCCTGGCGATCATCGGTGCGGGTGTAGCGATCGCCTTGCAGGATCTGATCAAAGATTTCGTCGGCTGGATCCTGATTCTCCAACGCAGGTACTACAGGTTGGGTCAGCGCGTCAGCATTGGTCCGATCACGGGTGATGTCATCGATATTTCGCCGCTCAGAACAACACTGCTCGAGGTGGGTGAAACAGGTCCCATGCACAGTAAGCGCACAGGAAAGACCGTGGCGATCCCCAACTCGCGCATGCTGCAAGAGGCGGTCACGAACTATCACTCGACCAGCGACTTCGTTGCAAGCGATCTCAGCATCGTCATCACCTTTGAAAGCAATTGGAAAAAAGTACAGGAATTACTAAAAGCTCTCCTGCTCAAGCACACAGGAGAATTCAGTACACAAGCGCAAGCACAGCAACGACGTCGGTCATCTGGCTTTTACACGACGTGGGACATCTCAGAACCTCAGGTGCATGTCGACGTGGTGAGTAGTGGAATCCAACTGTCCCTACGTTTCCATGTGCCGATTGGTGGCAATCGCACCATCATCACCGCGCTTTCGCAGGATATCTTGGACATGGTGAAGCAAGAGCCAGATATCGATCTGGCATACAGCACCACACGTGTGATCCGTAACCTTTCTTAGTGCGCTTCGGCGCAGGACGCGAGGCACCCGTCGAGTAATGCACAAAACTGCTTTTTCTCAGCCGCAGACAACTTGCAGAAACAGTGGGTTGCTACATCTCGAAGCGAGACATCGATACTCTTCACCGCCTGTTCCCCTTCCGCAGTCAGGCTGAGAGATACCTGACGCCGATCCTGAGGCGACACGATTTTGGTGAGCAGTTTTTTGCGAAGGAGCCCATGCACTATCTGTGTCACGTTGCTCTTGTTACAACAGAGCGTCTCCGCAAGCGCTGACATGTTGACACTCCCCTTTGATAGGCGTCGTAGGACGGTAGCCTGGCAATAGGTAATTCCGAGCGGCTGTAGAGCGCTACTCAGCGTCTTCTCCGTCACACAGGCAACACTCTTGAGGAGCTGGCACATGGCAAGTGCATCGTTCATATCTTAACTATATCACACATCTGGTACACTTCACCTATGAAGAAGACTTCCTACAAAGACGCCGGTGTCGATATCGATGCCGCAGACAAGACCAAGAAAGGCATGGCAGAGTCTCTCAATACTGGCGACAAGCGCGTGCTAAATACGATGGGTGCCTTTGCGTCACTCACGACAGGAACATTCGAAGGATTCAGTGATCCCGTCCTCGTCACCAAAACAGAGGAGCCAGGGAGTAAGCAGATTCTGGCAATCGCAGAAGGTCGATACGAGAGTATCTCGCAGGATCTGATCCACCACCTGATCAATGACGTCATCATGATGGGGGCGCATCCGATGTTTATTCAAGATCTGATCGTGTGCGGAAAGATGGAAGAAGAAGTCATCAAGAGGTTGGTCAAAGCGATCGCAGCAGCATGCAAGGCACATGATGCAGTGCTGACCGGAGGCGAGACATCGGAACAGCCGAACGTACTGAAACCCGGAACGTACGTCCTCGGTGCCAGCTGCATCGGTGTTGTGGAAAGAAAAAATATCGTCGATGGTTCCAAGATCCAGGAAGGCGACACAGTTCTCGCGCTCGAAAGCAGCGGACCACACACCAACGGATACACGCTCATTCGCGCACTTCTTGAACAAAATCCTGCTCTCGCAACAAAAGACGTGGCAGGACAATCATTTCTGGACGCTATCCTTGAGCCGCATCGTTGCTACTATCACGCGCTAAAAGGCGTCTTCACTCACTCCGGGCTGCACGGAATGGCGCACATCACTGGAGGAGGAATTCCAGGGAACCTCAACCGCATTCTGCCAAAGAATCTGGATGCGGTGATCGATGCTGCATCCATCAAGATATTGCCGATATTCTCAGAGATCAAAAAAGCATCCAACAATGATGATGCCGATATGATCAAAACCTTCAACCTCGGTGTCGGCGTCACGATTGTCGTGAAGATGGAACGTGTGGACGAAATCGTAGCTCTCATCAAAACGGCTGGCGTGAAAGCGTATCCCATCGGAACGATTGCGAAAGGATCCGGAAACGTGCAGATGCAGGGCAATCTGGATTGGAAGTAAATCTTCTCCCACCGGCGCATTGCAAGCCGTCGTTGTACGACCTGGCAAGATGAGCGCCCCCGAGGGAGCGACGCACTGTTTGACGAGTCCGCCAAAGGCGGACGAGGAGTTTGCGGCGCGTCGCGAATCGCGCCATAGTCGTACAGACGGCGAGCAGAGCGCCGGAACCTTTTGGCTCCACCTTTTCGGTTACGAAAAGGTGGAATCTCATCTTAAAATCAAATTGCAATTGGCCTGACCTTACTCGATATTTTTTTGTGTGATGTGTGATGCGCATGGGACACGCGCTGCTTCGCATGCTCTTCAGCCTCTCTATGCATAGGCTCCGATACATTTTCTTGCATCGGCTCCACCACTTTTTCGACTGCCATAGGAGCCTCCGCATACCCTCCGACTGAATCGCGAACGAGTGCGCCTTTCTCGAGTCTCAGCACCCTTACACCAAGCGCATCGACGACCAACTTGTCATGTGTTGCGACGATCACTGTAGAACCTTCTGCATGGATCTCACGAATGAAGCGAAGGATCTGCATGGATTGTTCGGGATCGATATTGCCGGTGGGTTCATCGACGAGAAGAATACTCGGTCGATGGACGACCGCACGCGCGAGGGCAACTCGTGTTTTCTCGCCACCAGACAGTTCGTGAGGGAATGCTTCGGCACGGTCCTCAACACCAAATCGACTGAGCGCATCACGCACCAAGATCTCGGCATCACTGAGCGGCATGCCCGCAACCTCGAGCGGGAGCGCCACGTTCTCTTCCGCTGTCAGGTGCGGCAAAAGCTTGTAGTCCTGATAGAGCACGCCAATGCGCCTGCGATAGAGCTGCAGAACCGTATCGGGAAAAGTGCTGACATCAGCACCGTCGATCAACACTTCGCCACTGGTCGGCACGATCACTCGGACAAGCAGGTTGAAAATCGTGGACTTGCCGGCACCGCTCGGACCTGTCAGACACACAAACGAACCAGGCTCGATCTGGAAACTAACATCACGAAGCACATCACGACCGTCATAGGCAAGAGTCACATGCGAGAACTCGATCATGGGCAGTAGCATACCAGCAGCACTGTTGGCTTTGGAAGGAAAAGATGATGCGAACTCGAAGTGATGAGTGGCTAGTGGTTAGTACATGACTCCTTTGGACTAGCCACTAATCACTACCTACTTTGTTTTGCTTCGCTTTTACACACCACATAGACCTCCTTACTACTATCCCGTGTCGCATCGACTGTCTGTACTTTGACTGTCGCATACTCACGCTTCATCTCAGCTAAGAATGCATCGAAATCGGCTCCCTGAAATACTTTCATGACAAGCACTCCAGAAGGCTTCAGAAATGTGCGTGCAACGGCGGCGGCGCCACGCGATAGTTCAACAGATAGCCACTGATCTCGCCCTTTGATGCCAGACGTGTTCGGCGCGATGTCCGAAAGCACGAGATCGGCATGCATAATCCCAAGACGCGAAAGTTCTGCATGAATCATCGCGTGATCGTTCATGTCACCGACGAACGTGTGCACGTTCTCTGCAACGGGTTCAATAGCTTGAAGATCGAAGCCGACCACGCGACCCTGTGGTCCTATCTTCTCCGATGTGTACTGCAACCACGATCCCGGAGCAGCACCAACATCGATCACGGTCATCCCGGGTCGTAGCAGTCGAAAGCGCTCATCCAGTTCCATGAGCTTGTAGACCGAGCGAGCACGGTACCCATCCTCGGCAGCACGTTGAGCCCACTTGTCATTAGGAATGTACTTTTTAGACATATTTTAGATGGTTTGCAAGATTCGTGTCATGGGCTTGAGGTGGCGCAGGACTGGAGAGTGATCAATACAACGTATCAGCCCCAAGTATATCAGTAGAACTTACTCACGTCCCCGCAATTGTCGATGCGCGGACCCTACCTATACTAAACCCCTGTCAACGTTCCCCATTCATCCTATGCGTTCACGCACAGTAGGTCTTTCTCCGGTGTTCGTCGTCGTTCTCTGTTCGCTGGTCGTTGTCTTGAGCTCGCTTTCTCAGCATCTTTAAACAAAGGCGCAGGCAGTGTGCTACTTGCGCGCACCTAAAAAAATAACCGCCATTAGAAGCTATCCGTGTGGGCTTTTTTGTACACTTGACAATAAATTAATTTATTCATAAAGTCACTTCCCTAATTAATTCTCTTCTCTACTGATATGACAAACAGTCCACGCCCCATACCAAAAGAAGCCAAGGCTATATTTGCTGCTCACGGATTGAAATTTGAAGAGGTCGAACATGCATTGTCAGCAGATGTAAATAAGCAGCCCATACCATTGAGTTCTCACTCAATCGAGTATCACACTGTTCCTTGGACGGAGGGCTTGAATCCTGATTTCAGTGCAGAAGATCATGGAGATAATCATCTCCATACGGTATGGGATTATGATTTCAGATCAATAACAGCTGAAACACTCCAAAGAGTAGTTGCAGCAATAGCTGATGTTTCACAAGCTCTCCGGACGTTAGGTTTTACGACAGTCGAAGGTTCTGACACGTATAGCACAGACGTGAACTATAGAATTGGAGCGTCTATACCAGTACCAGTGGAAGAACTAGAAGTTAGATTGGATTTTCTGCTAAAGACTTTGGACGGACACCGTGCAATACTACGACAGGCAATGAGACCTTAAAGTGGATCCGATTTCGGAGTTCCTGTCTTTCGCGGATACGCCTCGGGCGTGTCTGCCTTTTTCTGAAAAAACACGATACATCGATCACCCCAGTCACCGGGAAGCGTGTACGTAAAAGTGTGACTGTAGGCACAACGTAGTGTCTTCTGAGCCTCAGCGGTCGATGCCAGTTCATCGGCGATCTTGGTACTCTTCCAGAAGGCGGCAGTGCCACCGACTTTGAGCAGCGGCATCGCGTACTCGAGTAGGACAGCGAGCGGCGCGAGTGCACGAGCTGTGACGAGATCGAATGTTCCTCGCATGTCAGGACGTTGCGCAATCTCCTCGATCCTTCCTGAAAGCACCGTCACATTGGTAAGGGAAACTGCAGCGGTGATGCGCCTCACTGCTTGCACTTTCTTGTCGATCGAATCAATTCCAACGAATGTGGAATGCGGCATCGCCATCGCAAGAGGAAGAAGCGGAAAACCACCACCGGTGCCCAGATCAGCAACTCGCATGATCATTTCCGGTTTCACATGATCCAGAATCGTGAGCGAATCTTGGATATTGCCAATACGGCAATGTTCCTCTGTCCGAAACGCCGACAGGTTGAGCTTGGCGTTTTCTGCGAGGAAAGCCTGGATGAGTGCCGAAGTCTGAGAGTTATCGAGATGCACAGATCCATATTGGCACAAGCCGCACAGAGCCGCAAAATTTTGCGGCTCTACGTAGAGAAGACCTGTTCCTACGGTAGAGACGCCCAGCCTGCCCATCCGTAGTCCGCCTAGGCGGACGAAGGTGGGTGGGGCGTCTCTACAGTCACAGATGTATGATTTTGTCGCCTTCATGCACGAGCGGAAGATCTGCATTGTCGCCTTTGCATGGGCGTAACATCGTGCTGTCGCCTTGAGGAATTTCCGTTTCACTTCTCCACGAACGAAGCGTGGCAATGCTCACTATTGAGCATTGCAGCGAAGTGAGTGGTTAGAAGTGCAGGAAATTCCTCAGAGCGACGATTTTTTGCTCCACTTTTTTCTAAAAAAAGTGGAGAAAGCCAATGGATATGGTCTTCTACTCGAGTCTACATTTCGCTATTCTCTAATCATGCCCCACGGAGACCGCATCGCCGAATACCTACTGGCTATCGAAGCCGTCAAACTATCGCCTCAGGCTCCGTTTACGTGGACATCAGGGATCAAATCCCCCATCTACTGCGACAACCGCATGATCTATAGCCACGCTGAGGCGCGCGACTTCGTGGTAGCTGCACTGGCAAATCGAGTCAAAAACATCCACATTCCGCCGGATGTCATCGCAGGAACTGCAACAGCAGCAATCGGCTGGGGGGCACTGGTCGCAGACCGTCTGGGTCTGCCATTTGTGTACGTGCGGTCCAAGCCCAAAGAGCATGGAGCGAAGAAGCAGATTGAAGGAGACCTGAAACCTGGGAAGCATGTGCTCGTCATCGAAGATCTGATCTCGACTGGTGGCAGCTTCGCGACCACGGTGGAGGCACTGCGCACTGAGGGTCAGTGCATGGTGACGGACGTCGTCTCCATCTTTAGCTACGACTTCGACGCTGCGCGTGAGAAAGCGAACGAACTATCAGTACACATGCATCCGCTGGCAACGATCGGAGTACTACTGGGGGTCGCAACTGAAGCAGGACGGATCACAGAAGAGGAAAGTGAGATGGTGAGTGCGTTTAGTAGAAATCCACAAGAGTGGAAAAAGTAAGATG
>JBEBFT010000004.1:0-92778 GCA_040081825.1 Candidatus Peribacteraceae bacterium
AGTTTATGTTCCGCTACAACATTCGTTGCTATGAGACTCGAGTTTCTCTACTCTCAGCCTTGCTCTCTCGAAAAACCCACACACTTCTGGTCTAGTCCCTACCGGCAGGCGGGTTGCGGCGCGTCGCGAGGCGAGCTGATCAGTCTCACAGGCGACGAGCACTGCGCCGGAACCTTTTGGCTCCACCTTTTCGGTTACGAAAAGGTGGAATTGATCATTCCTCTTAAAAGGACAAATTCTTTAATAGATTTGGGGCGACAGTGCTCAGGAATATGTCGCCAGCAATGCTGGTGGTGTATTGAGGATAATGAAGTCGCACGAGTAGACTTGATTCTCATCCGCTCATTGCGTAGTGTTTTACTCATGATCAATGTCGCAATCAACGGGTACGGGCGCATCGGGCGCAACGTGCACCGCCAATTTCTAGAATTCTTCAAGGATTCGGTACGCGTCGTCGCAGTCAATGCGTCGTCCGATGCCGACATGCGTGCGTACTTGCTGAAGTACGATTCGCTCCACGGGCGCTACCCGGGAACTGTGGAAGTAGGGGAGGATTCGTTTACAGTTGATGGTCAGGTGGTGAAGGTGGTAAAGGAGAAACATCCAGAGAAATGCCCCTGGAAGGAACTCAAGGTTGATCTCGTGATCGAATCAACAGGGAACTTCGACACTCGCGAAGAAGTCGAAGGCCACCTAAAAGCGGGCGCAAAGCGCGTGCTCGTCACCGCTCCCATGAAAGACAAAACGCCCACGTTCGTCACGGGTGTGAATGATCACGAGCTCACCAAAGACATGGACATCGTGAGCAACGCTTCCTGCACCACAAACTGTATCGCTCCCGTCATCAAAATAATGGAAGAGAACTTCGGCATCGAGCATCTCCTTGTGAGCTCAGTCCACGCGTACACAGCTTCGCAGAACCTGCTCGACAATAAGTCCAAGGAGGGAGGGGAGCTCAGGCGCTCGCGAGCGGCGACACTGTCCATGATCCCCACCAAGACGGGTGCGGTGAAGGCATGTGGCGTCATCTTTCCGCATCTCAAGGGCAAAATGGACGGCATGGCGTTCCGTGTGCCAGTCCCGACAGTCAGCTGTGCCTACATGGCGTTCACGCTCAAGAAAGAGGCCACAGTGGAAGGAATCCACGCTTTATTAGAGACCGCTTCAAAAGGAGCGATGAAAGACATCCTCGGTATTTCCTATGACGATTGTGTCTCGATCGATTTCCAAACCGATCCTCGTTCTTCCATCGTCGATGCTCCATCCACTAAGGTAGTGAATGGCAAAGCGGTACAGCTCCTTAGCTGGTACGATAACGAGTGGGGATACGCGATGCGTGTGACCGAAATGGGTGTTCGAATGGCTTCCATGATCTAATCCTATGGCTACATGCAAACTCCCATCGCGCGTCTCGCTCAACCATCATCTTTTTAGTAGCGGTGTCCCAGATCAACTTCGTCATCTGATCATCGATATCTCGCGCGCAGGAAAGTACATTAACAATGCAATCCGTACGACGGATCTGGGACTCGCGGGTTCGAGCAATCAATTTGGAGAGGATCAACTGAAGCTGGATGTTCTGAGTAACGATATCATCAAAGAAGAACTGTGTGAGTCTCGTTTGGTCTGTGGCTTCGCATCAGAAGAAGAGGCAACGATTGACTGCCTCACTCCTGGGGCTCCGTACACCGTTGTGTTCGATCCACTTGATGGATCGTCGCTCCTGGACTGCAATTTAGCGATTGGATCGATCTTCGGCATCTACGAGGGGAGTGAGCTCGTTGGCAGGACCCCTCGCGAGCAGGTTGCTGCGCTCTACATCGTCTACGGTCCGCGCACGGTACTCGTGTATAGCGTCGGAAAAGGCGTACACGCGTTTTACTTGAACGAAGTCGGTGAATTCATTTCACTCCAGACCAATATGCAGATGAAGGACGAGGTGAAAACGTACGCGCCAGGAAACCTGCGTGCTGTCGTCGACACTCCACGTTATCGAGAGATGATGGATACGTGGATGAATGAAGGACACACGCTTCGATACTCAGGAGGCATGGTCCCCGACATTCACCACATGCTCATCAAGGGTGCGGGCATTTTCACGAACATCGGTGGTAGTAAGTATCCGAATGGCAAACTGCGCCTCGTCTTCGAGTGCGGACCGTTCGCCTACATCATGGAGCAAGCGGGTGGCAGCTCATCGGATGGCGAAAAGTCGATCCTCGATATCAAAATTACGGAGGTCGATCAACGCACGCCCATCATCATCGGAGCGAAGAGTGAAGTGAAGAGGGTGTCCAAAACGGTCGGTCGTTAGGCCTGCTTCTGCTCCGGTTTCTTGTCATCCCATTCCCAGTATGCTTCGGAGAGTGCGCGAGGCATCACTTCCTCGAGCGTTTTCTGTGGCTCTGGATCTCGTGTCTTGCCATGCAACTTGAACATACGTCTCATAGACCGATAGGTGCCCCAGGGATAGTTCTTGCGCCACGAACGCCGCTCTTCCTCCTCACCCTTCTTATTCTTGACTGTCACAGACTTTGGGAATGGTTTTGAAACTGGCTGCTCCTTCTTGTCCCACTCTACCCGTCCAACAACCGTGCGTGTATCTGGGTCGACATACACCAAATCAGTATCGACGAAAGTTGTATCTGCCGGAGTTGGTTGCGTTGGATCGGTCACGACTGTTCAGGTGGGAATAGACTACGATTCTGATGATCTATGGCAGGTGGTGGAGGTGGTGGCGGGGGAGCAGGCTTCTCTGGCTTTTTCTCCTCAATTCGCTGGCTTACCACTGGGAGTGCATCTGGATGTCGAAAGAGTGATTGAGAATTCTGCTTCGCCTCCTCTTGATACTGCAGGAAGGCATAGAGCATGGCAAGGACCGATCCGATGATCGAGACATAAATCCCGAATCGAACCTGTGCACCCGACACCTCAGACGTGAGGCGAAAAAGAATAGTAAACGATGCAACAAGCAAAGCGGTTGAAATAATACCCAGCAGCAAACGAATGGTGTGCCTTTGTGACCTTCGAACGATGATCGGTCCGCCGAGGAGGGGAGACGCCGTCACGAGGAAAATAAAGATCTGCATCAGGAGTACAACATGTCCGATGTACCCGGTATGAAATCCAAAGCCATTCCACTGTTCGGTTACACCGAACCATTGCCCTCCGAGCCAGGGGAAAAACAGGCCAATGATGCACAGCATCGCGCCAGTGTGAAGAACCTTCTCCTCCAGCTCCATTGCCCGTACGAGGCGTAACAAGCGTTGCATAGATACATCATACCAGGGGGGTCAGTAGCGGTCGATGTGTTACACTACTCTGCGTAATGGCTCTCAAGTACAAAAACATCGGTATTACAGCCAGATCGCAAATGGATGGAAAAGATGATGCCATCCTGCATGTGATCGAGACGATCGAGCGCGAGGGTGGCAAGGCACTGATCGATCCCGAGCGGTGCACCGGAGCTCTGATGAAAAAACGTGCGTGCTACAGAAGTCAGAAATCTCTTGATGCATTGATCGTGCTCGGTGGAGATGGAACGATTCTCCGAGCCGTCCGAGAGAGAACCAATTCGTCGATTCCACTCATGACGATTAATAAAGGAACACTTGGATTTTTAGCAGAGATGAGCTTGGAAGAAGTCACAACAATGCTTCCTAAGTTCATGCGTGGGTACGGCAAGATAGAGGAGAGGCGACTACTCTCTATCTCGGTGAAACGCGGCAGCAAAACTATTGTGAGCGGCAACGTGCTCAATGAAGCCGTCATTGCCCAAGGAGCAATCTCTCGTCTCATCGATTTGGAAACAACAGTCAACGGCGACCCTCTGACGACTTTCCATGCCGATGGCGTCATCCTCGCAACGCCCACTGGATCGACAGCGTATTCGCTTGCAGCAGGTGGACCAGTGGTGCATCCGGAGCTCCCGGCGATGATCGTCACACCAATCAATCCACACAGCTTTACCCAGAAACCAATTGTTCTTCCGTCGTCCTCCAAGCTAGCAATCATGATCCAAACGAAAGCGAATAAATTTGGAGATGTGAAAGTGAGCCTGACCCTCGATGGGCAAACGTATGTGACACTCACACGCGGAGACATTCTGCATGTGACTGTTGCGCCCGAGAAAGTGCGCTTCATCAGACGCCCAGAGGAGACATACTTCGGCACACTACGAAACAAACTGAAGTGGGGTGAGAGACTGGAAGGTGAGCGTGAGTAACGCCCATTTTTTGCGTCCAGAACGGGCATACACGAACTACTCCTTCTGTTGATCTAGAAGCCAAAATAAGGTATACTAGAGAGATGGCAACAATCGATACACAAGCTCTCACCCTACTCGATGGCGAGACACTCCTCACAACGCTGCAGAGTCAGGCTGTGGAAAAAAGAATTTCCGACATCCACATCAGTCCAGACAAGGACACAATCCGCGTGGAATGGCGCGAGTTCGGCGTCCTTGTTCGTCTTCTTAACATCAACCGAGATATATATGACGCGATGATCAGACGCATTAAATTTTCTGCAAAATTAAAAATGAACGTGAGCACTGTGCCACAAGACGGTCAGTACACATTCCCGTTCGAGGACCGAAGTATCAACGTCCGTACAGCTACTCTCCCAACAAAATTCGGTGAAGCAATCACATTGCGTCTTCTGGATCCAAAGCGGGGGATCGTGCCTCTCGCTGACCTCGGTTTCCCATCAGTAGTGGAGGCTGATCTACTCGCACTCACTGATAAACCGAACGGGCTGATCCTTGTGACAGGTCCAACCGGCTCAGGAAAAACCACAACACTCTACTCACTGCTTTCGCTCCTCACCGGAAAAGAGCAAAATATCATCACGATTGAGAATCCTGTAGAGTACGAACTGCCTGGCATTGTGCAGAGCCAAGTCGATGAATCCAAGGGATTCACCTTCGCTGAGGGTCTCAAGTCAATTCTACGAAGCGACCCCGACATCGTACTCGTCGGAGAAATTCGAGACTTGGAAACGGCTCAGACAGCTATCGATGCGTCTCTCACTGGTCACTTGGTCTTTGCCACACTCCACACGAACTCAGCCGTTGAGGCCATTCCGCGCCTTCTTTCCATGGGTGTCAGTAGCTATACGTTCGCCCCCTCACTCCGCGGAGTGCTGGCTCAGCGTCTGGTTCGTACCATCAATCCTGCGTACCGATCGGCTCCGAATGAATACAAAGAGAAACCTGATTTTTACACCGGGCAAAATGCACTTCCAGAACTCTTGATTGTAACGCCTGAGATTGAAACGATGATTCTGAATCAATCCTCGTCTCACGAAATTCTGGAGACGGTTCGGTCGCACGGGTTCAAAACGATGCAAGAATGGGGAGCGGATCTCGTACAGAGAAATGTTACAACCGCTGAGGAAGTGAAGCGCGTGACTGGATAAGGGGCAGTAGGGCTCTTTGGGGCGGCAAGCGTCGCATTCCTACAAAAGGAACGATGAACACATTTTTCGCATTGCTCGGGACAACTGCCTTGTCGTACCATAGAGAACCATGCTTCCTAGACACCGCCGCCGCATCTATCTTGGGACGACCGACTACCAGAGTCGCGCCTCCGTGATCCCTCGTGTTCTGATGGGTGGAGTGGTTGTCATTGTGCTCTGGTACGTCATATCAATCGTTCTCAGCTTCTTCGATGGATCGATCGGTACTCGCTCCAGTGTAGTGCTGGATACTTCTTCCGAATCGGTAGAAGTGGCATTACAAGGAGAGGACTGGCAGCGCGCATCCAATGGTATTCGCCTTTACCCGGATGATGCGATCTCGAGCAAGTCGGCGAGCGACGCGGTGCTGCGATATTTTGATGGCAGTCGTGCTCGTCTGGACGCAAATACTGAGATGCACATTGTCGAGAGTGACGAGCGCACAGAAGCATCATCTTCCATCATTCAGGAACTGAGAAGTGGACGACTATGGATTCGTACACCTGATGCCACTTCCTACACTGGTTCCATCATTCGTACCGTTGAAACAGAGTACGCATCGGTCAGCATCCCTTCGGGTGCTAGTGCACTTGTTAGTCCTGAGCTCATTCATGTCCTCAGCGCAGATGGTCAGGGCCTCAGTGTCACTCTGCTCACAGGTAGTGCAGAAGGAAAAACTGTCATCGTTGGTGAGGGACAGTTTCTCTCACTATCTGCAGAGAAACGATCTCTGCTCGATTCTGGAGTGGATCCGTATACGCTTCGCGATCCTGCGACCACTGAACTACTACGCGATCCATTTGTCTCATCCAGCCTAGCCATGCTCGCAAAGGCGACAACGGTTCAGGCGCCTAACGAAGGTGCAGACAGCACTGATACTGATGATCTAGTCATCAGTTCCCCAGAGGAGGGGAGTAGCATCAATGGTAAGACCGTGTCCGTCACTGGCACAACAACTGATCGCGTGGCACTCCTTCTTATCCAAGGACAAGAAGTAGGCATAGACAGTGACGGTTCATTCGATGTGGAGCTGAGCGTTCCTGAAGGTGAGAGTCTTCTCATTAGAATCGAAGCACAGGATGCACAAGGTGTTCCACTCGGCTTGATCGAGCGAAGCGTAAAAAGTACATGGAAGGCGTTCGTCGAGCCTGTTCGAATTACGGCTCCGGTAGGATCAGGAGGAACATTTGTCACTGCACTGCGGGAGATCGAGCTCGCAGGCGAGGCGCCAGCAGGAACTGCGCAGATTCGTGTCAACGACTATAATCTCCAGCTTTTCCAGGCAGGTGCGCGAACATGGAGCTATCTCGCGAGCGAAGCCCTGGGTAACCTGAAGCCAGGAGCGAATACGTTCAACGTCTACGCAGTCGATGCGAGTGGCAATGTTAGCGCAGGCCGTAGCATCGTGATCCAGCTGAATGCAACCGAAACACCTGTAGAAGCGCCTCCACTGAAGCAGAATACTCCGATTGAACCAGGCTCACTGCGTGTCACCGGACCTGCCGCAGGGACGCAGGCCACGGTCACTCAAAACGACGTGCTTCTGGAGGGACTAACGTCACCACTCACAGCGAGCATCTCGATTAATGGATACACCCTGTCGCTCTATACCGCAGGCAAGACGACATGGAACTACATCGCAAACACTGAATTCGGCACGCTCAAACGTGGTCGCAATACGTACCGTATTGTAAGCCGCAACGCATCCGGCGAAATACTGGACGTGCTGGAATACGTGATGACGTACGAACCTTAAGGAAGGCGGTCTAGCCCCAAGCGTTGAAAGAGCTTCACGCTCTCTGTCGGTGGTGGTGCTGTGACCTTCACTTCTTTGTTGGTATCTGGGGAAAGAAACGACAACTTCCACGCATGGAGCATGATGGACTCGACCCCAAGCTCCTTCGACATGTCCGATGATTCGAGCGATCCGTATGTTGGATCACCGAGCACAGGATGATGCAGTGCCGAAAGATGCACACGAATCTGATGCGTTCTGCCGGTCAGGATGGTGCACTGAAGAAGAGAAACTCCGTCGACTGAGAAGAGTGTTTTGTACGCTGTCTTGGCGTCTCTGGATGAGGACGTGCGGTGGACCGACATTCGCGTGCGTTGACCCGTGTCACGGCCGATCGGGATGTCGATGACAGCTTCGGATTTCTTCGGCACACCGAAGACGAGTGCGAGATATGTTTTTGTGGTTTCACGATCCATAAACTGCTGCTGCAGTGCCTGATGTGCTTCAGGATTCTTGGCAACGAGCAGGCATCCCGTTGTGTCCTTATCTAGTCGATGCACGAGTACCGTGGATTCGGAGAAGGGGAGTCGACGCTCAGCAAACAGGGGCTTCAGTGCAGAAAGCAGCGTGATATCCCCCGGCTTCGTGCCACTTCCTGGATGCATGATGAGGCCTGAGGGCTTACCGATGACCATGCACGCTTCGTCCTCGTACAGAATGGGAAGATCGATTTCGTGATTCCTATCCTCCGGAATAGCCGGCGGGGAGGGGAGTGTATACCGCACAGTTTCTTCACTCGTGATGCTAAAAGAAGGCTTCTTCACGATCACTCCATTGACCGTCACTTGCCCATCTTCAATAAGCCTCTTCGCAACGGTGCGACTTTTGACATCACTTTTGCCTGTAAGGTACGCATCGAGTCGCATAGACGTACAGTGTAGCAAGTGTGCTAAGATTGAACACAATGAATACTGACGAACTCCTCACCCGCGCGGTAGCCGACGTTGTTCCAAAAGACCTCGCAAAGAAGAAGCTTGGTGGTAGCAAACCGATTCGCATCTATTTGGGAATCGATCCCACTGGCGCCAAACTACACCTCGGACACTCTGTGCCACTCCGAAAGCTTCGTGCGTTCGCAGATGCGGGGCATGAAGTTATTTTTCTTATTGGCAGCTTCACAGCATTGATCGGTGATCCGACGGGGCGCGACGCGATGCGCGAGACACTGACTGCCGAGGATATTCAGGAGAACTTCCGTACCTATAAGGAGCAGGCACAAAAGATTCTCGATTTCTCTAAGATCGAAGTCCGTTACAACCATGAGTGGCTCGGTAAAATGTCTTTTGAAGATGTCATCAAGCTCGCCTCTCATTTCACGGTTCATCAGATGTTGGAGCGCGACATGTTCCAAGAGCGCATCAAAGCGAAAAAGCCAATCCATATGCATGAGTTCTTGTATCCACTGATGCAGGGATATGACTCCGTCGCACTCGAAACCGATGCTGAGCTGGGAGGTAACGATCAGCTCTTCAACATGCTTGCAGGACGAACACTCCTCAGCGAACTAAAAAACAAAGAGAAGTTTGTTCTCACCACCAAACTGATCGAAGGAACAGATGGTCGCAAGATGAGCAAAACATACGACAACTGCGTCTATCTGACCGATCCGCCGAATGACATGTACGGAAAGCTGATGAGTATCGGGGATGATCTGATCCCAGCGTATATGGAGTGCTGCACCGATATTCCAATGGCAGAAGTACAGTCCGTGACCAAGGCGCTGAAGGCCAAAAAAGAGAATCCGAAGACCTTCAAGATGCGTCTCGCACGCGAGATCGTGATGCTCTACCACGGTGAAGCCGCAGCGAAGACCGCCGAGGATCAGTTCCAGAACGTCTTTGCCAAGAAAGGAGTCCCAGACGACATGCCAGAGTACAAACCAAAGAAGGGCGAATCCCTCATCGATGCCTTGCTCGCATCAGGCATGGTTGCAAGCAAGTCTGAAGCCAGGCGTCTGATTGAACAGGGTGGTATCAAACTGGGTGATACAACCGTAACAAGCATCGAGTCGGCTGCGACGAAGGGTGTGGTGAAGGTTGGGAAACGGAAATTCGTACGTTTCTCTTAAGAGTCACTCACTATCGATATCCCGGCGCCTTGCGAGTCGCTGTCGTGAGACTTCACGAGTCGAGCGCACCGAAGAGCGCCGCCGCACTGCTTGAAAAGTGATCCGAAGAGAATAAAGCGTGACGAGCCTGCCTACCGGCAGGCAGGTTTGCGGCGCGTCGTGAGACGAGTGACGAGTCTCACGGGCGACGAGCACTGCGCCGGAACCTTTTGGCTCCACCTTTTTAAGTTACCAAAAGGTGGAAAGAGACAGACTCGCTGAAGAACTGGCAACAGAACGTAGCAATGGCTCACCAGCTGAGCTAATCGTGTACTTGAGTCTGTCAGACTGTCATTACCCCACCTAGCAGCAGTAATCGGAACACGACTGCAGGTGCTGCAGTGATGATGATTGATGCAATCAAGGCGTAGCCGATGCTCGTATAGTCTTTCTTAGACAAGTGGGGTGGGGGAATCTACTACTTGAAACGGATAGGGGAAGAAATCGTTACAACTTTCATGGACTTTGTCTATTAACAACTTTCCACAGCTTAGTAGATATGTGCATGGATGAAGAACAGACGTACAAAATCGAGTTTCTGTTGTACTGTTTGCGGAAAAGTCTAGGCTAGGGGAGTACTTTTGCCACTATCCTTAATAACGCACAATGTATCTTGTACGTAATTAAATACAGGGTATTCCCAAAGCAGCCCTGGCAGCCAATACCCTACAGCCGTTCCTTTATGGCGATATTCGATCCTATTGTTGGTAATGTAAACGCCCACGGCGGCCACACAGAGATATCGACAGCTGAGACCTCGGGGAGGTTACGGAGGACTCGATAGGCGTCTTCGACCGTCTTTCCGGCCACACTCTCGCGGATATGCTTTCCAAACGTCGCTCCGTCAGCAGTAACGGGGTCAAATACGTATCGCAAGTTATAGGTAAGGTCTGCAGTAATCTTGACCCAGTAGAAATCGTCGTCCCATGGTGCGATGACACTCAGATCGACGTTCTCTCGGGAAAGAGAGTCCTCTGAGAGGATCGTGTGCTCAGGTGTACGATCGCGCGCCTCAGCAGCCAGCAAGTCAAGGAGCTCGTTTTCATCATAGAGAATGATGGTGTAATCAATTGTGCCGGTCACAGGGATAGACGCGACACTCTGACCCACAAATTCGTATGGAAAGACAAAGTCGCGGTACACACTCTTTGTCAACTCTTCATACTCCAGAGGAACATAGTGAGTCCCCTGCATCTGATTCAGACTCAGGCGCTCATCTTCGATCTGCTCTCTCGCGACACTCAGCAGTTCCTGCTCCAGTCTCTGCTTCGCTCCTGCCAACTTGGGTCCCCCATCGATGTCCTCGCGTTTGAGTACCGTTTCATACGATGTGATTCCACCAGTGGCAGGCTGCTCATTCCGTGCAAAGACGAGTTTTCGCTCCTCAGGTGTGAGACCCACAAAATCCCATTTCAGTCCCGCAGGAACATTCCCCCGCTCCCCGACCACTTGTTGATACTGGTCCAAGGGATCTGCGACCGCAGTGACCTCCACTTCTGACTGGGGGTCTAGAAGAACCGCATCCTTCAGCCGAAACACCATGCCAGCCTGATTCACGATTCGTGTTTCTCTACGAAAGGAATAGGGCTCCAGAGACGTATTCGAGACTGTCACCGTCATTGTCGCGTTCTGTCCTGTGAAGTTAGTACTAATCTGATCGTAGGTAAGCGTCCTCGTGATCGATACTTTGAGAAGGAGCGTCGGTAGAATACGCACCCTCTCAGGGTCAACGGGAAGAGATACCGATCCTGATGACACAAGGTACACATTGGTGGTGAAGTTCTGACTCGTCTGACTGGGAGTGATGACGATCGTTGCTGACGGGAGTAACCGAAAAAAGACAAAGACAAACACGACTGCGCTGGATACAAAGAGCACCCAAATGCGTGTCTTTGGGAGTGCCAAGATGCCTGCGGACTGCAACTTACTACGGATGTCCTGGCTCCAGGATGCAGGGCTAAATGCACGAATCGCAGATGGCAACTGTTCATGTCCCTTGAGGAGATTACGCAGCTCCTTTGCCGTCGTCACAATCTGCCAGCCTTCTTTCTCCGCTAATCCTGCTACGCGTGCATTTTTGCTGGCATAGACCAGGACTCGATCCGGATTCAGTGCTTTACACTCGCGAAAAGCAGACCGAAGTTCCTCGTCGCGTACATCATCAAAAAGCGACTCCGGCTCAATGACAATCAATGAATCTGGAGTACGCCGTGCAGCACTGACGATACTCACGACACTATCTCCCTCCTGTGCGATAAAGAGCGTCAGCTGGACCGGTGATGCGTCGGATGAACCCATACTATGACAGTGTACGAATTGTACTCACATCGTACGTGTTATGGTCGGAAACCTGCTTTACAGCGAAACCAATACCCACTACGAAATACTACTCCTTCAAAAGTTCTAACGATTGAAACTTCTTGCCAGAGATAAACTCAAGCATCGCACCACCACCCATGCTGACAAACGTATACGCAGACAGTGGAAAATTAAAAGCGTTAAGAAAATCGATCGTATCACCACCGCCAAGAAGGCTGGTAGCACCATTCTCCGTTGCCTTTGCAACTGCTGCAGCAAGTACTTTTGTGCTTTCTGCAAACTGTGCGACCTCGTAGACACCCAGCGGTCCATTCCAGACGATGGTCCTAGAAGAGCGAATAATTTCTACGTACGATTCTATCGACTGGGACCCAAGATCAAAAATAGCACTCCCCTCCTGAATCTGATCGACGGGAACTGATTCTTTTTGTGCATTGTCAGATAATTCTGCTGCGACGACTGCATCGACCGGCACGTGGATCGTCGCACTGCCCACTCCCCCACTCTGAGCGAGAAGGTCCTTCGCATCTGCCATACCCTCAGCATCGTACTTGGACGATCCAACCTTGTGTCCCTCGGCAGCGATGAGCGTATTTGCAATACAGCCACCGACTAAAATATGGTCTCCAGATGACAGAAAACGACGAATCACCGGAACTTTGGTCTCCATTTTTGCACCGGAGACAACCAGCGTCAGAGGGCGCTCTGGCGCATTCAGTACGGCACTCAGGTGCTTCACTTCTTGTTCAAGTGATAATCCCATGTAGCCCGGAATGAGTGCAGGCACACCGATCATGCTCGCATGATCACGATGACAGTTGGTGAATGCATCGTTCACATACACATCACCGAGTGCGGCCAGTTTCCTCGCAAATTCTGGATCATTCTTTTTTTCTTCCTTGTAAAACCGAAGATTCTCGAGAAGTACAACTTCGCCTTTTTTGGCTTTAGCTACTGCTGATTCAGCTTCCGGTCCAATGCAGTCTGAAACAAAATGTACGGGAACTCTCAATAGTTTTTGTAGAACCGGAACTATAGGCTTCTGGCTAAATTCTGGGTCAGGACCGTCTTTGGGTCTCCCTTGATGCGCCATGATCACGAGTACTGCACCTGCATCGAGAATATGCTTCATCGTAGGTACGAGAGCCTCCACGCGAGTGGTATCGGTTACTGTTCCGTCTTTCATCGGAAGGTCGAAGCCGGCACGGAGAAGAACACGTTTTCCTGAAAGGTGAGCAGTAGAAAGTGTGCGGTACGTCATGGGAGGAGGAGAAGTATGCCGTATGTGATATTAGTATGTGGTATCTAGTATCGAAATACAACGATCACATGAAACAAGGCGAAACTGAATATTTATGCGATGTACTCGCGGGTGCCTCCTCCCCACAGGCGGCACCGGGCATCCATCGCGCCATTCACATCCGCATCAAAAAAGTATCCGATGAGCCTGCCCCCATCATTCACGATCGTATCCACTTTTTTGGATATGGCTGCCGAATCATCCAAACGATCCAGGAGCGGCAGAACCAATGTAATGAATTCAGGATGAACGATGTATCCCCTTCTCTCTAGTACGAACATTTCTGAGAGTCGTAGCTCCAGCTCCTCCCGTGTACGCGTTCGATAATACTGGAAATCGAGATCACTCCCCTGCTGCCTGAGGTAAGCGTTCCACTTGGATCTACACTGGAGAACGCAGACGGGCCCGATCAAGCCAACGACAGTACGCGTATTCATGTTAGAATTCTCGCCGATGCTCACCACGATCACAAGCGCGTTTCTCCTGACAGTCGCTGGCTACCTGTTTGCCCTCAAGCTCTTTCCTGCAATCGGGCTCCTGGACTTCCCTGAACGCTACGGCCTCACACGCACTCGACTCCCCTACCCCGCGGGGTGCATCGCTATCCTCGTATTTGTCATCGTCTTTGCAACTATTGATCATGACATCACCAAACAGATCGGAGTACTGGCTGCAATCGTCATCCTCGGAGTCGTTTCATTTCTCGATGACCGCTCTCCCCTCCCCTCGTGGGTCCGGCTCATGTCGCAGATCACGGTAGCGGTACTCGTGTTCATTGCAGGCGCCCGCATCTACACCATCACGAGCCCAATGGGCGGTATTCTGAAACTGGACGAGTGGATTCTGACACTTGGTTCGTATGGTTCCTTCCCGATTCTCGGCGGCATTTTTAGCGTGCTCTGGATCCTACTGACGATCAATGCGATGAACTGGTTCGATGGAGTGCCGGGGCAAGTGCATGTCATCTCGACGATCGGTTTCGTGATGATCGGCTGTCTGGCGTATTTTCGAAACGGCGAAACCACAGTCACAGAAATCGCGTTTGTACTCGCCTCTATCAGTGCTGCGGGACTGCTCTTTGATTTTCCGCCACACCGCATGCTGATCGGTGATACGGGTGCAATGTTTTTTGGTTTCATGTTGGGGGTTCTAGGGATCTACGAGGGCGGCAAAGTGGCAACGGCGTTTCTAGCGGTGGGTTTGCCACTGATCGATGCCGCAATTGTCATCGTGCGTCGGCTCATGAAAAGACAGTCCCCGTTCCAGGGTGGACGGGATCATCTGCATCACTTGCTACTCGATCGCGGTTGGCACCCGAGAGCAATCATTCTTCTCACCGCATGCATCGGTGCTCTCTTCGGAGTCACGGCACTGTTCCTAGGCACGACCGAAAAGGGAATCGCACTGATTCTTCTGGCACTCTTCATTCTGGGACTGATCCGCTATGCATCGAGGCCTCTCGCAAAAAATCGATGAAGCTCCACCTGGCTTAGCAGGTGGTTTCACTTGATACACCTTCGGTGTCGTACGCGGAATCTCGCCGTAGCACGCATATTCAAAGTTTAAAGAATTCTTCCACTGCCTCACAGCAGTAGCTTCTTGCGAAGGCGGATAACCGACTATCTGCCCGCAACCATCGGAGCGCTCTCGGTTTCGAAGGCGCCACGTGTCACGAAATAGACTGTCTTCTGTCCGCGAGCGAGCACATCAACTGTCGCAATCCCCTGGCGAAACTCTGCAGCTGTCAGGACATCCGGACGGATTTCAGCGTCTCCAAATTCTGGACGGATGTACAACTTGCCATCGAAATTCACGTTCTTCACCAATTGTCCGTAACGATCGACAGCACGTAGTGTGACCTTCTGCCAGCCAGATTCGACTTTGCCAGAGTGCGTGAGCTCAATCTGGGCAACCGTGTTCGTCTCGTTGCCAACAGTGCCTGAAATGGCAGTACTGGGGATCGTTCCCTGAGCGACGATGCTCTGAATGGTTGCAGTCGTAGCAGTCGCGCGTGTCCGTGACTTGGCAGATGCTGATCTGCTAATGAGTCGAGATGTTCTGGATGATGCGAGCGACTGACGAGTGGCAACGCGACTTCGTGATACAGGAGCCGCAGAGCGAAGTGCGCTACTACTACTGGTGCCACTCGCTACTACTCCATTCAGTGCTGCATTTCCATTCGTAGCAAGTGCAGAACCACGATAACCCTGAAACGACTGCACTAGAAGAATGGGGCTCTTGGAATACAGTACTGCTTGATTCTGATTTAAGCCCGCGTTCACAGCCTGCACAAATGACATCTTGGCACTAGAAGCTTCAGTAGAAGTGAATGGCCAATAGGGGTGATATGGTGCAGTCTCGGAATCGATCTGGAAGTGCAGGTGCGGACCACTTGCAAATCCCGTCTTGCCTGAACGAGCAATGAGCTCTCCTTTCGTCACGATCTGCCCTTCTCGTACCAACGCAGCACTCAAGTGAGCGTATGTTGCAAAGTAGGTAGACGTGCCGTCATCAGCTGCACTGTCTAGGACGTTGGGGTACCTAACAAGAATGTATGTTCCAAAGCCTCCATTCTGGACGGAAACTTTTTGAATGACGCCATTCGCAACAGAGCGAATAGGTGTACCGACGGGAACGCGGATATCCACTCCATTGTGACTACCACTATTGTCATCCCCTGACTCGTAGCTGCTCAGATGTCCCATGCTGTAGGTGAGCTGTGCGAGGGAACGCGTCTCGTATGGAATATTCTCGAGATTCTTCATTTCAGATGCACGGTAAGCAGGAAGAGGAACAAGGAGGTCGCGAGGGACAGAGCTATACGTATGCTCCTCAGCACTGCCACCGTACTCTGCCCAACGACGATAGTCGGGAACTAATTCGACTGGAGTCACCATGCCATCGAAGACGATGAGTGTGTCACTCTCCTCCCCTAGCACCATATGCCAAAAAGCATACAAGCCGTGCTGGCCAACCATGTTCCCAAGCACAAACGCAGTAACTGTAAAGATCGCAACTGTGAATGAAAGCTTCTCACGAGCGACTGAAAAGAGATGAGGCTTTCGATAGCGATAGAGTGACCGAGCCGAGAATCCTGTGCGTTTTCGTGACATTGTGGTGTAGGGTGTGTATGAGTGTTTATACAATTATAATATATTTTAGATTCAATGTCAAACCTCGATCAATATACGATTTACGTGCCCTCTGACCAAAAAATGAGGCTTTTGGGAGCGTCTCTAGCCCACTCCCTGTACCGCCCTCGTCTGACAATCGATCTGGTTGGTGATCTGGGTGCAGGCAAGACGACGTTCGTACAGGGGCTCGCACATGGGTTAAGAATCGAAACTCCAGTCACCAGCCCAACGTTTGCTCTGGAAGAACGGCACGACGACAGGCTTTGTCACATCGATCTCTGTCGACTGAACAAGGAAGCGAGTGAACAACTGCTTAGGCACTCCGATGACTTCCCGGGCATTCGCGTGATCGAATGGGCGAACAGGAGTACTGCTCACGATGCGGATCTTCGTATCACGATTGATGATGTTGGAAATGATGCGAGACGCATTACCATCGAATGTCGAGACGTAGCGATCCCGACAGATCAAGAAATCCATGCTCTCTGGGACGAAGTCGCACTGCCGCAACATATCCGAAATCACATCACGCAAGTGTCGCTCGTCACAGAGAAAGTCTGCAAGGATTTGCTGAGACAGTGCCGTGCTGTGCGTCCTCGTGCTGTGCGTGCTGCTGCACTACTACATGATCTCCTTCGTTTCGTTGATTTCCGATCGATGCAGGGAGATGAATATTTTATTCCCGACGCACGCACGACTGCTGTGTGGCAGAAAATGAAAGAACAATTCGGGACACCGCATGAGCCAGCTGCAGCGCGGCTACTCACAGAACAGGGTTTTCCAGACATTGCTCGCATTGTCTCGACCCATCGAGGAAAGAGTGAGGACGATCTGATGCATACAACGATCGAACAGCAGGTGCTCGCGTATGCGGACAAACGAGTGGATCTCGACAAAATAGTGAGCTTAGACGAACGATTTCACTCACTGATTGATCGACATCAGAAAAACGCGAGTGACCCCAAGGAACTCGCATGGCAAGAATCGATGCGTCTCCTAGAGCGCAATCTACTGCCCGATGGTCTAGATCTCTAAAGCGATAGATTCAGTTCCTCTGCGATAATCAGAGAGACACTGTGACCATTCTGAGCAACGAACGGGACAGCGATGAGAAGCAGTATGAGTGTTACAACAATCGTGATGAGAGACCACTTCTCAACACGCGTGAAAGATTGATCGATGTCTGGATGTGGACTATGCATGTACTCGTGAATATTCATGCCAACGACGACTGCATGCTGGAGAATGCTTGTCTCAGGAATCAGCATGCCGAGAGCACGCACAATCGTAAGCTGAGAACGCATCAGACCGCTGACGGAAGAAAGTAAGAATGTATGGTGAAGATAGACTGCAAACGTGATCGCAGTGAGCAAGAGTGCGATATCCGAAGCGCTCTCCAGCAACACAGCCTTCAGTGTGCGCAGCGTGGAATATCCATGTACTTCACGATACTTCACGATGTCCAAACTCATGTGCAGGACAATGAGAAGAAGAAACCAACCCAGACTGAGTAGTGCTGCGGCGAGAATAGTTCCCACCAAATACACAGCAGTAAATGCTGGCATGTCATCATGCTCGTGCGCGAAAGTGCGAAAATATTGAAGAGGGAGGTGCATGTGTGTTTTAATTACTATAACACATATTTTATGTTAGTGCAATTCCCCTTTTTGGCTATTACCAGCGGAAGATCGTGAAGTCAGTATCACGATCGTACTGATCCAGAGACTCCTGACGTTTAAGGAAGCCTACGACTCGGTATGTGACTGGTGTGAAGAGTACTTCGATCAGCACTTTGAAGATGTAGTTTGAGAGGATGAGACTGACTGCGATCTCCCACGGGAATACTCCTAGTACGCAGGCGATGAGGACAAATGTTGTCGTATCGACTGCCTGTCCGAAGAGTGTGGAGCCGATCGTGCGCATCCAGAGCATGCGACCCTGCATCGCTATCTTCATTTTCGCGAGGACAAAAGAGTTGCTGAACGCTCCGAAGAGAAACGCAACAAGACTCGCGACCATGATACTGCCGCTTGCGACACCCCCCAGAATGGAACTGAACGCTGCGTCGCCTGCATATCCCTGCCAAGCGGATTCACCGGGCATAGCGCTCACAAGTGCCAAAGACACACTCATGAGTGCGAGTGAGAAAAACCCGAGCCAGATCACACGCCGTGCGCGGGCATAGCCATATACTTCAGTCAGTACGTCTCCGAAGATGTAGCTGATCGGAAAAAGCAGTGTGCCCGCATCGAAACTAAGACGCAGACCCAGCAAACCTACACCCCAATCGATGATTTTCGCGGACGACGCAACATTGCTCGTGAGGATCACAGCAACGAAGAGTGCGACGATGGCATCGAAATAGCGATATGTTTTCATCCTGCATAGGATACAGAAAATCGACGGTTAGTTGAAGTATGCCAGTGTTTCTCCAATCTCTGATTCGCTCAACCTCATCGCGCGCTCCCGAGCTTCCTGCATTTGAATGAGTAAACGAGCATGCGCATTTTGCTGGTTTCGCTGCTCCTTGGTCATCATTGGAACTCCAATGAGAGAACGCGGTCCTGTCGGGTAGTGTGTGAACATTTGAAATAGGTAGTAATAAATAAAAAAACCTCTTCCAGATCGGGAGAGGCGGATGAATGCGTTGATCTCTCGATCACTCTACGCACTCACGACCTCTCCCCTGCTAAAGAAGCAGAAGAAAGAGAACGTAAATGTGGAAGAGTGAGAAATCACGCGGGCAGAATCTACGCGAAAATGCCGCAACGAGTCAAATCTGGATAATCAGTTGCCCTGTTCAAAGTGATTATTATCGTCTATCGTGTCCGTCAGTCCGGGACGTAGCTCAGTTGGTAGAGCGCCTGGTTTGGGACCAGGAGGCCGCGAGTTCGAGTCCCGCCGTCCCGACCACTTCTCGCTACGCTCGAAGTGACAAAGAATCCCTATGATAGGACGAGAAGCCTGTCCTGAGCGAGCCCCGAGCTTGCGAGGGGCGAGTCGAAGGAAGTCCCGCCGTCCCGACCACTTCTCGCTACGCTCGAAGTGACAACGAATCCCTATGATAGGACGAGAAGCCTGTCCTGAGCGAGCTTGCGAGGGGCGAGTCGAAGGAAGTCCCGCCGTCCCGACCATATCCAATGAACGCCAATCTCTCTTGTAGGCAAACTGTCGTGCTTGCTGTTCTTTGTTTGTCATTTGCAAGCTGCGCTCACTCTACTGATCCTGAGGAATCAGGATTACGCATCCCAAGGTCAGGTAGTGCACTGCTCTCATCTGTGGAAGCCTATGCAACTCAGCAATATAGAGAACAGGAAGCGAGCGGGCGCTCTGCATGTAGCGGCATCCTCTATGGATATGACGACCAGTACGTCCATACCTGGATGCTCTGCGAAAATTTTTCTGATACTACTGTCATCAGTGCGTACAGTTCCCCTGTCCGATTCACTCGTTCGAAAGAAGGGATCATCATCGGCATGGAGAGACCCAAAGATGGCGTCTTCTTTCAGGAATCCGTAGAAAGCCTCTTTCCCGCCAGCATCGTCACTCACCTGCAACCATCGAACATAGAGATAGATAGGCTAGAGAAGCGAAATAGAGTAAACAGATAATTGAATGCGATAATCAAAGGACGCTACACTCTATACGCTATGTTCGCCGTGCGACTTCCCTCTTATCCTCGGCGTACTACAACCTTGTCGATTGTGCTCATTGGATATTCGTTCGTTCTGATCCCAGGAATCATGAGAGCAGAACCACTCACAATCACTCCCTCGCTCATTAGTAATACACAAATGCTTGAGAAGGCACTGACTGCGAAGGAGGGATACGCATCGACAACACTCAAAGGGGCAGGCGCATTTTTGGAGATCGAGTACTTCTCATCAGAGGACATCGACCTTTTTTTAGTTCCTCTCAACCGCGATGGTAGGTATGTTCCAACGGATTTCATGACTGCCAAGCTGCCGGCTGCAGCTAACGGAGATGTACGAATTGACCTGCGCGAGACACCAGGATGGAAGACATCTGAAACATTGTGGCTTCTCAATATCGCAAGTAGCAGCACCGATACGGATGCGGGGTTCACAGGAATCGAGTTCGTCCCTGCGTCACCGATCGAAACACTGTCTGCTGCCATGACGCACCTTAGTATCGCCGAGCCCTACGGTCCAAGCAGTTACCACGTACTCAGAGGATATAGAGTGTTGGGTCTGTCCTTCGCTGTACTGCTTGGACTCATCACCATAATCATCGCACTGATCGTCTGGAGGATCCGTGGAGTCAGTACAGCGCTCTGGGTACTGGTCACGCTTACACTTCTCTCGCATCTTCGCTACGGCATCGATCTGCTCCGCTTCTCGCACGAGCATCTGACAAGTATGCAGACGGCATCAATCTACGATGAAGCGGGAACCATCTACGCAGTCGCCGAGTCGATCAAGGAAATACGAATGAAGGAGCAGCGATTTGGCGGAGTCTTCGTCTGTAGAAACGGCACCGACTTTCAGGAAAAGATATTACGGTACCAGCTCTACCCAACTCCGGTGAGCCACAATGGGGATGGTCCGTTTTCTTTTGTCGTCATCATCGGATCACCAGATTGGTCGCAGGACGAAGCATCGATTCGTTGCGGTGACGGGCAGTTTCTCCGGATATCATCTCAGTATTTCAGCGACGGGATTTCACTCCACACAACGCAAAAATCATGAGCACCACTCTCCCCTTTCTCGGCATTCTCGCGATTCTCATTTTTGAAGGAGGGCTGATCAGTCGCATGATCGTACGTTCACAGGACTGGAAGCTACTCCTCGCTCTCAGTCTGCCGATTGCTGCGTTCGTAAACGTTCTGCTCGTCGCACTGTGTACGATCACATCGATTTCACTGACACCCTGGTCACTGATCGGTGGGCACGTGTTACTGACAGCTGTGTGTGCATTCTTCTATCGAAACATCAGCATTCCATCATCCGCCCCTGCTACCAACGTACTGATAACGAAAAATCGAACTGCTCTTCTGCTGAGCACGGCAGTACTCACATGTATCGCTGTCTATGCTTTCATCCATGGCTCGCTTCCAACATTCCAGTTCGACAGTCTGACCAATTGGACGATGCGATCGCAGATTTCGTTCGTCGATCAGAGAATGGCATTTGACGAGGCAGAAGTACGCGGCATGGCAAAGCCGCAGTACCCATACCTCTTTCATGCACTGCAAATTACTTCTAATCAGGGGCACACCTGGAATGACGGACTGGCAAATCTGATTCTGATACTTCTCGGCCTTTCGTCGATCACCGCACTCTGGTTGATCCTCAGGCGTTTGCTTTCGCCTAGTACTACTCTCATTACGATCGCGCTTATCTTCGGCACGCCACTTTTGGCTACACACATGGCGCAGGGCTACGGCGACAGCGTGATGTTGCAGTATCTGTTCTTGGCGCATGCACTGACGCTCCTGTGGGTCATGACAAAGGAGCGTCGATGGCTGATGCTTTCGGGCATGTGTATCGCGGCGGGAGTGTGGTCCAAGTCTGAAGGACTCGTGTTTGGTCTTCTGCCCTGGCTCGTGACAGTCGGGCTGATCAGTTGGAATACCAGAACTCTACGCAGTCTCCGCTCCCCCATTCTGCTCACACTACTTCTCAGCCTTCTCTGGACGATAGGAGCATCGATCGCCGGTCTTTCTCTCACTCCACATCATGGCTCGGACGCAACGCTTGCGCTCAGTATTCCTGCAGTAAAGGAGGCATTCATCGGACTCTTCAGTCGCGGCTCATTTGGTATCGCTTGGTACTCTGCACTTTCCGCACTTGTGCTCTTTTTTGCTAGCCCAAAATTCCGCAGTCACCGCGCGGCACCGACACTACTCATGGCTGGATTCACCTTCGTCATTATTCTCCTGATCTACACCGCAACACCGAACAGCCAGTTTCTTCTCAAGGGCGAATCGTACTATCGTCAGATGCTTCTCCCGCTCGGACTACTCATCCTGTCGCTTGCTGTCATCTTCACTACTCGTCCAGACGACCGAAACGACGAGTGAAGTCCTGCTGCTGAAACTCGTTTCCTGATTTAAGCTTTGTTTTCTCGGCTTCATTCAGTTGCTTCTCTTTGTCCCACTGTGCTTTTTTCTGACACCAGTTACCGAACCGTTGGGCTGTAAACACCATCTTGCCCTTGCTCATACACCAATCGATACAGCGATCAATCTCGGCAGTCATACCCTTCACGCGTCCGTAGTAGCGATTGATGGTCAAATAAAAGTGCTGCGGGTCGACTTTCTGATACTTTAACCCGACGAGTTCGCACGCGTCTTTGGAGTACTCCGAGAGTTTCTCAGCTAGTTCCTTTTGCACTGGTGTGAGTTCGATTGGCACAGGAAACAGAGTAGCAAAAGAGCTCTACGCTAGCAGCAGCTGATGAACGATTATTTGACTTGTTGCTTCTTTTGTAGTATAATATTGCATATGTCCAACGCTCCTGCAAAATCTATCGAAAACCATCCAAATACTCTCGATTTTCAAAAGCAAGCGGCTCTTCTTTTACAATCAGGCGGAGAAATTGGGGAAACTGAACATAGTGCGTGTATGAATGGCCCGTCTCTTCCACTGAAGATAACATGGAAATTGAAAGAACAAGAAGGAGTGATAACTGGAGGAATCGACTTTTCCCAAAACTTTGGCGGAGGCGATGCTGCTGATCAATGGGAGAGATACGCAAATCTCAGAATGCCTTCTGGAAAGCTGGATGTTGCTTATTCAATGGGAAGAGATAACCCAGATAATTGGGGTCTATCGCTTGCAAGACTGAAAGATGCCATCAAAAGAATTGGCGCAAAGGGAACTGTAAACGAAGACAGAGTGGCGTCAATGACAGGTGATGCAAGAGTTGAAGTACAGAAAAAAATTAAGTAGCAATCGTCGTTCTCTTGGATCGCACTGTCATGGTAAGTACGCCAAGCGCTGTTTCGGCTGCCTTTCTGGCACGTACAACAAGTGCGGGATTGAGGAGACCACCGAACCGAAGTTCCGGAATTCCACTCTGACGAATACCAAAGAGTTCACCGGGGCCACGAATCATCAGGTCAATCTCGGCAAGCTCAAATCCGGAGCTATGTTCCTCCATCGCTTTGAGTCGCTCGGAACTCGCCTGATGTTGCTCCGTTGTAAACAGAAAACAGTAACTCTGAGCATCAGACCTGCCGACACGACCGCGAAACTGATGAAGTTGCGACAGTCCGAAGCGTTCCGCTCCCTCGATCACGATGATTGTGGAATTGGGCACATCGATCCCTACTTCAATCACCGATGTCGACACCAAGATATCTGCCTTTCGATCTTTGAAGTCGCGCATCACGTCTTCTTTTTCCTGCGGCGTCATTCTGCCGTGCAGAAGCGTGACTGTCCGTTTCGGAAATTCCTTTTGTAGACGCTCTGCTTCCGCCTGCACGTTTTTGACATCCTGCATCTCGTCACTCTTCGACATTTCGATGAGCGGGCAAATGACAAACGCCTGCCTGCCCGAGGCCATCTCCGTATCGATGAAGAGCTCTACCGTGCGACGCTGACTGGGTGGGACAACCGTCGTTTTAATCGATTTGCGATTGCCAGGTTTCGTGAGCAGAACCGACAGATCGTGATCGCCGTAGGCCGTGAGCGCGAGTGTGCGTGGAATGGGCGTCGCCGTCATCGCGAGTGTGTGTGGCGGCCCCTTCTCCTCAAGGGCCTTTCTCTGAAGCACGCCGAAGCGATGTTGTTCATCGATGATCGCGAGCTTGAGATCTTTGAAGACGACAGACTCTTCGATGAGTGCATGCGTACCGATGACGACATCCACCAAACCAGCCGCTGTGTCACGTTTGATCGCGCGTGATTCGGCACCAGTGATTGATCCAGTCAGAAGCACAACGCGTGGCAACGCAAAGGTAAGAAGGTGTGCAGCCTGAATCCCCTTCTCTTTCCACGCACCAGACTGGAGGTAAGTGTGAAATGTCGTGAGCATCCTTGTGATCGTAACCGCGTGCTGCTTTGCCAATACTTCGGTTGGCACCATGAGCGCGCACTGCCCCTTCGCAATAATCGTGTGTGCGATCACCGACGCTGCAACAAGTGTCTTGCCCGATCCCACGTCGCCCTCGAGAAGTCGACTCATGGGTTTATCGGACTCCATGTCACGCAAAATTTCGTAAATCGCCACGCGCTGTGCATCGGTGGGAATAAACGAGAGCGAGGCGAAGAACGCCTTGATGAGCGGGGCATCCATCGGTGTCACGAGCCTCTTCTGCCTATGTCCCTGCCACGCGTTCTTGCGTTCCAGCGCCTCGGTCTGAATGTGAAAGAGTTCCTCGAATGCCATGCGCTCCCGCGCTTGATTCAGTTTCTCGGGCGTAGAGGGAAAGTGAAGTTCAGTCAGTGCCTCGGATCGGGCAAGCAACTTCTCTGCAGTGAGAATCTCTGCTGGAAGTGACTCAGGAATAGATGCAAACACGGGGCGAAGGAGTGCCATCTTCTCGCGAAGCCACCGACTGCTCAGCTTCTCTGTCTGCGGATACACCGCGACGATGCGCCCTGCGTGCAAGAGCTCAGTGCGTGTCCCGTCCTCCACCTGCGGACTCATCATTTTGAGTTTGTATCCATCCTCCTGCACTTTGCCCGTGAGTGACACCGCTTGACCTTCGCGGAGCATCCGCATCATGTGTGGCTGGTTGAACCAGACGATGTCAGCTCTGGCTCCTTCCTCATCCAGAAAGACCGCCTGCACGAGCTGCTTTCGTGTGCGTGTGCGAACCAGTTTGAGCGATGCAATCGTTCCTCTGATCGTGACTTTCTCATTCATGGGTGCCGTCGTCAGTGTCACCATCGCACTCAGGTCTTCGTACGCTCTGGGTATCATCAGTATCATCTCGTCCACTGTTCTAACACCCATCTCTGCCAACGCGTCGATGTACACACCAGTTGTTTTGAGCATGCCGGGCGTGAGTGAATCGGAGAGACGCATGAGGGTACTATTGTACACCCGGTTTCTAGGGCCTCATGCTACAATTGGATCCATGACAGAGAAGAGCCAACAATCGTCGGTTCAGGAGTTGCAGACAATGCTGCAGCAGAAATCCGAACGATCCGAAACGCTGGAACCTCAAAGCGAAGCCGAAAAAGAACGGCTAAAAGTCGCCATGCAGTCAATTCGTGCACGGCGGATGCTGAGTGGCAGTATCGCCCTCTAGCGTACGTCCATATCTGTATATTCAGGACACAATATCCCCATTCCCAATTTTTGTTTGGCATACCAAGGCTTGCCGTCCATCCAACAATCAGAAATTTCAGAGCACACCGGTTCTTTGTCGCCTAGAACATATTGCTCGTCACTAAGACTAGCTACCCAGTTCTGTACCAAACGAAATCCTATACCACCGAATAGTAAAGTCATATCCTGTCGACGCTGCTTTAGCGAATCCTCGATACATGACAGCCAGTCGCCTTCATCTGGTACAGGCGTGTGCGGAAAATCGAGACCGTGATCACGTGAAAAGTCTTTCCATGGACCCAGTGAGTTTACGACAGTAAACATCGGTATCTCATGATGTAGACAAAAACTCGTCGAATTTCGTATACGATCACACCAGTCATCAACAGTGCACTCTGTACGAAGCGCCATCACGTCATTTGGTCGTGCTAGAATAAAGCCGTTGCAATGCACTTTCATGTTCATGGAGCTAAAAAGAGTGTAGTAGTCTGCCACGTACTCGGCTCACTCATCAAGCCACTTCACTCGCTCATCCCCGCGCCACCATGTTCGGTGACGCCTGGCGTACTGCCATGTCTTGGCTGTAATCACGGGAATCGTTGAACGCGGATCGGCTCCATTCTCTATCGCCTCCAAAATCTGGCGGTATCCCACACTCTGCATACCCGGATCATCCTGTGTGTATCCCATACGTCTGAGGTTTTCGACTTCTTCACCCCAGCCCACATCAAACATAGCCTGAATACGTTTTTCTATACGCTCTCGCAAAACCGAATCCTCTGGGTCGATGCCCAGAATGAGCGATGTGTAGGGACTACTCTTCTGTTCCAGTATCTCTTTTTTCGTCTTGCCCGTACCTTCGATCATCTCCATGGCTCGTACGACGTACACCTTGTTCTGCACAGGAATAGATGCAGCCGTCTCAGGATCGAGTGACTCGAGCCTCGCATGAAGTGTCCTTCCTGCATCTCTGTCGTACTCTGCCTCCAGTGCTGCACGCTTACTTGGATCTGAGGCAACCGGAGCAAGACCATCGACAATCGACGACACGTACAGCATCGACCCGCCGACGAGCAGAGGAAGTGCTGAGCGCCCATGAATATCATCGATCACTCGCATCGCTTCTTTCTGGTACCACGCGATCGACACAGGCTCCCTCGGATCCTGCAGTGAAAAGAGATGATGCGGCACGCCACTTCTCTCAGTCTCTGTAATCTTCGCAGTACCAATATCGAGGTGACGATACAGCTGACGCGAGTCTGCATTCACGATTTCGACAGGCTGCTTTCCCCCCAAAAGCTTCCGAGCAATCTGAACGGAGAGCGCTGTTTTTCCGGATGCTGTTGGACCAATCAGGACGAGAAGTGGACGCACAGGAACATTCGCGAGAAAGTCGCGGAGTACCAGTTGCCACTTTTGCTCAAGGGGATGCGACAAAGAGGGAGTGTAAAACGTTCTTTTCTTTTCATGACGAGACCAGAAAGGATCTCTCTGCATACTGCCAGCGATTCACAAAATTTGCTAGAATAGTAGGATACATTTGATTCTCTTCTTCCTCTCATTCGTATGCACCCATCCATCCAGTCCATCGCGCGAAACATTTCCCGCGGTCACACGACTCCTCAGAACATGCTGATTCCAACTGTCATCGAAAAGAGTCAGTTCGGAGAGCGTGCGTACGACATCTACTCTCGCCTCCTCGAGGAACGCATCGTGTTTCTGGGTACGGGTATCGACGATAACGTAGCAAACATCGTTATTGCACAGCTACTGTTCCTGGATAAGCAGGATCCGAAGAAGGACATCATCCTCTACGTGAACTCTCCCGGAGGACAGGTCACCTCCACGCTCGCGATGTACGACACGATGCAGCTCGTCAGTGCTGATGTCTCGACCGTATGTTTGGGTATGGCTGCGTCCGGTGGTGCCATCATTCTCATGGGTGGAAAGAAAGGAAAGCGTTTCGCACTCCCCCACTCCGAAGTGATGATCCACCAGCCACTCGGCGGTACCGAGGGACAGGCAACGGACATCGCGATTCACGCAGAGCACATCATCAATACGAAAAACATCCTGAACCAGATGATCGCCGATCACACGGGCAAGAAGCTGTCACAGGTGAAAGATGACACCGAGCGTGACAAGTTTATGTCTGCAAAAGAAGCGATGGAGTACGGGATTATCGATAAGATTATTTCTTAAGTGCAGGCATCGCCTGTAAGTGACTAGTGGTTAGTGGCTAGTGGTTAGCCGAATACTAGCCACTAACCACTCCTTCGTTGTTCTTTATTTTTCCTCGGACTCGCTCACTGTCGTCTCCCACTCCGGCATCCTGTTCACTGCCAAGTAGAAGGCAATGATCCACACCATGCTCGGGTACGCGGCAGCCATCATGTCAGGGAGTGGCAGTCCCGTGATTGTGTTCTTGAGCATCAGACCGATCGGCACTGATGCGAGTGCTGTGCCTGCTGTCAGAACGGAGATGTAGCCATAACGTCCGATTGAAAGAAAGATCCCCCCGAAAATCAGCAGTGCAGGGAGTAGGTACGCCCAGACAGTGGCAAACGCACTGACGAACCCTAGTCCGTCGGTCACATTTGCGACGAATGGTGCAAAATCCCGGTACGCCGAGATGCCGATGAGCACCATAGTGATGCCCACCGACACTCGGAGTACAAGACTCGACGTTTCGCTGGTCGATTTCCAATTCATAGAAATTACTTAGAAGACTTGGAACTTGAAGCTGGGCAATTGCATCCCATCTTACCGCAACCACAACCCATGCCGCACTTCCACATCTTCTTGATGATGTGATAGGCAACGAGGAGAACAGCAGCGTTCTGGATAGCAGGCATCATGTTGCCACCTGCGGTGTTATCACCCAGAGCAACAGCGAGACCAGCCCATCCCATAATTCCACCGAGAGATGCGAGAACGCAGATCTTGCTCCATGCGCAACACTTATCGATCGCGAAGAGGACACCTCCAGCAATCATCAGGAAAGGAACAACGTATGCGAGTGCAGTCATCACACCTGCCAACGCAGAGTTCGTGAAGACGCTTCCTGCAAATCCTGCAAACTCTGAGATAAATCGAAGATGATTGACGCCATATCCAGCAAGGACAACGCCAAAACCAATGCGTGGCAACCAAAGCGCGTACGCGCTAAAAGAGCTTTTGCAGGATCCGCCTGCGGAGCAGCAATTCATACCCATAAGTGAAAGGGGGAAGAAGTAGACGACACGCAGAGTATGGCACGAGAAAATGTGTGCTTTATCACAGTCTGGTGGCTCAGCAAGTTGAAAGAATGGAGTTAAAAGGATGCAGACGTAACAGAGGTTTCAGTTGTGGCAGAAGTGCGGGAGGTGCACAAGATAATCACTTCTGTACCCTCTGTACCTTCTGTACCCTCTGTACCATCTCATGTTCACTCTGCATACCTCCACAGCCACCGGTCGATCAGCAACGCTCCACACCGCACACGGCGATCTCACGACTCCATTCTTCATGCCTTGTGCCACCGCGGGAGCACTCAAGGGGCTCACGTTCGAGGATCACAAAGCACTCGGTGGCGAGATCCTTCTCATGAACACGTATCACTTGCACCTCACTCCGGGAGAAGAGATCGTCAGGCAAGCAGGAGGGCTGCACACGTTCGCAGGATGGGACAGACCCATCCTCACTGACTCCGGCGGATTCCAGGTATTCTCACTCGAGTCTCTCAGAAAGATCTCGGAAGAAGGAGTGACGTTCAAGGACCACAGAAGTGGCGCCGAACGTTTCCTCGGACCCATCGAAGCCATGCGCATCCAACACGCACTCGGTGCCGACATCATTATGTGTTTTGACGAATGTCCGCCTTCGACTGCTCCACGCGCTGAACAAATCTCAGCAGTGGACCGCACACTACGTTGGGCGAAGGTGTGTAAGGAGGAGCATGAACGACTGAAGAACGAGACGAACAAAAGGAATAATAGGAACAATACGAATATCTCGCTGTACCCAAAAGATTCCTTGGATTCCTCTCTTTCCTCTGGTTCCTTTCATTCCTACCCGCTTCTGTTCGGCATCGTCCAAGGCGGGCTCGAAAAAGATCTGCGTAAAAAGTGTGCTGAGGAACTGATCGCAATTGGTTTCGATGGCTACGCAGTCGGTGGACTGGCAGTCGGTGAGAGTGAAGAGGAAATGTTCGATGTGCTGGATACTGTCTGTCCGCTGCTCCCAGAAGATAAGCCGAGGTACCTAATGGGTGTCGGCGAGCTCACCCAAATCAAAATTGCTGTCGCAAAAGGAATAGACATGATGGACTGTGTTGCACCAACCCGCGAAGCACGCCACGGAAACATCTGGATGTCGGATGGCACGAAACTCAAAATCCGACGAGCGGAGTACGCGACAGACTTTTCTCCGATTGATCCTGACTCCCCTGCTCCGAGCAGCCGAAAGCATTCCAAAGCGTACCTGCATCATCTTCTCAAAATCGGCGAACGGTTCGGTGAGACGCTCGCGTGTCTACAGAATCTGGGGGTGACGCTTGAGACGGTGCGAACGCTTCGAACAAAGATTGAGGAAAGTTGACAGATTTTGAAAAATAATTAAAATAGTATTATGAGACAAAAACCCGGTCATAATTTTCCACCTGAACTTGAAAAAAGCAGGTCCCATATCAACCGTGAGGGACGAATGCAGTTTTCATTGCTGCATGTCTTACTTCTCACGGCAGTTGTGGGTGGAGGAATAGTCAGCGTCATGCAGTGGAATAGAAGTAAAGTTTTGCACAATTCTCGCCAACTTTGGGAGGATGCTCAGGACAACGTCTTAGACAACTTTGATATAGATGATATGTTGAGAAATTTGCCGGAAAAGTATTCTATTCGAGACATCCCAGCCACAAGAAAAGAAATCATGTTTCGTTTATGGAACCAGTTAAAAATAGATGCAAATAAGGGCAATCTTGATCCTGATTGGAGTCTGCAATTCATTCAGAGACTCACCAAGTCTTTACGAAAAGATGGAGAAACAGATATATCGTTCGAGGAAATCGGAGTAACGAAAGAAGATATAGAAAAATTATTTGAGAGATCATCACAGATAAAAGCGCAGCGCGATGAAGTACGTGAGGAATAGATAGGAAGATCGGTAGTGAGTGTACCGGCTACTTCCCTACTCCCGTCACCTCAATCTCTGTGTATCCCTGCCTGTGTCCACGGTATGTCTTGTGAAAACGCTTGCGGCGCTTGAACTTGGTAACGCGGATCTTGTCATCCAAGCCATGTGCGATCACCTTCACAGTGACTGTCGCGCCAGAGACATACGGCGCACCAACAGTCGTATCAGTGCCGTCTGAAAGAAGCAGCACTTTTTCGAACGTAACGGAAGCACCTTCCTTTGCATCCAGGGTAGGAACATGAAACTTCATGCCCTTTTCAGCCTTTTCCTGGAAGCCGGCGATATCGACAATTGCAAACATGAGCTGGGAGAGTGTAGCGGGCAGAAGTAGCTGCTGCAAGGGCACAATTCGTTGTATAGATTGTATGTTAAATTTGACGAGAGAAAAATATAGTTTAATATATACTTATGCCAAAAGAGATGCCTATCGGTCGATGGAAAAAAGCAGATCGCTTGAGTCAGGCGTTGGGACGTGGAAATAATAACCGTGCACGGCGAGTCACACTAAAGATTACGGGCAAAAGGGGAAAAACATGTAAAAAAATTGTGCTTGTGATGCGCACTCCAAATGGATCTGGAATTGTTGAAAAAAAGGGGGAAGGAGAATTTTATGACCTGTTGGGTGAACTGGTCATTCCTCGATTACCAACGTTTCGCATAGACGGGGACACTACGTTCTCTACAGACTTGGCAGAAAACGGCGTGAACTATGTTTTCTCTGCCAATAACATCACACACGAAGGCCATCAAACTACTATGGAAAAGTGGGGATATGAATTCAAAAGACGCGAAGAGAATGACAGAGTGGTGCAAGAACTTTGTAACATCGCAAAAAAATTAGCGCAGGGTGATATTGAGCTAAGTATGTTAGGTGCAAGAGTGTTCTATTTCATTATGAATATTGATACCGGAATTGCTCATGTGCTTGTCGGCGACAACAAAAAAGTCGGGCACACTGAACCGATATTGGATGGTCGCGAGACTACTCTGGAACATCGAATAGACAGCAACTGCACAGCCGTTCTTTCGGCATTCTTGCATCCCATCGCTCGTACAGACATTACATGCTGGGAACTACTAGGAATTCCCCTAAAAACCGTAGTCGACATTGTGAATAGGAATCGTCCCTACAATGAAGATGCAGAGGAAGACGATGAGATATAGATGGTGGGCGCCAAGGGATTCGAACCCCTGACCCTCTCGGTGTAAGCGAGATGCTCTAACCAGCTGAGCTAGGCGCCCTTCGGGTATGTCGTATGTTGTACGTAGTATGTAGTATATGCCTGCAATGAAGCAATTCGATCTTTCGCAGGCTCTTACACAAAAGGAAAAACTCATTCTTTCGAAGCTCAGAACCCCACGCGCCATTCAGGACTTTTTGGATACCATCCCCATGAACCATGAACCCGAGGGGGATACGTGTCTGTCACCTCGCAGAGTGCTCAGAGAAAAGCGTGCGCACTGCATCGAAGGTGCGATGCTGGCCGCTCTCGCACTCCGACTCCAGGGAAGGCCGCCTCTTCTGCTGGATCTCAAAAGTACTAAACACGATTACGATCATGTCGTGACTCTTTTCAAAGAGGGAGGATGCTTCGGCGCAATCAGCAAAACGAATCATGGAGTCCTACGGTATCGGGAACCCATTTACAAAAACGTTCGCGAACTCGTGATGTCGTACTTTCACGAATATTTCCTGAATGACTCAGGCAAGAAGACACTGCGCTCGTACTCGGTGCCCGTGGATCTCTCAGAACTTGATCACCTCGATTGGATAACATCCGAAGAGAATGTGTGGGAGATACCGATGGCGCTAGAGAATGCGCGTCATTTTCCGATCCTGACACCGAATCAGATCAAGAACCTGCGACCAGCGGATCTGGTAGAGAGGGAGATGGGAAAGGTGAAGGAATGGAAAGAATGAGACTAGTGATGAGTGGTCAGTGGCTAGTGCATGCATGGGAAAAACCGTCTAACCACTAACCTCTCATCACTTCCTGAAATCATTGCCTGCGGATCCCTTCCGCGCTATCATTCCCCCGATGACTCTCCTCCTCATTATCGAAGCAATCCTCGGCAGCCTCCTAGCACTCATGATTCTGCTGCAGCACCGAGCATCTGGCCTGTCTGCTACGTTCGGCGGCACTGGTGCCACCTTCGTCCAGCGCCGTGGCGCAGAGAAAGTGCTCTTCACCGCTACCATCTGGGTCGCAGTTGCGTTCTTCGCACTCGCGATTGTCCTCATGTACGCCTAGATGAACGAAACTGGAATCGTGACACCTGAATTTCGATTCTAGTTTCACCTCTCCGGGCTACTAACCATGCGCTTCCTTCGGTTTCTCCTCCGGCTGCTTGGCTCCATGACGAGCAAAGAGAGAATCGCATTACTGATCCTCCTCTGTGTCCTCGGCATCAGTGGCTTTCTGATGCTTCGCAGTTTTTATGTGCAAAGCTCGATCGAAGTACCCAAGCGTGGAGGAACGTACATCGAAGGATCTGTTGGGCAGGTCACGGGCTTTAGCCCTTGGCTTCACACGGGAAATGATATCGATCGCGACATCGTCTCGCTGATCTTTTCAGGACTGATGAAGTATGACCCCATTTCGAAATCTATCGTGAATGATCTAGCAGAGGTAACAGTGACGAATGATCAGAGGACGTACACGGCAGTACTACGACCCAACCTCCACTGGCATGATTCGACCGAGGAGAAGCCACACCTCGTCACAGCGGACGACGTGCTCTTTACATTTCAGACTATTCTGGAACCAGGATTTCCGAATCCGATTCTTTCCCAGAATTTTCGTGGCGTAGAGCTGGAAAAACTGGATGATCGCACTGTCCGCTTTAGGTTACAGAAACCATACGCATTTTTCACAAGCAACCTGACTCTCGGACTTCTTCCGAAGGCGTCATTCCAAGATTTGAGTGTCGAAGACATTGCCCGTGACCGCAGCTTCGATATGCAGCCGATTGGTGCAGGGCCGTACGCATTCGTCAGCACCATCCAGACCGATCTCTCGACCGAAGTCACACTCAAGAGTTTCGATCGCGCTGGCATGCCCCAGTATCACATCGAGCGCATCGTGTTCCGTGTGTTCCCGGACTACTCCTCACTACTCACCGATAGCTTGAATTTAGACGGCATCAGACAAGTCCCACGCAACGAGAGTGGTGACCCCATTCTCCCCTCTCGATTCACACCGAAGTCGTATGCGCTACCACAATACGTCGGACTTTTTCTGAATCTCGATCGCATCGTCATGCAAGATCAGAAAATTCGACTGGGTCTGCAACTTGCTACGAATAAACAAGAGATCGTCGATGCGCTCCAAGAAACCAATATTATCGATACTGGCCTGCTGGAACTACACATGAACGACTGGCAATACCGCTTCGATGCGAATGCAGCACAGGGCGCACTGTTCGATAGTAACTGGAATGTTCCTGAAAAAGTGCGACTGCAACGGCTCCTAGAACAGCGTGAGGCGAATCAGGTTGGACCACTCCGGAATACGCCTCGCATTGCGCTTTTGCAAACAGGATCGATGCTCACTATTACGGGATCAACTGCAGATCTCGCATTTCCGATTCGGATCAATGGCATCCGAGCCGAAACAGGGGTGACACTGAAGAATGGAACCGTACGCACGCTCTCGGGAAGTTGGATCGTCCACATTCCTTCGGGGGATGGCAGCAGCGGATCAATCAAAACGGGCCTCAATGTCCTGAGGCTGATGGATGGGAACGATGACATCGTCGACTCTGCATTCGTCGAACGATTTGAACGGACTCGCGACTTCGCACTCGCATCGGACGAATATCGTATCGTGGAGCAATTCCTTCGAACGCGTTCGCTCCCCGATTCCGATCCCGCAAAAATCACGGTGGGTTCGATGACACTGGAAAATGGCTATCTCCGCAGACGACGTGATAATGACCCAGTACCCACACGTGTGAATAGCCGAGGGGAATCGCTTCGGATACGCCTCCTGACAAGCCCGCAGCCCACTCACTACGCAACAATCGCAGAGATCGTGCAGAAGCAGTGGAAACAAGTGGGTGCAGAAGTGGTTATCGATATTCCCAGTACACGCAAAGAGTTTGAAGAAAAACTTCTCAAGCGTGACTACGATGTCGTGCTTTTCGGTCAGTCGATGTTCGATAACTTGGATAGCTATCCGTACTGGCACTCCAGCCAGATCCAAGAGCAAACAGATGATCAGACGAAACTAAAACTCGATGCGTTTAATCTCTCACAGTACGCTTCATTTGAAGCAGATGCACTACTCACTCGCATTCGTGAGACTGGGAACGCCGATGCCAGAACCAAGGCGCTCAAGGAACTCAGTGAGCTTCTGAAGCGTGACATCCCAGCAATTACCCTCTATTCCCCTCTCTCTGTTTTCGCATTGAGTAATGACGTGCATGCCACCGAACTTCAGCACCTCTCACTGCATACAGACCGGTTCAGCACACTGTCAGAGTGGTACATGGATACAGACCGCCAATTCCGCGCTGGAAAGGGCTGGCTTTCACTCCCCGCGTGGATGCTCCGGACGCTTCTCGGACAAAGCGAAATATCGGATACTGCCGATCAGGAAGCGAAGAAAACAGATTCTGGTCAACCCTAAGACGAGTAAAAGCATGCTTTGCCGAAGTTGATATAGTGCCTCTTGTGCTTTTGATTCACTTTCCGTATGATTTCTCGGCTTTCTGACCACGTATGGAAGTCCTTCTTCTTTCTGACATCAAGGGCATTGGGCACAAAAACGATCTTCTGACTGTCAGAAGCGGCTATGCCTTGAACTGTCTGCTTCCGCAGCGGCTCGCGATTGTCGCTACCCCCAAGGTACGACAGCAGTACGCTGACGAAATCCGTAAGCGTGCTGAAGAGAAGCAGCAGCAGAAAGCTCTACAAGAGTCACTCGCAGATGCCATTTCTGGCAAAGTGGTGAAGATTCAAGCTGAAACAGCGAAGGGAGGCAAACTGTACGCATCAGTGCACGCACCTGATATCTTGCGAGCACTTGCAGATCAGTTCTCGATCACGCTTCCTGCCACTGCACTGCATATCGAAAAGCCAATCAAATCGACAGGAGCACATACCGTCACTGTCATGCTCGGTGCAGAGAGCACAAAGCTCAGCATCGAAGTGGAAGGTACGCCAAAAAAATAGGCTCACAGGATCGCGTGAGTCTGCTACCCTTGTTTCAGTATGTATCTCGATGAATTCGGCGGCATGGAGTCCTACACCCCAAGCGAAGGGGGTGGGGCTCGTGAACAACTGAGCGAGGAATCGAAGCAGCGTTTTACGCAAGCTCAAGCGCAGATCAAGCAGTTCATTCGTGAAGAGAAGAAAGCGAAGAAGCGTGATGATCGCGTGGCTGAGACGATCGTGCAGTTCCTGGGAAATGACCAGTACAGCCACCTCTTTCAGCTCATCGCGACACTCTCTGCAATGAACTGCCCATCGATTTTTATTTTGGCAATCCTGTCACTCATTCACGACGGGTGCAAACAAACTGTGGAGGAGTACGTGCAGGAACATCGGGTCGCGATCAGCACTCCGGATACTGCACAAGGAACTGCTCTCTCAAAAAATAGCGAGCTTCCAGCAGACGCTCGACAGGATCTGCTGCAGTGGATTGCTCGTATGGGCTTGGTACTCGACATCGATACTGTATCGATTCTGAAGAGACTCATGACGGATCACGAGAACTTGGATGGCAGCGTGCTCCAGATCACCACGTTCGTACTACGTGATTACTTCGCATCCATTGATCGGAGTGCGCCATACGAAGAGTTGCAGCCGCTCACGATTGCGATACTGCAGGATATCGTGGGACCGCACCTTCCGACCATGAAAGAGTACTTCGCTTCTGGTGACACGGAGGCATCGGAGGAGGCGTAGAAGTCCCCTTCTAGCGCTTCAGAACAGCTAAGAACGTTTCCTGTGAAAGCGTGATGCGACCCATCTGTTTCATGCGCTTTTTGCCTTTCTTCTGCTTGTCGAGCAATTTATCCTTGCGGCTGCGATCTCCACCGTACAGATACCCTGTAACATCCTTGCGATACGCTGCCACGTTTTCTCTCGCGACTATTTTCCCACCGATCGCGGCCTGAATCGGAATCTGGAACTGTTGCTTCGGTAGCACTTCTTTGAGCTGCTTCACGATCTTGTCTCCCACATCTCTCGCTTCGCTCTTATGCAAGATGACGGAGAGTGCATCAGTCGGCTCACCAAGGAGGAGGATGTCCATGCGCACCAGGTCTTCTACTCGGTAACCAAGATGTTCGTACGAGAGAGATGCGTAGCCTGATGACGCAGACTTGAGCTTGTCGAAGAAATCGAGAACGATCGCAGCGAGTGGTACTTCGAAATGCAGGAGTGCACGATCAGCATCGATGTACTCCAACGAAAGGTAGATACCACGACGCTCCTGCACGAGCTGCATCGCAGGACCAATGTCCTGTGCCCTACACACGATCTCAAGCTTCACCCACGGTTCACGTATTTCATCGATGTGCGTTGGATCCGGCAGGTCAGCTGGATTGCTGATGAGCGCTGTGCTTGGCTCATCGACCTTGAGGAGGCTAGCGCGTACAACTGAGGAAGGATTGGCGGAGCGAAGTGATACTTCGTAGAGCACGCTTGGTGCTGTGATAATGAGCTCACAACCGTACTCACGTTCCAAACGCTCCTGTGTGATATCCATGTGCAAGAGTCCCAGGAATCCGCAGCGAAAGCCGTTACCGAGCGCAGTATTGTGTTCGTAGGTGATCTCGATCGCGGCATCGTTGAGTGACAGCTTCTCGAGCGAATCACGAAGACGAGGATAGTCGTCGGCTTGTGTGGGATACAATCCTGCGAAGACCATCGGCTGTACTTTTTTGTATCCGGGGAGCGCGGCTGCGTCGGGTGAAGAGGAGATCGTATCTCCCACACGAGCGTCCGCCACTGCCTTCAGTCCCGTAACGATGTACCCGATCTGACCTGCAGAAAGAACGGAGTCAGAAATGTACTTCGGAGAAAAGTATCCGACATCCTGGACTTCGAAATCGATTTTGGTACCGAGGAGTCGTACTTTCATTCCTCTTTTGAACTCGCCCTCGATGACACGCATGTACGTAACCACACCGCGGTACTCATCCATGACAGCATCGAAGATGAGTGCGCGCGAGACGTTGCTGCCTGTCGAGCGCTCAGTGGTTGGAGGCGGAATACGCTCCAAAACCGTATCCAGAACTTCCAAAACACCAGTTCCGTCTTTTGCCGAAATCTTGAGAATATCGCTCGCCTCACACCCAAGCATCTTCATCACCTCAGCACTGACGCGCTCTGGATCTGCGGCAGGCAGATCTATTTTATTCAGAACCGGAATGATCTTCAGGTCATGCTCCATCGCCATGTAGAGCACCGCAAGAGTCTGAGCCTGGATCCCTTGCGATGCATCGACGAGGAGAATCGCACCCTCACACGCAGCGAGAGAGCGACTCACTTCGTATCGGAAATCGGTATGCCCGGGAGTATCGATCAGATTGAGCTCTGTGCCCTTATATTGCATGCGAACAGGAGTCAGCTTGATGGTAATGCCGCGCTCACGCTCCAGATCCATCGAATCGAGATGCTGCTCTTTGAGTTCGCGCTGCTGCAAAGAACCAGTCTTCTCCATCATTCGATCGGACAAGGTAGACTTGCCGTGGTCGATATGCGCGATGATGCAGAAGTTACGAATGTTCATAGAAGTTGATGCGTGCTACGGCGTAGATTGGCGCAAGTCTCCTGACCTGCGTGAGTCCAAGCCGAGTGACAGATAGTGTGCCAGAAAATCACCAGAATATCACTCCTGGACAACCGGTGATGCGGCTCCCCCAATCTGGTCCAGCGACTCTTTGAGTGTCCTCATCCCCTCCTCCACAAGCCTCAGAAGCTCTTCACGCTCACCAGGATCTGCAAGCATCGATAGCTTGTCACCTGGAACCTGTGGCAGCACACGATACGGAATACCCATCGCGAGTGCAGCGAGTGCACCATGGAAACGCTGCGACAACACGAATGATGCGCTTGAAATCGCTTTCAAAAACTCGGATACAGTTTCGGGCTCCTGCACCGTCACCGCGTGGTGTCTGGCTACACGCTTCAGTCGATCGGCTGCCTGCCTATCCTCTTCTGTCGCGTGCATGAGGAGGATCGAGATCTCTTCCCACGTTCCCTGCATTTCTTCTGTGGCAGCTTGGATAAACGCGTCCGTTGTATTGGAGCGAGGAATCAGTACCAGTTTTCCTGGGGTAGGTGCCGGAACCTGCTCAGCAAAGAGCGTCAGTGCCGGATCAAAGCTGAGCACGGGCTCCGTCTGCATATTCCACGAAAGAATACGTGCAAACGAGGCGGGGTCACGCACCGAGACATACCCCGCATGTTCTATCACTGAGCGTGCAAAAAAAAGCCCAAGTGGAGTAGTGAGTGGTCCTACACCCTGAAAAGAGAGGAGCAGTGGCTTACGAAGAACGCGTGCCATCATGGCATGCACCCACCAGAGATATGGTGCAACGATCGATTCATGATCGGTGAAAAGAGATCCACCGCCAAAGACGACTGCATCTGCACGAATGTATGCACGAACTGTGCGCCACCATGGACGAAAGAACGAACGAACTCCGCACGGTAAACGTGGCACCTCATTCGGTGCAGCTGGACGCGCAGAGACGATAGTCCAGCTGTGTTCCGGGAACCCGCGAACAACGCTTTCGCGTAGTGCCTCATCACCAAGATTCTGAACGCCGTAGTTTCCTACTAAAAGCAGCTTCATGAGTAGGTCGGATGCTACGCGGTCTTCTCTGCCTCCGCCACTGGTGCCTCTGCAACAACTTCTTCCGTTGCAGCAAGTTCTGCAACAGGAACTGCAATCGCACCGAACTCTTCTGAACCCGTGAAGCGCTCAGAGAGTCGAGCCTTCTTACCCGTTCGTGTCCTAAGGAAATTCAGTTTCGCACGTCGTACCTTCGCTACTTTCTTTACTTCGATCTTTTCGATCAGTGGGGAGTGAACTGGAAACACACGCTCTACACCAACACCCGACGCGATCTTGCGTACTGTAATTGTGTGATCTGCTGCACTGTGTCCACGGTGAACGGCGATGACCAGCCCCTCGAACATCTGTACACGCTCCTTATCCCCTTCCTGCACCTTCTGGTGCACGCGAACGGTGAAACCAGGACGTATATCCGGCCTAGCCTGTAACATTGTAGAAGCCCGTTCTGTGAGAAATGCGCCTGTCATAGCCGAACTAGGGTACGGAAAGTCAGGACCCTTGTAAAGGGCAAGTATGCGTATATCACTGACTGCTGGGCTGAGCCGGTAGCATGACGAAACCCCATCCAGAAGAGCCAAAATTCATTCTTTCCCCCGGCGCCTTGCGAGTCGCCGTCGTGAGACTTCACGAGTCGAGCGCCCCAAAGGAGCGCCGCTCTACCTTGATAAAGTGATTCACACAGAATAAAAAGTGATTTCTCTGCCCTCCGGCAGGCAGGTTTGCGGCGCGTCGCGAGACGAGTTGATTAGTCTCACAGGCGACGAGCACTGCGCCGGAACCTTTTGGCTCCACCTTTTTAAGTTACGAAAAGGTGGAAATGTAAGCCACAGAATAGTATCTCGTGTAAAAGTATCTTTACAAGAAAAAAGGTCCTAAGAACCCATCTGCCTACAGGCTTGTACGATAATAGTGCGAGGCTACTTTTGCGCTTCCTCGACTTCTTTTTCGATGTTGTTCAGTGCAACGATGTGTCGAGGATCACTCACAATCTCCAGAATGAACCGATCGCGTAGGCTGAGTCGATAGAGGAAATCTGCCTTGGAGAAGAGAGAATACTTCACATTACGCATGGATGGATCCTGTGAGAGGAGCAGTTCGACTACCTCTTTCTTCACATCTCCTACAATCAGGAGATCGACCTTACTGTGGGAACCCACAAAACTGCCAGCCAGTTCCAGAAACACGAGTCCTGGAAGTTTCTTCAGAGATGCAACAGTCGGCGACTCCCCTCCTTTGACCTCTTTACCGAACATGGACTTGAGCTCTTCAAAAAAGAGAAAAGACGTATCAGCTTTGTAGTACTTTTTGCGATTTCGGTTTCGTGCCTTCACGAGACCGATTTTTCGCAGGTTCTCGAGCTCACGTCGAATGGAGTTAATCTGCTCTCCCAGGAGACGCGTCAGCTGCCTAATGAAGTACTCCTCTTCTGGCTGCAGAAGAAACACGGACAGCAATTTCACTCTCGTCTGAGAGCTGAAAAGTGCCTTGAGTGCTTCATGAGCCATAGAATGATTGTTGTGAAGTCGATTCCTGTTCACAAATGTTACTCATAAAGAAGAAATAGATCAAGAAAATTGATCATAAACTTGTACTATTTGTGTACTCTTATTTTCGCTCTATTATAAGCCATTTAATCTAAATACTACTTCTGTTTCGCAGCTGTATGTTCAAATTATTTATTCATAATTTCCAGCTTGTACACAAGTGCTACTCAGGAAGCTTGGTAGAAGTACAGAATAGCGCATCCTCTTGAGGAAATAGTGGATTTTTGGTATACTAAACAGATTTATGAATCGCTCACGATACCTCCTCCCGGTACTGGCTGCCCTGCTCTTGCTCGTCCCTGCAGGGGTGTCTGCTCAGATACCTACTGACGTATCGGGCTCGATGGGAGAAACCTTCGTGCAGTTTGCAGGCGTTCTGGCTGGGATCAATACATTCATGCACATCATCATTCTGATGGTGCTCAAAATGCTTGGGTATCTTTTGCAGGCTGACTTCTTCAATGATCCGGAAATGATGGGGGCTCTCAATACTATTTGGCAGCTGAGTCGCAACATCATGAATGTGTTCTTTGCGCTCGGGCTCGTTGGAGTCGCGTTCTATTCTATTTGGAACGCCAATACCGATCTCATGAAGAGTAAGATTGCTCACTTCATCATGGCGGTGATCTTCGTGAATTTCTCCTGGTTCTTCCCACGCGTCATTATCGATGTCGCAAACGTACTCACGGCAACGGTCTACAGCATTCCGAATACACTTCCTTCTTTCACCTGCCAGCAAATAGCAGTCGGCGGAGTGAAGAAAGACTGTGAAGTGGTGCTGGATGCCGCATTCCTGATCGATGAAGCTGAGCAAGGCGTGTTCTGCGACAAATATGGCTTTGGAGCTGGTAGCCCCAATTGCCCCTGTATATCGGGACTCGGCTGCTATGCCAAAGACACATGGAAAAACGCAGTCACCAATAATCGCATGCGCCCTGCACACGCAATGATCAATGGACTGGCGGTCAGCTTCGCCAAAGTGACGAACTACGCACAGGTGCCAAACGCTCTCAGTGATGGGGGCACGATCTCACCTGAAAGGGTGACGCTCCAAATCATCATGGGTGTGATCATGGCATTTCTGGTGCAGATCGCGCTCGTCCTTCCGCTCATCGGTCTGGGTGTCGGGCTCTTCATCCGTATCATCATCATGTGGGTGTGTGTCGCATTCATGCCGTTCACATTCATTGGACTACTGGTGAATGGAAAACTGGGTACCAATGTCTTTGGATTTGAGGTCGATGTGTGGAAAGAGTTTCTGACGGCCGCATTCCTGCCAGTCATCGTCGGTGTTCCGTTTGCGATCGGATTTATCATGCTTGGCACAGTCGCAAAGATCGATCCCCCTGGGGGCTTAGACACATTCTTCATCCCGCTCATCCCCGATGTAGATAACTGGTGGCCGATGCTCTGGATCTTTGTCTCTATCGCCATCATCTGGACAGGATCCTTCACGGCACTCAGGAAGAGTCAGATCGTCGGCAAAGTCACCGATAAGCTGCAGGGTATCGGTCAGCAAGCATTCAGCGGAGCAGCGCGCCTACCGCTCCTCGCGCCTATCCCACTCCCAGGCACGCAGAATATGACGCTTGGTGACGTGATGTCGGGCCCACGAAAGTTTAACGATGCTCTGCGACAAGCAACGCGCGAAGGGTATTCAACGAAGGAATTCGGTGGACTGCTGGCAGGTAGCTTTAATCCGCAAGCAGCGGGAGGAGAAAAATTAAATGATGGCAAAGCTCTCGCGGCTGCACTGAAGGCAAATGTCAGCCTCGAAACAAAAATGAACGAAAAACTAGGAGAGATCAAAAACAGCGTAGCAAGAAACGCGACGCCTGAGACTCGTCTTCAGCAAGTACAAAACCTCAAAGTCGAGCTCAACATGAACCATCTCACAGATCAAAAGTTTGCTGAGGAAGTGCTCAGTCTCAAAGATTCATCGGATACCAGCACGGCAATTAAGAATTTAGTGTCTGAGTTAAAGCCAGAACTGGAACGCATCCGAAACTTATCAACGTAATTCCTGACATGAGATGACACCTTCTAGCGAACTCCGGGTCGAACAGATTAACCCCGCGTCTATCAACACGGCAGAAACGCTGTGGAACAGCGTCGACATGCAGGGGCTGGACGCGGAAAAACAAAAGGAGCTCGTAAGTATTAGAAATGGTGCCTTTAACCAAATCTGTCGCATCCGCGTCATGCTGCAGAACCCTGCAGGAAATGCAGAAGAGCAGCTGCTCAACGCCGGTAGAAAAATGAACGAGCTCTGGGAGCGTGCACGAGGTCTTCTCGCGTCCAGATACACGTCACTCGTCGCAGGTGCTGTCGGAGCAGAGAATGCAGACTCGATCGAGGCAGTGCTGAGCACTGATCGCGAGAACGCGCGTGTGAACATCGAAGAAAAGTCAGCGCCAGGACAGATCGCAGGCGAGCTGGAGAGTATCGGTACGCGGCTGAGCGCTGATCCAAGTGGTCTCCTGGAAGGAGAATCTATCGATTCCTTCTTCAGAACTACCGGAGGAATGGTCGTACCCAATATTCAAAAAATCGAGAAGAGCCGAGTATATTTGCAAGATGTTGTGAAGAATGCTGAACTAAGGCGCACACATCCCGCACTCGTCAGTCACGCTGAAAAATTGCTGAAAGGACTGGAGACCTTACGTGCTGCGGCACCGAGAGAAACCGAGTTCTTTGACTGGCATCAAAGCAGGCACGGCAAAGTTGATTGGCGACCACTTCGCGGTCTTGGGCTACTTGCTGGAGGACTGATTACTGCCGTGGGCTTACATCAAACATTAAACGGGAAAGGATTCAGCCCAGCAACCGCTTTCTGGGCAGCAATCGCTGGACTCTCGTACAAGCCTGATATGTTCAAAAGTGTGGGCAAGGTTGGTCTGGATAAACTAGCCTTCCTCGGAAGTGGCGACATGCGAAAAGCGCTCTGTCTCGGATTCCGTGGAGAAAAGGGGAAAGCAGCCTTCGAGGAACTGCAGGAGCTCTCGGAAGATCCGGAGAAAGTGCGTACACTCAAGGGACTCATGAAAAATGATGTCACGATCGAGCCAGGGCTGCTCGCGTCCTTCCTCGGCAGCGTAGATTCAGCTGCATACACAATCCTGGAGAAAATGTCGCCAGAGGACAGAAAGCGGATGCTACTTCTCCTTGGTAGAAAGAAGGGCGAAGATGATCGTGCACTGATTTCGGAATACATGCTGGGAGCACCATAAAAAGAGCGTCACTCAGCATTCTTTTCCCTTTCGCTACGTTGCCTTCACGAAATCTTTTGAGTACACCTCAAACACGTCACCCATCTCGATCGTAATGTCTGTTGTGATACGCATACCGCACTCCATCCCCTCCTTCGCTTCCTTGATGTCTTTTTCAACATGCTTCAGAGATGTGATGCGACCCTGTCCGACCGTCTGACCGCCACGCTGAATACGAAACGCATTGCGCTTCAGGACGCCATCGGTGACCTTTCCTCCTACGATCATCTCGGACCCCTTGGTGAAGAACACACCACGTACTTCCAAGTGACCAGTGACCGTTTCGGTTTCGACGGGTTCCACTAGACCCTTGAGCAGGAGCTCTACATCCTCGAGGAGTTTGTAAATAATGTCGTACATCTTCAGGCTCACTCCCTCACGTTCAGAAGTTTTGATGACCGCAGGTGCTGCATCGACATTGAATGCAATGACAATGGCTGTTCCTGCAGCGGCCATCATGACATCGGATTCGGTGATGTCTCCCACTGCACCGTGAATCACCTTCGCTACCGTCACTCCGGAGGTGAGTTTCTGCAAAGCATGTTCGATGGACTCGAGTGATCCCTGCGCATCGGCCTTCAGAATAATCTTGAGCTCTGTCAGTTTTCCTTCAGAGAGTCTGGTGACGAGGTCTGCAAATCCACGCTTCTTTGTATGTGCAGCATTTTGGGTGTAGAGGCTCAAGTACGCCTTGAGTTCCTTGTCAGTACGAAACACCTGCAGGATATCGCCGAGTCTGGGCAGTGCATCAAATCCTGATACGACTGCGGGGCCGGAAGGAGTGATCTCCGTCACTCTCTTTCCATGCTCATCGAGCAGTGCCTTCACCTTACCTCCTGTTCCACCACAACCGATCACATCCCCTACAGACAGTGTGCCTGTATTCACGACGACGGTCGCAAGTGGGCCTGAGTATTTATCCAAGTGGCTCTCGACGACCGTTGCAATTGCTGGGCGCTTTGGATTGGCCTTCAGTTCCTCCATCTCTGCGACGAGAAGAATAGTATCCAGTAGCTCAGGAATCCCCTGCTTCGTGACTGCAGAACACGGCACCATCGGCACTGTCCCTCCCCAGTCCTCAGACTGCACCCCGTGACCAGCTAACTCTCCCTTCACGCGATCTGGGTCGGCATTGGGGCGATCCATCTTGTTAATCGCAACGATGATCGGCACACCTGCATCTTTGGCATGTGCGATCGCTTCGATTGTTGTTGGTTTCACACCCTCTTCTGCTGAGACCACCAGAATGGCGATGTCAGTCAGCTGTGCTCCACGTGCACGCATGGCAGTGAATGCCTCGTGTCCTGGCGTATCGATAAACGTTATACGCTTGCCACCGGTTTCGACTTGGTAGGCACCGACGTGCTGCGTGATACCTCCTGCTTCACCTGCAACGACATTCGCAGAACGAATGGCATCCAAAATCGCCGTCTTTCCGTGGTCGACGTGTCCCATGACCGTCACGATCGCTGGACGCTCGATGAGTACCGATGGATCTTCTTCGCGTGTGAGTTGTTCCAAGTCATTCTTGAGAAGCGCCTCCACCGACACCGTCCCCTGCTCTTTTTCGATAGTGAAACCAAGTTCGAGTGCAACGATCGTGGCAGTATCGAAATCGATCTCCTGATTGATGGTCGCGAGAATGCCATTTTTTAGTAGTGCTGCGACGATCTTTGGCACCTGCACACCAGCCTTCTCAGCGAACTCTTTCACCGAGATGGTTCCTGGTACTGCAATCGGTCCTGTCTTTTGCTTAATCTGTTCTTGGTGCACCGAGCGATCCTGTTTCTGAGCGGTGCGTGGAACCGATGGTGCCGATACACGTGATCCTGTGCCTGAAGAGGAGGCTGCAGTACGCTGGCGCTTCAACGCTTCCTGCTGACGAGCGATTGCCTCTTTGGGTACATCTTCCAGAGTAAGTTTCCGAAGAACATTGACCGAAGGTTCCACTTCTTTTTTCCCAGGTGTCGTCACCGCCACCTCTTTTGATTCTGATTCAGTGTCGACTGACTTTTCTTCCACGGCACCCTCATCGTGAGCACCTGATTCAAACGCTGAGAAATCAACGTTGATGCCACGTTTTCGAGCGATGAATCGAATGATTCCCATCGCCAAATTGTCCGTCGTCTCACGATCTGTTGGTTTGACACCGAAATCCGTCTGCATCAGCTCAGTGCGCAGTTCTTGTCCTGTGATGCCGAGGATTTTCGCAACCTGAATGAGTCGCATACGCGATTGGCTTTGGGGAGCCGAACAACGAAAGAGTAACACAGAGAAAGCCTAAACGCACGTAAATAAAGCGATTATCGAGGCTCATTGAATGAAACCCAAAGAGCCATCTCTCACATACGTCGCATATCTACTACTTGTTGTCCTCTTCTCGCTTTTTGTTCAACTCCTCAACAACATCGATCTGCTTCGTCTTCTTCATATCAGTCGGCGGAGTGGAAGGCGTAGGTCTAGTCGAGTCCTTCGTTGGCACCTCTTCAATACGACCGCGCAGGAGCGGCTCTCTTGGGCCCTGTCCCTCTTCTCGCTGACGCTGCATTTCACCTGAGAGGGAACGAATGCACTCCATCACCTGTACCTGGAAATTGGCGTACTGTTTTACCTTGAACCCTGCAGCACGCGCATGCCCACCACCACCGAAGAGGCGACCTGCAGCGACATTCACATCGATCGCGGGAGAAGAGCGCATACTTGCCTTCATGCCACTATCTTCCAGCTCAGTGAAGAGAACGTGCACGTCAGCATCCGGCACCGTCGATATCAGTTCATCCAAGATGCCATGCGTTTCCTTGGAAGTTGCTCCCATCTCCAGCAGATCTTCGCGGCTGACAGCTGACCAAACGATACGAGTCTCCGAATCAACCTGAATATGATTCAGAGCTCTTCCCCAAATCTTGAGTGTGGAGAGCGGCTTGGTTTTGTACACGTGCTGGATGATTTCCTGCTGTCTGGCACCCAGATCCAGGAGTTGAGCGGCAACTTCCAGTGACTTCGGTGTCGTATTGGGATTCTGGAAACTACGCGTATCGGTGATGAGTCCTGTGAGGAGAAGCGTCGCGATATCGGGTGTGATGCAGATCCTCCACTTCGGATGCATCTGGAACCATGCAAAGAGGAGCTCGGTCGCGCTCGCGGCAGTCGGGTCGATGAGCTGCAGCTGCCCAAAGTGTGTGTTACTGACATGATGATCGACGTTGAGCACCGGAACGGACTGAAAAAGATCGATATTCTCGGTGTAAAAAGAGCCAAGAAGCGAGAGTTCCGCACTATCCACAACGACGATCAGATCGTATGCCGTGCCATGTGACTCATGGAAGTGCACATGATCTTTGCGGATCACTCCTTTCTTTGGAACCACGATGATGTTTACCTTGCTGTCCTCCACGGTGTAGCGGAGCTTGTCGATCTCCAGTCCCCCATCGCAATCGAGCGTGATCACGAATTCCTGATCCGTCGTGACCGATGTTTCCAGATTCTCGAAGCCTGGCAAAAAGTTGAGTGACTCAGGGAGTGTATCCGGACAGATGACGGTGCACTCTTTGCCCATCGCACGGAAGACCGAGAAACACGCGAGTGCAGAGGAGAGTCCGTCGGGGTCAACGTTCGCATGCGGAACGATCAGAATGCGCTCGGCTTGCTCGATCGCATTGGTCGCTGCCTGTGTTTCTGAGGGGCTAAGGGGCATGTTTAGGTTTCGTATTATTATCTCATATTTTCATGTAATTGTCAAATAGTGTGTAGGAAAGGCGAAACTGTACATCAACGAGAGGCGGGTGGCTAGTGGTTGGTGGCTAGTTTGACACTCCCACGATAGAATCGCGTTAATCGGGATGTAGCTTAGTTGGTAAAGCGCCAGGCTGGGGGTCTGGAGACCCAGGGTTCGAGTCCCTGCATCCCGACCACGTAAAGGCGCTCAGCGAATTTACGTGCCACGTGACGGCGAAGCCGTTTTACGTGTCTTTGAGGCGCGCCAACGTGGCGCCGCCTAAAGCATTTCTCAGGAGGTAGGCAAATTTGTTTAAAATTTTGTTACAATAACCTCAAATGTATTGCGTATAGGTCATAGAAAATGAAAGGCAGAAAAAATACATTGGCTATACAACTGACATAAAACGAAGGCTGAAGGATCACAATAGCCATCAGAATAGATCGACGATCAGCGGGATATGGAAACTAATTTATTGCGAAGTATACGTAAATAAAATGGACGCCTTGGGTAGAGAAAGATTTTTGAAAAGTGGTTCTGGCTGGAGGTACCTGAAGAAGCAGCTTATGCACTATTTAACAGAAAGACCCCAAGCTCAAAGTCCCATGCCTAACACGTACACTCATACAAGTCGGTCCCCTTCTTTGTGAGAATCCACAGCTCTCCATTCTCCTTTTTGCCAGACCAAGTCTTTCCATGTGGAGCGTCTCGGAGCGTCACTTCTCTGGGTAGAACGAGTGCTCCCGCTGCCCTCAGAGCAGTGAGCGATTGCTGCGAATCGAGAGGGTCGCTCATATCCTGGAAAAGTAAGAAATGAAACTCACGCTGCTAATGGTGAAACCTACGTCGCTCTGCCCCCAAGTTCCTCTTCGATCCTGAGGAGTTGATTGTACTTCGCCACTCTGTCTGTCCGACTTAAGCTACCGGTTTTGATTTGCCCAGTTGCAAGGCCCACAGCCAAATCGGCAATGAAGGTATCTTCGGTCTCGCCACTTCGGTGACTGACGATCGACTTCCAACCCGCTTTCCTAGCCATTTCGATCGCATCCACAGTCTCGGAGACAGTGCCGATCTGATTCAGTTTGATCAGAATCGCATTCGCAGCATGCGTGTCGATCCCCTGCTTCAGCCTGACGACGTTGGTCACGAATAGATCATCCCCCACGAGCTGGACAGTCTTACCAAGCTTCTTCTGCATGAGCGCAAACCCATCCCAGTCGTCCTCTGCGTGACTGTCCTCGATACTGATAATCGGATACTTCGTACAGAGATCGGTATAGAAATCGACGAGCTCGGTACTGCTCATCGTTTTGCCATCGAGCGTATATGTACCATCTTTATAAAACTCGTTTGCTGCACAGTCGAGTGCGATCTTCACTTTCCCTTCATATCCAGCCTGAGCAATCGCTTCGACAAGCGTTTTCATTGCCTCATCGGAATTCGTGAGGTGTGGTGCGAAACCCCCTTCATCGCCTACTGCTGTGGAGTGCCCCGCTTTTTTCAAGATGCTTTTGAGTGCATGGAAGATCTCGGCTCCGGCACGGAGGCGGTCGGTGAACGAATCGAATTCTGTTGGCACGATCATGCATTCCTGGAAACTCAGACCTGAGTCTGCATGTGCGCCACCATTGATCACGTTCATGAGTGGCACGGGAAGAACTGGCTTCGCTTGTACCTTGAATTGCGTATGAAGTGACTTCCAGAGTGATTGCTTCTCGGATGCAGCGCGAGCACGAGACACAGCCATAGAAACTCCGAGAAGTGCATTGGCACCCAGTTTTGATTTGTTCGGTGTTCCATCAGCTTCGATAAGTAAACGATCGACAGCACGTTGATCTGATACATCTTTTCCTGTGAGTAGTGTCTGAAGAGTGGCTGTCACATTGTCACATGCAAGGAGTACGGACTTGCCGCCATACTTCTTCTTGTCGCCGTCACGCAGCTCCACTGCCTCGTGTGAACCCGTGGACGCTCCTGACGGCACCGCGGCTCGACCAAACGAACCATCGGAAAGAGTGCAGTCGACTTCGACCGTTGGGTTACCACGCGAGTCGAGGATTTGACGGGCAATGAGAGAAGTGATGGTTGGCATATCGAACGCAAGTATAAGGATAAAGAGGAACGAAGAGAAGAACCAATAATCAGGCACTAATCATCAAATAAGAACCAATAACCAAGCACTAATCATCAAACTCACTCATTGGTCATTGGCATTTGGTGATTCGTTGATGATTGGGACTCAGTAGTTCATAATGATCACTTCTTCGAAACAACCAAAACTACCTTCTCACCATTCTTCACATCTCCTCCATTCCAGTCATGCATCGCATCCAACAATGTCTCCCATCGATACACGAATGCCTCACCACGCTTGGTGCCTGGATCATTGGTTATTGCGTAGCCGTCATCCGTAAAGCCGCGCAGCACCAGCATGTGATAGGGAGGACCAGGTTGTCTGAAGTAAGGATTGCCGAGCGCTTGCCCATCTGCAGGCATGATGATGAGCGCACCATCTGACAATGCTGACGTCAGGTTATCGACCGTCGGATTCCAGAGCAGGCGCGCATCCAACTCCGGCGAAAGCGACAGAAGTACCTTTCGAACCTCGACAATCGTTGTATCGATCGCAAAACCAAGTGACTCGTTTCGAAGGAGGACTGATTGCAGTAGCTCCTCCGCATGATCTGGGGACACAATCTCCTCGGACCGAAAATACTGCAACGTCATCAGTATACTCGCTTCTTCGCAGGCTTCTTTGTGCACCTCGTCCCACTCCCCGTGCGGCGCCTGAGAAGTAAACGGAACATCCCAATTGATACCCGTGAGATCTGGAGAAAAAGAGGAGGAGGAACCACTGGAAGTGAGTGCCATCCTCTCCTGCGCAGGTGGCCGCTCAACATCCAACTGCTCCAGGACTTTCTCTCGCCTCAGTTCAGCATTTCTGATCTTCTGAAAAACTGTAAAACCGATACCTCCAATAAGGAATGCAGTCAGAAAATATGTCACGCAGGGTTTCAGTCGCATGGCACCCATCTTACACGCGATTGCGTGATCTACTATGCAGTGTGCCCGCGTATAGAGCCACAAGCGTCAGGGCTAGAAGCACCACTCCTTCAGGCCCAGATTGGGTAAGGTGTGTTGGCTTCTTGATAGCTGGAGTAGAAGAAGACGAGGAAGTGAAGAGCGGTGGGCGTACGGTAACAACAGAAGCAACAGCAGTCTTCACGGAAGACGTAGCGGAAGAAGCGACGGAAGCTGAGGATGTTTTTCCAGAATCGCTATTTTTACCATCCCACCAGGCGAGCATATCTGCACCCATTCCACCGCCGCGCTTCAGAGTGTTTTTCTGACGCTGCACGATATAACCCACACGCTTTTTAGCAATGGCGAACACTTCAGGGACCGACAGAGAGCTCTTGCTCTGATCGTAGGGGAAGAAGGCTCGTGCAAGTTCAGGATTGATATTGAGGGACTCAGCCGAAAATGCGAGTGATGCGAAGAGCGCGCCGACCAGAACCATCGCACCGATGCGTGCCGCCTTTCTCCTGATGACATGCGAAGCAAAGACAGCAATGAAGAATAGGCCGAGTGCCACAAGTGGCATAGACCAAAGGTAGAAGAACCCGAGCCTGAGGACCTCCAAAATATTCATGTATGGCGCAGTGATGTGCATGACCATCCAGAGGAAGAACATACCCGCTGGAAACCAATGGAGAAGACGGAACTCGTAATCAGCACGATTCGATCGAAAGGTGCGTCGTAGGATAAGAGGATAGGCAATCGAAACGACGAAACCCGTAGCCCAGTACCACAGCCCCTGTGGAAGGACCGGCAGTAATGACAAATAGACACCTGCAAGACAGATTATGAGGCCTAGAACAATCAGATACGCCGTTTCTGTGTGATGCTTTAAAGGCATGGAGGATTGTGGATTCTCCCGAAACACACTTCCAATGTCAAGTCTTCTAAACTTCATCAAAAAGCCGATACCGAAGCCATGTGCGGACTCCCCTCTATTTCTTCTTCTTAGGCAGATAGCGATCGTACTCCGATGGCGCACTCACCATCCGCTCTACGGTGTAGTGCCGACGCTGGAACTGCCAAAACTGGAACAGTACGTATAAACCTAAACAGAATGCCCAGAGCAGCCACAGCACGCGCATCGAAAGAAATTGAATCTGTTCAACTCGACTCACGGTGAGGAAAAGTCCCAGAATACCAAACCACATACATGCACTAGACCAGCTACGAGAGAGTGTCTTGGTCATGCCAGTCGCAAGCTTCCTGCGCCATCCCTTCAATAGAAATGATAGAACAATCAGAGCAGCGGAGATCGACAGAAGGAGAAGGACTGAGTTCGTAGAGTACGTCCAACCTGCGGGATTAGGCCAAAGCCAGTATGTGAGAAACTGCGTCATAGTGAATGGACTATAGGAAATAGAGGGTATCTCCGTCAAAGGGTGAGTGCGGGTTCCTGGGTCTTCGTTTCAGCCGGCATGTTTTTCAGTATCGATTTTTTCACGAACTTCTCGATCTTTTCCTTCTTCTCGGAAGTCTGAACAGGTGTCGATGCTACAGGGCTCTGCGCACGAAGGCGTACCAGCATCTCAGTGATGTCTTTCCTGAGCGCTCTATCGGCATTCGTCGTCGCAGGACGCATCAATAGATAGAGGAAGAAGCCAGCAACAGGAAGAGCAGCGGTGACGAGAATAGAAAAGACCTGGAAGAGTACCGATTGGCTGCGCAGGATCACATCACGAGTCACGAAAAGTACAGAGTAGACGACGATGACGCTCGCACAGACTGCAGCGACCTGTAGAGCGAAGATCACTGGATCATCAGCAGAGAAGAACACTGAGAGAGAGCTCGGAAGAAAAGCGGAGAGATTCATACTTGGTACGAGGAAATGTATCTAAAGATGGGGATGCTTACGACGGTGCACGGTAACGTAAACGACGATGCCGAGGAGTGCAAGTATCGCGAGTACCTGACTGAACCGAAGTTGATACTGCACAACACCAATCCATGGTCTGAGTATGACGTATGCGACTGTGAGTATCATGATGAGCGAGCTGTAGATCGTGTTGACCCGTGGGGTCAATCGGTGCTCGATGAGTGCCAAGACACCAAGACTGACAAAGAGGAGTGCCATGAAGAAAAAGTCTGTGAGCATCGCAAATACCGGAATACCGAAGTCGCCACGCAAAAACTCGAGAAAGAAAACGCCGAGAGTCGCGATCACGATGCCGATCAACGTCTCGGAGCCCGAGCGCTTGGAATGCTTGCGAATGAGTAGGAGCAAGAACGTAAGTACCAAGAAGAACAGTGCGTAGTAGAGCTGCACTGGATGGATCGGCACGGTATAACGAACACTAAAGGTATCAAATGTGACACCCCAGAATACATTTGTCGGCTTGCCGTACGCTTGTGCGGACATAAACTTGCCGAACCAGTCGAGTGCTAGCCCAAACGTCGTAGCGGGGAGAAGTACATCCAGCCACTGCAAAAATGTTGTTCGCTGCGCACGCGTTGTGAAGAAGAGAACAGTCGCAACTCCGACTGCACCACCCAAAAAGCTGAATGCTCCATCCCAAAGAATGAAGATCCTGAGAGGATTCTGGAGAAAGGGCTGATACTCCGCGATAACCGCGAGCAATCTGCCACCGAGTATAAATGCGAGGAAATGCCACCTCGCAGCGTCACGGATGCCCTGCAAGCTAAGTCCCGCTGCATGTGCAAGCCGCATGAAGAATTCGATCGCCAACCAAATAGCGAGAAGGAGAAACACGACACGGAACCAAATAATCATCGGGCCGACCTCGAAGGCTTCGAACATGTTTGTATTGTAGCGCAGGTCTACTGACCTGCGCGACCTTCGCAGCGTGGACTTGTCGAAAAGCATAACCGAATTGTGCAGCGCGGATCAGTAGATCCACGCTGCTCGATGGATTGTTGTAGAGACGCCCCAGTGGAGCATCTCTACGGCTTTTTTTTCTACCTAATCGCCGCTTCCAGCTTGCGCCCCTGAATATCTGCAATCGTCTTCTCCGTAAACTCATCAACCGACACCGTCACCTGCTTCTTCGTCTTCACATTCCTGACTGTCACAGACTTCTCTGCGATTTCTTTATCTCCCATCACAAGCAGGTAGGGCACCTTCATCTGCTCCCCTGCCCTGATGCGCTTGCCGAGTGACTCTTCTGACGAATAGAACTGCGTTCGGATACCGTGACCCTTGAGCTCGTTCTCCAGTGCCAGAGCATCTTTCTCATGTGCTTCGGCAACCGGAATGATGCCGACTTGTACGGGACTGAGCCACAGTGGAAAAAGTCCCGCAAACTGCTCGATCAAGAATCCGACGAAGCGCTCGTGTGTCCCGAGTGGTGCACGGTGAATGCAGAGAGGGATCTGTTCCTTGCCTGCTGAATCGGTGTAGCGAAGACCTACTTTGCCCGGCACATCGAAGTCGACTTGGTTCGTCGCCAGCGTGAACTCGCGACCAATCGCACTCCAGACCTGCACATCGATCTTGGGTCCGTAGAATGCGGCTTCATTCGGCACTTCCACGTACTCAACCTTTGCCTTTTTCATGGCTCTGCGAACCATTTCCTCAGTCTCCAGCCACAGTTTGCCGTTATCGACATACTTCTTGCCCAGTTCCTTTGGATCATGGAGCGAGAGGCGCATCACGTACTTCTCGATACCGAAAAGTGTGAAGTACTTCAGGTACATCTCGGCAACGGCGATGAACTCCTGTTCGAACTGTTCGGGAGTGCAGTAAATGTGCGCATCGTTCATGCAGAGGGAACGCACGCGCATGAGTCCGAAGAGTGCACCCGAATCCTCGAATCGATAACAGTGGCCGTACTCCGCAAGACGCATGGGGAGTTCGCGGTAACTCCTGGCTTGCGACGCAAAGATCTGATGATGATGCGGGCAGTTCATCGGCTTCAGGTAGTAGTCATCCTCTCCCCCATCCAGCTTCATCGGTGGAAACATCGATTCTTTGTAGTGCGCGAGGTGTCCTGTCTCCGCGTAGAGCGCGCCTTTTGCCAAGTGTGGTGTGCGAACACGCAGATAACCACCTTCTTTCTCCGTCTCTTTTGCAAGCCTCTCGACCTCATCCACGATGATCGTGCCACGCGCAGTCCAGAGCGGTAGTCCCGGACCTACTTTGTCGCTGAACGTGAAGAGATCTAACTCTTTGCCGAGCTTGCGGTGATCACGCTTCTTCGCCTCTTCGAGCATCGTGAGGTGTGCAGTCAGCTCCTCTTTCGTCTGGAACGCTGCAACGTAGATGCGCGTTAACTGCTCTCGCTTTTCATCGCCACGCCAGTACGCACCCGCGAGTGACATGATCTTGAATGCATCGACAGGGATTTCCTTCAGATTCTCGACGTGTCCGCCGCGACAGAGATCGACGAATGTTTCCTCTCCCTTCGGACCAATGTTTGCGTAGTGAGTCACCTCTGTCACTTTGTCCTTCTTCTCCAGATCTTCGATCAGCTCGACCTTGAATCGCTGTTTCTGTTCACGCCAGTACGCCTTGGCATCTTTGACGCTGAGTGTATCGGAACGAAACGTCTGCCCCTGGTGAATGATCTTCTTCATTTCTTTCTCGATTGCACCAAAATCAGCATCGGAAATAGGCTGTGGGAAGAGAAAGTCGTAGTAGCAACCAGTGTCAATCGGTGGACCAATCGTAAGTTCTGTCCCTGGCCACAGTTTTTGGACAGCCTGCGCAAGAACGTGCGCAAGTGAGTGACGCAGTTTGTAGAGATCGTCGATGATTGGTTCAGCGGCTCCCATATGGCAGCAATGGTATCAGAGAATTGTCGAACAACGAAGATTCTGCACTGCCTACTATTTCACATCGAAACTCGCACGCACGATCGCCGTCACCTGCTTGGTAACCGTTGTGGTGTCATAGAGTCCATAGTCTGAGATTTCGATAGAGTTCACGGGAGCGACCTGGAATACCCCAACGCTCGCTGACTGCAGCTTGCCGAGGGAAGAACCGGCGCTCCTTGCGATACTGTCAGCACGCTTCTTGGCATCCTCGGTTGCGCGTGACAGAAGTTCTACACGGAGTTCAGGAAGACGAGAGTACGTGTACTCCACACCTGAGGTAGAGATGACAGCACCCTGAGCGAGCAACGTGCTACTATTTTTCGCAGCTTCGGTCACACGTGAAACGGAATTACTCTGAACAACAACCGACTGATGCAAGCGATAGCTACTTGGCACGTTACCGAGGTTGTAGTTGATATTCGTCTCGACACTCACCGGCTGCACCATGACAGAAGAACCTGAAAATCCTTGTTTCGCGAGATACGACAGAAGCACTTTTAGGCTGCTTGCGAGCGTCTCGCTCCCCTCTCTCAGGGTCAATGTGTCCTGTGTAACATGCTCGAGAGAAATCCGCCATGTAGCAGTATCAGATTCGATCACCTGCTGGGACGATCCTGTGACTGAAATATAGTTCTCGGATGCGCGAAGATTCTGAAGCGACATGCCGAGGATCAGCGAACACACGATGGCAGTGAGAGCAAAAACTGAGAGTGACAAACGAGAGAACATGCGGCACAGGGGGAAGTTCGTCTCTCATGGTGCCACAAAAAGGATCAGTAATCCATTTTCAATTATCAATTATTCAGTGCTATGCCGCGAGTCCCACTTCTCTCTCAATCGTCCTCACCTCACGCTTCAGCTGTGGATCATCGTCTAACTTGCTGGAGATCTTCTCGACCGCATGCATAACCGTCGTGTGATCGCGATTGTTGAAGTTTTCGCCGAGGCGCACGTAACTCATGCGCAGATACTTCTTGCCGAGGTACATGGCGATCTGACGCGGCACCAAGATGTCGCGCACACGCGATTCGCTGAGCATGTCAGGGACAGACACAGAGTAGAAACGACTGACGCCCTCCAGCACGTCCTGGAACGTCACCGATCGCTGGGGTGCAGGGACGAAACCGATGGGTGTCTCACGCTGCTGAGCTACGGGTTCGATCAGGCGCGCCATGATGTGCGAAATGCTCTTCACAGTCGGGACACAGTGCTCCAGCTCGTACTGTGCGACGGCCTGCATCAGGATTCCTTCCAGCTGACGCACTGAACGCGTGGCATTCTCTGCGATGAACTCGATGACCTTCTGATCTAAGAAGAGTCCGTACTCCTTTGCCTTCTCGGCCAGGATCGCGTGACGCGTCTCGTAATCGGGCATGCCAACATCGGCGATCATTCCGCGCTCGAAACGCGATACTAAACGATCCTGCAGACCCATGAGCTCATGCGGAGGTCGATCAGAACTGATGACGATCTGTTTGTGCTCTTCGGTAAGGGAATTGAACGTGTGGAAGAGTTCTTCTTGCGTACGCTCTTTGTTTGCGAGGAACTGCACATCGTCCAAGATGAAGACATCGACCTGACGATACTTGCGCCTGAACTGCTCCATCTTCTGATGCTGGATCGCCTCGATCACCTGATTCGTGAAATCTTCGGTGGTGGTGTAGAGCACCGTCGCATTCGGAATCGAACGAAGGATTGCATTTCCTGTCGCTTGCAGTAGGTGTGTCTTGCCCAGACCCACGCCGCCATAAATAAAGAGCGGGTTATATTTGTCCCCCGGCACAGCCGCAACTGCCTGACACGCAGCGTGTGCCAGACGGTTATTCGGTCCAACGACAAAGTTATCGAGCGAGTAACGTGGATTGAGGATCTTACTGATGAGCCCCTCGGCGATCTTCACCTCTGCCCTGCCCGGCACTTTGCGGCGTTTGGCTTCGGGGAAATGTTCCAGAATTGGCAAAGCGCGGGTGTAATCATCCTTCAGTGTCGTATCGACCTGATACACAATCTGATCGATCGTCTCATCAACTTCTTTCAGTGCTGTGAGTGTCATCGTGCGATAGTGCTCAAGGTGCCAGTTGAGAAACATCGGCAATGGCAGCCCGATGATGATCGTGTCTTTATCGCGACCGAGAACGGCAGTGTCTTTGAACCACGTGATGAACTGTCCACGCGGAAGCGTGGGTGCAATGCACTGCAGAGTGGCGAGCCAGAGATCGGAAGGTAAGAGGGACATGACGAGTGAAGAGTGATTAGTGGCTAGTGGTTAGTGCAGCCTTCCAGGCTGCGGTAAAAAGCTAAAAGAGCTGCCAGACATCATTGAACGTAATCACAATGATGAGACCAATGAGCAGGAAAAAACCGATCGCGTTCGTCATGAGCTCGAAACGCTGATTGACAGGACGCCTGATCACCATCTCGACTAAGACGAAGAGCAATCGACCGCCATCGAGTGCCGGCAGTGGCAGGATGTTCAAAATCGCAAGACTGAGGCTCAGGAGTGCTACTAGTCTGAGATATGTCATGAATCCTTCCTGCACCGAACTGTAGGTGAGCACCGCAATCCCAACGATACCTGTAATCCCTTCTGGAACGTGCGCCTTGAGAGCGAGTGAACGGAACAGATTGCCAATGCCGTACACGGTCTGCACCGTCATGAACACCGTCTCCTTCGCAGCGATGGAGATTGCAGAAGGAAGTGAGCGTGTCGGGGCCGACAGCCTGGCTGCAAACGGAGAAATGGCGACACCGGATTTCCCTTCACTCAGTGTCACGCGTACGTCACGCTCGACTGCGTCTTTCCCTTCTTTGAGTGTGTACGTGACGCTGCTTCGTCCCTGTTGCAGCGCAATCACTTCTTCGGGTGTCGACACGGGCGTCTTATTCACTGCAACGATCGCAGCATCCTTCACGATGCCAGCTTTGGCTGCTGGGCTACCAGACAGAACATCGGTGATATACACGCCTTCGGTGAGTTCGATTTCGCCACGGCCTGCAGCTGCGCGCAGTTCCTCGATCGTCGTGTAGTAGTTCGGCACCCAGCGTCCGATGGAGAAACCAATCGTGAGTAGCACGAATGCAAGGAGGAAGTTCATGGCCACTCCTCCGATCAGAATCAATATACGAGCTGGGATGGACGCTCCAGCGAAACTCCCCTTCTCACTGCGCTTGCTGGAATCGACTTCGTTCTCTCCTTTGAGTCGAACGAATCCACCGAATGGGACCCAGTTGAGTGTGAAATCGGTGCCACCTTTGTGAAAAAGCGTCTTCGCCTTTGGCGGCAATCCAAAGCCAAATTCCTCAACTTCCACACCGAACAGTTTGGCGAGCGTGTAGTGCCCGAGTTCGTGAATGATGATGAGAAGAGTGAGGAGAAGGACGAACGCGAGGGCTGAGATCAGAACAGTCACAAAGGGGTGGGGGCAAAACAACAAAATCGAGACAGAAGCAGACCTTACCAGCCATGTGGAAAAGAAAAAAGTTATCCACAACGATCTCCTGTTGCACTGTTCTCCGGCTCATGACGCGATACTACAATGCGAGCTTCATTCGACTTCTGCGTCTTTGACATGTCAGAGAGACTAGTCACTTAGACCCTTGCAAAAAAGATCGACTAGTACTACAGAATGCGAAATTATTTCTTTCCCCAATTTATATGAGTAATACTCCTACTTCTTCCCCCGTTACAGAGAACACTGATGTCGCCCCGCAAGCGAACAATGGTGTGCCAGCGCAGTCTACAAACGAAAGTAGCAACTCTGCTCGTGAGCGAGAAATTGAAAGGCTCATGCAATTAACATCTGCTCTTATACTCGCTGAAAATCATGTCAGAAGAGAGCGAAACGGACGCTAAAAACATAATAAACGCTACCACGTCACACATTGTGACGTGGTACAAAGAGGCCAGGGAACATTGACCAAAAGAAGAGTCATGCGTAGTCTTAGTTAGCTGAAAACACGGGCAATTAGCTCAGCTGGCTAGAGCGCCACATTGACATTGTGGAGGTCACTGGTTCAAGTCCAGTATTGCCCACCATCGAAACGGCAAAAAAGGCGTCACATTTTTGTGAATAAGAAAAAAACCTCGTATCAAAGTGACACGAGGTTTAGTTTGCTGCACAGCAACTTGACTATTTTTTCGGCGCGCGGTCGGGATAGTCCTCCCGCCACTTTGCCGCGCCTTTCTTCGCGAGCTCGAAAGCTTCCGCGAAGGAAATGTAGGTCCGATCTGCCGGCCAATCGGCTGGCAGAAATCCTGCCTCCTGAAGCGCCGCAATCGGCGCTCCGTTTTGGCCGTCAAACGGACGATATACTTTGTACTGCTTCATCTCTGTCCAGGCCGTATTCAAGCCTTGGTACAGAGTTTCGGCGAGTTCTGCCTCAGACAACGCTAGGAGTGTCGGCTGAATCTTGCCCTCTGGGGAGAGGGCAATATTGATGCAGAGATGGTTCAGGCGGAAATCCTCCTGCCCATCTTCTTTAGGGTTTTTTTCCTTCATCGTCTTCGCGGCAAATGCCGCGAGGTCGCGAAGGCACTTCTCCTCACCGAATCCCCATTCCCCGCCGTCGGCGAGGAAGAACAGGGAATTCGGATAGGGCTCGGAGCCCTTGAACTCCCCTGGAGCCACATCCTGATACCAATAGGGACGCGGCAAGATGATGCAGCATTGGACTGCTTGAACGGAAAAAAGTCTTCCGTCATAGGGTTCGTAGTGCCGTGGGAATTCAACGTGGAGTTCCTGACCTGCCTTAAGAGTCAGGGAAACTGGTTCGTAGGTCGGTTCTGTCCGTAGGAGTTCGGTACCGTTCTCGCGAACGACGTAGGCCGCATGCTGCGGCCATCCGAATCGTAAGTGCCCGGCGCGAATCTTGAATTCCCGGTTGGGAACAAGTGATCCGATCTTGACCGGATTCGCATCCATTTGGGGGTGATGAACCAGAATCAGTCGCTTTTGACCCTCCGACTGAGCAGCCAATCGACCAGAGTAAAGTTGACCGACACTGACGCCGAATACAGGAACTTCCTGCGCGACCGCAACTGAGCCAAGGCTCAGAAATGCGATCAAACAAAAAATAGAAAATCGAAACATGCTTTATATCTCCATGATGTGAGAGAACAGACCGCTTGTGCAGCAAACGGTGCCCGGAATGGGCATGAGACTGGAACATCCAGGCTCATATAGAATTATGATACATTTTTACATTTTAGTCAATTGTCGCTATTCTCCTCTTAGTGGTGCCTGCACCCCTGCCAGCAGCAAGGCCTGCGTTTTCCTGCCCCAAGCTGTTCCACTCCAATCCGTATGCGCTTCGCCCTCGTCTCTTCTTTCTTGGCGGACTGCATCCAGCAAATCCACTCGTTCCTCGCGAGCGGCGTTATGTCCGACCACGTTATGCGCGCGTCCTTCGTACTGAGTAGCGCCGCTGCTACGTCCACAGGCAAGTGATGATGACTGCCCGCCTCTAGCGCTCTGGCTACATCATCTTTTTTCATGTTCTGAGCGAAGCGGAAAGATGCTCGAAAATGAACGAACGGTCCAGAATGCCATCCACACGCACGCAACATATCCCCATACTGTCGCAATCGGATACGCATCTGGTTCACCGAATGCCACGAGCAGAACGACCCAATGCATAGAAATGAGTGCACAGAAAAACATCGTCCCGATGCTAAGGAGAATCCCGAGCACCGGTCTCATGATTCGCAACAAAATGGACTGTGGTTTCAGTAATGTGAGGTAGACCAGTAGAGGAAGAAAGATCGTCAGGGCCAGAAGTGATACGGGGCGAGGGCTAGGAACGAGGTACGTCTGCATCCCAAGTCCATGAGAGGCTATCTGAAAGAGCGTCACCGCTCCGCTATCACCAAATGAATCCTGACTCAGAACGGAAAGTGACTGAAATGGTACGACGAAAAACAAGGTCGAAACTGCAGCGATGACAACGATATCAACGATAGTCCGTGAGATGTGTTTGGTCATTGAATGAGAAGAAAAAAGGTTTACATCATGAGAGTGTTGTCGCTTCTTGAGGCGTGCTGCCGACGTCGCCCTCATCACGAATGTCACCGACCAATTCCTCCAGCGTGTCCTCCAGTGTCACGAGTCCAACGACCGTCTGTCCATCTTGGACAATCGCCAGTTGCGCATTCGTGCGTCTGAGGAGATTCAGGAGTTCATCGCAGCGAAGACCAGCCTGCACGACGAGTACCTTACGCTTGAGCGTAGATACTGGAGCATCACGCCTGCCATTGGCAAGCGCCTCCAGCACATCACGACTGAGCGCATACCCAATCACACTCCCATCATTCTGGACGAGAGGGTAACGAGAGTAGTGATGATGGAACACAATACGTGCGGCATCGAGCACGGTCGCATCGGTTTTGATCGTCACCATCGTACTCGCAGGCGACAGAATGTCTCTGACCATACGGTCATTCAGCACGAAAGCGCGATGAATCAGTTCGCGTTCGTCTGCATCGATGTGCCCCGCTCCCCTACCGATATTGGCAAGTGCTCTGATTTGCTCCTCGGTCCCAACGTGCCTGTGGCCTGACTTGAAGAGTCGCGCGATGCGCTCAAAAATAAAGACAATGGGAAAGAGAATCAGCACACTGATCTGAAGCACGGGAGCGATCACGCGACTGATCGTCGGCGCGTAGTGAGCTCCGATTGATTTCGGGATGATCTCAGAAAAAAGAATGGTCGCAAACGTGAGAATGGCTGTAATGACGCCGATTGCCTCGCTACCGAAGAGATCAACTGCCTTACGACCAACCAGAATCGGACCCAGAATATTGGTCATGTTCGTACAGATGACGATGACGATGATCGCTCGAGTTGTGTGGCGAAGAAGAGACTTTAGCTCTCTCGCTCCCCACGCTTTTCGTGTGATCAGTACCTCTACTTCTGCAGGCGAGACATTCAAAATAGCCGCATCGATCATGGCAAAGAAACCCGATGCAGCGACGAAGAGTGAAGCGAGAAGAAGAAGTTCCAACATTTGTATCCCTAAGTGTACCACATATTGCACCGTTCTGCACTCATGCGGAACAGTGGATATTCAGCTTCCAGATTCACAATCTCTGATACCCAGCACACTTCCCACTTCATTTTCTGATGTGCGTTCGAAGTGTGGCAGAGACACTATGTGAGATGCGCCTCATCGACATCGTTCTTGACTGCCTGCTCGGTCCGCTCATTGCGGATTATCACACGCTCACCATGGAGCTCGTGGAACACTGCCCAGACGCACTCAGGATCCGTGGACTCACTTCACTCGACGGACTCATCGCGGCGGGTCGGTACGACAATACCAAGAATATGAAGACGCTGCTTCGCCGATTCAAATTCGGTCGCGCATCGCTTCTCTCTCGTCCACTCGGCAAAGTGTTAGCAGACGCTATCAACACATCGACACTACCCCGCACGAACGATGTCGTATTGGTTCCCGTTCCCCTCTTCTGGGCACGCGAGTGTGATCGTGGCTTCAATCAATCGGCACTGCTTGCGAACGTCGTGTCCGAGGTGACTCGCATTCCATACATGGAACTACTGCGTCGTACACGTCACACTGGCAGGCAGGCGTTACGTACGAGAAGGGAAAGATTGCATGCTCTTGATGGTGCATTTGCATGCACTGTTCAGCATGTTCCACGGACCATCATCCTGATCGATGACCTGTCCACAACAGGAGCCACATTGGAGGAATGCGCGCTCACTCTGAAGAGGCATGGAGCCAAGATTGTGCTTGGCGCTGTCGTTGCCGTTGGATAGGGCTAGCAGATGCCGAAAACAAGAAGTTTTTGTTCCACCACTTTTACACGTATATGCAATGTTTGACGAAAGCGAAAGACGGTGTTTTCTGGTATACTAAAGAGATTTATGGACACACACCCACACACACTTCTTTCCTGGACTGCAAAGGCAAAAGTCGATCATGAACGTGGCAATCTTTGGTACGTGATCGGCGGAGGTTTCTGCGGATTCATGATTGTGTACAGCATCCTCACGGCAGCGTATACACAGGTGATCGTTTTCCTACTTCTCCCTGGTGCACTCATGATCATTCGACGTGCATCGCACAAAGAGCACACCGCAGCGATCACCGATGCAGGATTCATGTTGGATGGAGCACTCACGCCCTGGAACGATCTGGATGAGTTCTGGATCCTGCGTGGCTCTGACTATTTCGAACTGCACATCTCACAGAAGAATTCGCTCAAGGGAGACATCCTGATTCAGACGGGTAGCGAAGATCCGATGCAGGTACGCGACCTGCTACTCACGTACGTAAAGCCGGGTATTGGAAAAAAGGAAAGAATAGTTGACGCGCTTATTCGTTTCTGTAAACTATAGATGCTGCGCAGGAAGTCATTTGCGCGCCTTGCCTTTCACCACTCTCCTGAGAAGGAGCAGCGGCTGATTGCGGTGCAAGGCGGCAACGCTCCGCAGGGTCCACAGAATCCGCCTGACCAAAACGCGCAGAGAAATCAATCAGGTACACCGCTTAGCAAGCGTCAGGAATTTCATGACGCGATGTTTGACGCAGTGAGTCCCGACTCCAGTCAACGCGTCGTGAATGACTACTTGCCTGAAATCCTAGAAGTCACAGGTGGTACCGAGTCTGATGTTATCGGTTCCGATGCGAACGAAATCGTCGAGCTCGTGCGTGGAGCACTGGTTGATAGACTGATTCTAGAAGAAGGTCGCCGAAAGGAATTGGCAACATTGATTGAAAACATCGATACGAGCGTAGCGGAAGAGACGAAGCTGCAAGCACTGATCGATGGCAACAAAGAGCTCTTTGCGCACTATGTTGATCTGGAAACCACAGTCGATCCATCGACAATCATCAACCTAGTGCAGGCAATCTTGCATAAAGAAGTACTGCAGATTCAGAAGATAAAATTCGCTCGAGAAAAAAGTGCAAAGTGGAATTTCCTGATGAGCGATGATTTTGAGGAGCTGTACTGGAAAGGCAAGAAACCAGTGAATGGCGAGACACCGTCTGCATTCGTGCTCGGAAACACCGTGCATTTCAATATCGATCATCCGGATTTTCGGGGAGAAGATCGCGAACTTTTGGCAAAGCGGGCAATCATTCACGAGATGACGCACATCGCACTCGGAGTTGCCGAGAAAAAGAACACGCTGCTACAGAAGTGGACCGACACACTGCGTGGCCATCCACGATGGAACGATCTGAGAAGCGCACTCGAAGAAATGTTCCATAGCAACGGCACAATGCAACACGAGCAGCCGACCGTGCGCAAAATGGTCGACGAGGCGCTGGCGATCTACGCTGCCGAGGAACGATCTCCACGTGAACTGAAACCTGACACTCCACGCAATCGCATCGTGCTGATTCTCCGTGACATATTCCAGAATCCTCACACCGGACACCTGACGACACTTAAAACAGAGTTGGATGCCAAGTTGGACCTGCTTCTGGAGACCAAGAACCGCGATGGCACAGAGTCGCCATCGATTGATAGCATGCTGCTACGGGCAGCAAACGATAGTCAGCAGAATAAGAACGTTGAAGATCGGATCAATAACGATCCAGAAGCCGAGGAGCGACGTGCAAACGCAGCGGAAGAAATGGAAGAGGTGGATGAAAAAAATGCGAAAGAAAAAATCACCCCCGAGATGCTGGAGGAAAAAGTCGGCACGGTACGAGGAAAAATCAAAACCATGGTCACACAAGCAGATCTTCTCGGTACACTCGCAGCAGAGAGCCCACATGAAGGTGACGACAAAGAAAAAATGGTCGCTGAAGTGCGCACGCTACGCGAAAGCCTCGGAAATATGGGAACGGACTTGGTGTCGATCGACAGCCTGACACAAGGACTCAAAAACTGGGGGAAACTCTCAGTCGAAGAGAAGTCTCAAATGACCCAGAGACTACAATTCCCAGATAATCCCTACGAACGCGTGGGTGCGAATTACTCAGAGGCAGAGGCAGATGCAGCCACGGCTGTAAACCGTCAGAAGAGCGTGGACGCACTGCATGGACTGCTCTCGAAGTGGGAGAAAATGGCAGAAAATATCGAAAAGGCCGTCACGACAGGAAATGATGAGCAAAAAGCATCTGAGAAGGGACAGGTAGAAGGCAGTTTCATGGGATGGATGAAGAAAACGTTTCGGTCGAACGGAGGCGGGATCGTATGGCTCTCGCCACTCAATATCGTCAACATTGTGAAAAGTTATCGAGATGCAATCGTCGAAAACTACAAATCAGGGCAGCTCGTGAAAGAAAACATGACCGCACGTGCGATCTCTGAAAAGTTTTTCTTCTTCAAGCCCATTCGTCACACACTCAAGAAACTTTCTCGCTCAACGAACAATAAAGAAACATCCGAATTCAAAGAATATATTACAGCGGAAGGTTATACCTTTGAGGAAATATTTGGACCGGATGGAAAGGGTGAGAAAACGGGCTTACTCCACGAAAACAGGCATAACTTTAACCGTGCTAAAGCCGTTCTAGAGTATGCAGCTGATCACGCATGGCTCTACTTCCTCAATCGTCTGGATGGACACAATGTGTATGAAATCGATTTCCAAGGAGTAGAAGGCAAGCAATCCTTCGAAGAGCTGGTTGAAATGCACGAAGCGGGCAAATCAAAACAAATCCAAAAAGGTACAGACAAGGTCGATAAAGATCCGGATGTACCGCCAATCATGGACATGATGCTCAGTGAACTGAAGCAAAAAAACATCTTCGTCGTGCAAGGAATCATGAAAAGACTGCAGGATAAAGCGAAATACTCCCACAGCAACACATGGATGCTCACGACACTGTTGATGTACATCAGAGACAACAGTCAGGCAGACCCCACTCTCAAATTTTGCTTAGACAAGGGTATGATGGACAACATCAGTAACCACACGATTGGTCAGTCAGCGTGGTCGATCACTTGGCTAAAGCTGAAACGACACGAAATCGCTCAATGGAAAAATAATGGCGAAAGAGATGGGCGTATAGGTTTTGGAAACAACACAGTGACATCTACCATGGAACAAATTGAGAAGAAGCTGGCTGAACTGGGAGCTGACTTCCCAGATGACGACGAGGGTAAGATGGCAAAATATGAAGCTATTGGATTAGTTCTAGCGGGCAAAACATTTTCTGAATCGAATGAAGAAGTGATGCGAAGAGGATTAACCCGATATGGCTGGAAAAAGGGTGCGTCGATCTCAATATTTGATGATGAATTTGTGAAGTATAGAGATGATTACTTCAATACCACTACAGGAAAAACAACGGATCCGGGAAAAACGGATGACGACTACTTCGCACATGATAATGGTGGTTCGGATATTCTCCTTGCCAGTAGGACTATCACTGAAGCCATTGTGAATAAGGAATCCCAAGGTTCGTTTACTGAACCCGCAAAAGCGAAAGGATACTATGCGCAGCTCTTTGATCGAGACGATGAACTGCAGGCCAGAGGAGGTCCAGCTGCAGCAAATTTCAGAATCGAAATGAAGAAGAAACTAATCAGCACATTCAAGGTCGGTTATCAGATTCCCGCTGCAGCAACTCAAATTCGTAAAGACTTAGATTCAACTGGAAGACCTATCCTTGAGGAGTTAAAAAGGAGAAAAATCATCACTGAAGCAGACTTCAGCACGGACGAAAAGAAGCTTTGGCACAACCTCATGGGAACGAAGGCTGAGTAACCTTTATCCCGTACTCCCAAATCCTCCTCTACTCTCTGCATTGTGTGAGTCGACTTCGGTGAACTCCGCTCTCTCGATTTTGACAAACAATCCCTGGGCGATGCGTTCGCCACGCTCAACGGTTACTGCTGCATCCGTCACATTCTGCACCTGAACGAAGATCTCGTCCTTCTCACCGTGATAGTCCATATCGATCAGACCCACCGAATGAGGACAGATGAGTCCTTTCTTTTTCGGCATCGATGAACGAGGCAGGACAAGGAGCGCATACCCCTCAGGAACCTTCACAATGACATTCCCGGGCACCAGCCCAATCTTTCCAGACTCGATCACGGTCGTCTCGCGTGCAACGAAATCAAAGGCAGCGGCTCCTGCAGAGTGATACTGCGGAAGCGGCATAGTAGGGTCGATGCGCTGGAGGGAGACATTCATAATACCAGTGTAGCACCTCACCCCCGCCCTTCGCTCCGCTCAGGGCACCCCTCTCCTCAGTTTGCTCGAAGCAAACTGAGGAGAGGGGGACGGGGGGTGAGGTGCAAAAAAGCCGACCATCTCCAGTCGGCTTCTTCTTTAGATTCTGCATCCTCTGGTACCTTCGGTTCCGTCGGTACCCCTTATTTCCCAATCTTCTTCCTCATAAACGTCGGAACTTCCAGCTCCTCTTCGTTGAACTGTGAGCCCGAGAGCTTCATGACTGCATCGTCAGACGTCTTGTCCTGACGCATGGAGCCTGAAGTAGGAACATCCTGACGCTTGAATGCGGGGTTGGACTTGAGCATCGGTGCTGCCTGCGCATCACGGAGCGAGTCCTTCTTGTCCTCGAATCCTGTAGCAATGACTGTGCACTTCACCTGTCCGGTGTATGCATCGTCGATCACCGCACCGAAGATAATGTTCGCCTCCGGATCAGCTGCCTCAGTGATAATGCGAGCGGCCTCATCGACCTCGAACATGCTGAGATCGGTGCCACCAGTGATATTGAACAAGATACCCTTCGCACCGCTGATGCTGAGCTCGAGCAGTGGAGAATCGACTGCTGCACGTGCAGCCTCAGCAGCACGACTGTCGCCGGTTCCGTATCCGATACCCATGAGTGCCGATCCTGCATCCTGCATAACTGAACGTACGTCTGCGAAGTCGACGTTAACGAGTCCATGCACCGTGATCAGATTCGCGATTCCCTCGATACCATGACGCAGAATTTCGTCGACGATCTGGAACGCTTCGGTCAGAGGAGTCGTCTTGTCGATGAGTGAGAGAATCTTGTCGTTTGGAATCGTGATGAGCGTATCGACCTTGCCCTTCAATGAATCCAGGGCTTCCTCAGCCTGCTTGCGACGCCTCAGTCCCTCGAAGCTGAATGGCTTGGTCACGACACCGATCGTCAGAATGCCCATACTGCGAGCCAATTCCGCGATGTATGGTGCGCCACCGGATCCTGTTCCTCCACCCAGACCTGCAGTGACGAAGATAAGATCGGCTCCCTCCAGTGCCTTCTTCAGTTCCTCCGAGCTCTCCTTGGCAGACTGCAAACCGATATCTGGGTTAGCTCCAGCTCCGAGACCCCTCGTCGTACCACGACCGATGTTGACCTTCGTCACAGCAGGATTGTGGAAGAGCGCCTGCGCATCCGTATTCACTGCGACGAACTCAACACCTTTCACATTACCTGAGATCATTCGAGCGACAGCATTCGTGCCGCCTCCGCCAACACCAACAACGCGAATGATCGCGCTTGGCAGCATGTCCGGTCGCACTTCCTGAGAAGTAGGAGCAGGGACTGGTGCAGCACCAGCAGGTGTCTGCTGGAAGATGCCTCCGTTGGAGGGCTTGGAACCTGAGAAGAGTGAGCGAAGCGTGTCTGACATGGGAAAAGGGGGAGAGAGAAAAGGAGAGAAATTAAGGAAGGAGATTTTTGAACCAGGATCCGACGCTACCGATCGTGCGCTTCATGTCGAAGGAACCTGCAAAGGAGAAGCTGGAACGCTTGATGCCCTCGCGTGAACCCCAGAGGAGAGCACCCAGTGCCGTTGCGTACGCTGGGTCATCGACTTTTTCGATCACGCCGCCGATCTCCATGGGGAAGCCCATCTGTACGGGCAGACCCAGGACTTCACGAGCGATCTCGAGCACGCCTGGTGCCTTCACTGCAGCGCCAGTGAGCAGTGCGCCGGCAGGCAGGAGCCCGTCGCGACCGACACGCTTCAGTTCTTCTTTGACCATCGAGAAGATCTCGTAGTACCTCGCCTGCATGATCTCGGCCATGTACTTCTTGCTGACAGTCTGCGTGTCCATCTTGCTGACGGTCGAAAGGTCGATCATCTCGCGCTCCTGGATTTCCTGCGGTAGCACGGATCCAAATTCGATCTTGATCTTCTCCGCGGTGTCGATGGAAGTCCTGAGTCCGATCGCGATATCATTGGTCACGTTCTCGCCACCGACGGGGAGGCAGACAGAATGGAGGATTGTCCCCTCTTCAAAGACGGTAACGCTGGTCGATCCGGCTCCGATGTCGATTGTCACGACACCCAGTTCCTTCTGACGCTTCGTGAGCACTGCCTCGGAGATAGCAATCGTGGATGGCACGAGCGCATCGATATCGATGCCTGCCTGATCGATACACTTCTCGATGTTCTTCACGTGTTGAATCTGCCCCGTGATGATGTGTGCCTCGACCTCTAGACGGATGCCCGACATACCTACTGGATTCTTGATGCCACGCTGCTCATCAACCGAGTATGACTTGGGCTCGATGTGCAGAATGCGTCGGTTGCTTGGGATACTGACTGCCTGTGCAGCCTCCAGTACGCGAGCGATGTCATCGACGGTGATCTCGGCGCCCGAAATGGCGATCACACCACGACTATCAAAGGACTCGATGTGTGCGCCGCTCATACCAACGAAGACGTGGTTGATTGGTACACCGGCCATACGCTCGGCATCCTCGAGTGCGGAGATGATGTTATGAATTGCCTCTTCGATATCGATGACATGCCCCTTGCGCATACCAAGCGAAGGAGAGAGTCCGACTCCGATGATGCTCGGAACAGATCCTGCCGAGGCAGCGTCTGTCACAGCGACAACAGTACGGATCTTGGAACTACCGATATCGAGACTCGCGAGAACACGTTCTTTGGCCATAGTGCGGGGAGGTGAGGGCGGAAAATGCGTGCAATGTAATCAAAGTGTTCGCACGCGGAATATGGTTACGAGTCTAGAGAGCGCAGACCGAAGCCCGCAACTACATGTTGATCATCTTTCGTACTCACAAGCGCTGATTTTAGGACTTTTACAGTTTCATGAATTCATTGATCTGATGCGCAAAAAATACCGAGAGTACAAAAAATGTATGCACTTAAAAATCAGTGTTCAAAAAAAGTATTCTCACTTTCAACTCGTCGCATCAATCAGGGCTCCCCAGTTTTTCACTCTTCTCTACAGAAGCGACATCTGCACTTCGGGGTTCGCTTCGATTTTTTGTGCACTTGTGAGGAGTGAGGCGGATGCTTCTCCATGAATGCATCGATTTCCCCACGGCGTCATCATCAGGCTCTCCAGACGCCTACGAGGAAGTGAGAATTCGAGCTGCTGAAAGAGTGTTAGCACTCTCGCGGCATCAATATGTAATCGGAGATCCTCAATTGGTACGAGGATCGGAGCATCGGTCCGCAGTGTCGCCATGCGTTCACTGAAGAAGGCCTTCTCGCGACTAGCGACGAGCTTCTCTTTCCATGATGGTTTCACTTTCTCCAGGTTATCAAAGATGCCTGCGATCGATCCAAACTCTTGGATGAGCTTACTAGCTGCAATGGGCCCGATGCCATGCACGCCGGGGAGGTTATCGGAGCTATCCCCGACGAGTCCTTTGTACGAAGGAATCTGCGTGGGGGCGACACCATACTTGGTCTTCACCGCTTCGGGTGTCATGTACTCGGGTGCCTGGTAGCCCTTGTGAGGGATGGCAATACGGATGTCATCAGACGCAAGCTGCAGCAGATCCCGATCCCCCGTCACGATGGTGACACGTCCGCCTTGCTTCGCGATCTCGGTTGCATAGGTAGCTGCGAAGTCATCTGCTTCCATCTTCTGCCCCGAAATCGATCGAATACCAAAGGTATCGATGAGTTCCAGAGCACGTGGGATCTGAATGTAAAAATCGTCCGGAGTCTCAGCTCTCCCTTCCTTATATTCTTTGTACTCCTCGTGTCTGAACGTATCCTCGTCTGCATCGAAGCAAAAGAGTATGTGATCAGGCGCCTCGGTCTTCAAAATCATAAGCAGCATCGTCGCCATCCCAAATGTTGTATTCACCTGCTCCCCTGCCCTCGTTTTCATGGTGCGAGGGATCGCCCAGTATGCTCGATACAGGAGGTGATGACCGTCGACAATGACTGTATGAGGACGCATGGAGAGGAGCCTACAGCAGGACCGCAAATGTGCACAGTGACACTTTTTGAATCAATGAAATTGTCTCGTTTTAGAGCCCAGAAACGCAATCCATAAAAACGCATACTGTACGACAGTAAGTAGGTTTCGCAATCCTACAGAGGGTGCGGAAGAGAGCAGATCGTGCTATACTAATCAGAAACATTCACACACACCCAAACGTGAACACACTCTCCCCATCCTACGACAACGTCATCGCTCGCAAATACTCTGCGAGAACCATCGAGCATAAGATGGATAATAAGGCGGCTCTACAGGAGAGCCTCGGGTGGATCGAGGAACCGAAGCAGCCGATTCTCTGTATTCCTACAGGTCTCAGTGAAGCGAGTGATGTGGCACTGTTTGAAGAGATCGTTCCAGGACTCCTAGAGCTCCCTGTCAGTATCGTGATTCTCGGACGCGGATCGAAGAAGTGTGGCGAAATGGTTGGATCGCTCGTCGCATCATCGGGTCATCGAGTCGCTGTAGTCGCTGATGACGACAAAAATCTGAGAAAGTTACTCGCAGGATCAGACATGGCACTGTTTCTCTCGAACGTGCATGACGATGCTGTCGCAACTGCACTCCACTATGGATGCGTTCCGATCGCACCCGAGTCATATCTCACCGAGAACTACTCGCCGACACAGGAGAGTGGGAATGCGTTTACGTATGAGGAAGCAACAGTTTGGCAGTGCTTTGCCTCCGTTGTGCGCGCACTCGAGACATTCAAGTTCCCCTATGACTGGCGCACGATTCAACGTCACGCCATCGAGAGCATGACACGTCGTGAGGAACTGATCGAAGCGAAGTGAAGCACCTCTAGCTTAAAGCAAGTCGTCACTATGCGGAATCCTCCGTAGTTCCGTGCGATTTCAATAAAGAAGTTACAGACGATGGTGTGAATCGAGGGACGAAGGGGGATAATACTAGAAGTCGTCATCGTCATCATCACCGACATCGTTCAGATTGTTGTCTCCTTCTTCAGAGAAATCGTCCTCTTCGTCGAAGAGATCCAGATCATCGCCTGCATCTAAATCCACAGCTGTATCGTCATCGTCATCATCGCCACCAAACAGAGCGATCAGCTGCCAGAAATGGAGAGAAAAGGAAGACATAGCACAAGCGAGCAAAAAGGATGAGGTAAAGGGTTCGGCGCGAAGTATAGTGCGTACGGAGCCTCTCGCAAGATAATCCATACTGAAAACGGATCTTTGCAAGTCAGTCATGCAGAAATGCAGCGCTCATACTTGTACACTCTGCCGCGCTATGACTGTTCGCTCCTCTTCCCTTTACGTCCTTCTCCTCTGTCTCGTACTCGCTGGCTGCGGCAAGACTGCTGTCGTCGAGCAACCTCAATTCACTCGTGAGGAGATAGAAGCAATGGCAGCAGCTGGTGACCCAGCCGCGATGTTCGACCTGGGCGCACTGCATCACGATAAGCCAGGTGCGACAAAAGAGGATCTGAAAACTGCATTCGATTGGTTCACCAAATCAGCCGATGCGGGAGAAGTCCGTGCTCAGTTCAATCTGGGAGTGATGTACTACAACGGAACCTACGTGAAGCAGGACTACAAGAAAGCGATGACGTGGTTCGAGAAGGCAGGAAACCAGGGCAACCCACGTGCAATGTTTAATCAAGGTGTGATGTACTACCGCGCAGAAGGTGTGGATGAGGACTTCACGAAGGCACACCGTCTCTTCACTGCAGCATCTCTGCAGGGGTTCAATGAAGCGATGTTCAACCTGGGCGTCATGCACGCACAGGGTCAAGGGGTCGAGACTGACACAGGCGTTGCCTATGCTTGGTTCTCTGCTGCCAAGAAGTACGGCAACCCTAATGCTCAGGCGGTGCTGACGCAGATTGAAGAGGCTGCCAATAATGAACAAAAGAAGGCATTGAAAGACGCGAGCAAGGCACTGATCGAGCAGATCGATCAGGCAGTCAAGAACGGAGGCGTCCTGCCACCGCAGTAGCTTCTCGAACTTTCACGCATTTCTACCCGCTACTTCCCTAGTAGCCGGTTGAGGCTTATCAAAAACTCTTGTAATATTTGTCCGCTATCTGGATCGGTAGCTTTAGCTGACCGCGCGACGCTTGCGGAGCGCGTCAGTAAAGTCTGCTCGATTCTCGTTCTTTCCGTCATCGAAAGTCACCCTTTGGATCGGTAGCTCAGTTGGTAGAGCAGGAGACTCTTAATCTCTTGGTCGTGGGTTCAAGTCCCACCCGATCCACCAACATTACTATCTTCATTGTCACAGCTAGGGTGCCAATCTTTCATTGTCTCTCTTCGTAGTGTCAGGATTTGTTCCGCCAATTCATTGTCTACCTCTCGATGATTGAGAGTTAAATGTTTTTCTTCGGATACTCGCACTATTTCCAATCTCAGCTCAATAATTATTCGGCTCAATTGATCCGCTAATGCATCACGAATTTCTTGGCCTACAGGTAAGGAATCATTTCCTAGGCCTGTATCGCTTTCCCAGACGAGTGTCAGATTTTCTCGTGCAAGCGGTATCCCTTTGGATTTCGGTCCGAAGGCATCTCCTAGAAGAACTTGGAGTCGATGTCTTGTTTCAATCACTTCAAAAATAAATTGGATTTGAAGATTTTTATTTGTGCTTCTACCACCACGAGAATGCATGCGCACGCTGCAGTGAGGGCTACCACTACTCTTATCTACCTCTATGTCGATCCACGGCCCATCGTATACTTGGATAGTTGGAACCTCGAGTGCATCAAGCTCAAGAATAGCTTGTTCCAGAGCCAATTCCCGACTGTTTTCTTGCAGGGTGTGCTGCAGTCCTTTAGAAGGATTCATAATATTATTATGAATGTTAATATTTATTTGTCAAGGTGTCCAATGCAAATAAGTTCCACTCTCATCTGGTGCTAATGCGGCGAGCTTGCCTTCGCGACTCGTTCTATTTCTGGATACGGAAACATATACAATCACTCTGCATGCGAATGAAACCTGCACTCTTCGGCATCATTTCCTTTGCGGTCATCTTGATCGTGCTTCAGCTCCACTTGATCGATCCAGCTGTTTACCACATACGCTCGCTTTTCGATGCAACGCTCTCGGAGGAAGAAGTAATGCTAGAGAGGTGGCTCTCGTCGGATCCAACAACACTACTTCAGTCCTACGCTAAGTATCTGCGTGAACACCCAGAGCGCACCAAGGTGTGCCATGGGCTCCTGCATCAAATAGGACACGAAGCCGTGGAAAGCCTCGGCTGGCAGAGAACGATGGAAATAAGTGACGCACTCTGTGGCGGAGGGTTTATTCATGGCGCAATCGAGGCGCACTTTGGACTTCTTAAAACCGTTCTCAGTCCTGAGCTCGTTGCTGAGCAAATCGCTCTGGCATGTGGCGACTCCTCCAATGAAATCTGTTATCACGGGATTGGTCACGGGCTCATGGTGCTACTGGAAAATGACGATGAGCAAGCACTGAGGCACTGCGGATCCATCGATCTTCCTGGACGGATGGACTGTCATGATGGCGTCTTCATGCACATCTTCGATGCTGAGGAAACGGGTGTGCCCAAGGAAAGTCCACGTCGCATAGAGGCTGCAGCGTTCTGCGGATCAGTCACTGAAGAGGAGAAGCTGTCGTGTTTCTTTTATCTTCCTCGACTATTCGCTCAGTCGGCATCGATGGTCCAAAACGCAATCGATCTTTGTGAACTCATCGAAATTGGATGGCAACGCACGACATGCGCTGAAGGGGCAGGTCATATGTTCTTGAAATACACACTACCCGACAGGGAAAAAGCTATGTACTCGTGCTCGCTCTTCTCTCCGTCACTTCGTGCATCATGCGAAAGTGGAGCCAGGAGTTATCAGAAATTGCAGGAAAGTACGACCGGGATGCTGTGAATACAGCATACGACATACCACAGACTTCGCTACAGCACCTTCCTCGGTTTCAGCATCCCCTGTTTCTTTGGATTTCTTTCGAGGATCGCAACAGGGAGATCCTTATGCCAAGCAATCGGGGTACCCTCAGACGGCATGATGCCCATGACAGACCGACCATGCTGAATCTCGATCATTTCTGCATCACTCAGCTCTCTCCGAGGCATCAGTGACAACACACTTTTAAGCGGCAGAACATGTCCCCAGGCGACTGAGTCGGGCTGGACAGCATCAGTCAGTAACCACTCCCCTACTTTGGTACGCACGAGCTTCGACAGATAGCCGCCTGAACGCAGTGTCTCACCAATATCGTGTGCGAGCGAACGAATGTACGTCCCCGATCCACACGCTACATGCAACGAAAGCAAGGGATAGTTATAGGAGAGAATGCGACACTCGGTGATCGATACCGGACGACTCTTCAGTTCCACAGACTCGCCACGTTGCGCCTTGCGGTACGCTCGACTGCCCCCGACTTTGATGGCGGAAAAGATGGGAGGCACCTGATCCACGGTCCCGACGAATCTCTCATTCAGAACCGTCTGAACGCGTGACTGATCAGTCGGCGGTTCGTAGCCAGGCCTCGTATCGTGAACGGTGATGAGCCCCTCGGCATCGTATGTCGTACTGTCTTTCCCGAGCGTCACCTCGGCGTCGTACTCTTTCGTCATCTTGGAAAAAAGTTCAATGACTTTGAGCGCCTTGGATCCCACTGCAAGTACCATGAGTCCCTCTGCCATGGGATCCAGCGTCCCCAGATGCCCGATACTTGGCTCACTAAGCGTACGCCTGACCATTCCCACCAGATCGTGACTGGTCGGACCTTTGGGTTTATGAACAAGAAGAAAACCGTGACGCATCGAAAGAATAGTACAGTCGCTACCCGCTACCCGCTACCCGCTATTTGGTACTTTTCAGACTGACAGTAAAAGCATACTCTTAGGTCCATGCCGACCCTTACTGTCAGCTGGGACCTTACAATCGTCGTCTTTTTCGCGATTGTCATGAGTTACAGTTTCATCATCGGAAAAGAGCAGTCGGTCAACATCATCATCGCCTCGTACATTTCAGCAGTCGCAGTACAGGGTATCGGCAATGTGCTCACCAAATTGGTCGGCACGTGGGATATCTTCCTCACCTCAATCGGAATGCAGGGGGACACGACCATCCTGCCGGTTGCGAAGATCTTTCTCTTTGCTCTCTGCGTGATCGTCATTGTGCAGAGGAGTGGCATCGGCATCACGTTTGCCAAAGAAGGAGGCAAGATACTCAACATTGCCGCAACCGCACTCTTCGGATACGCCTCAGCCGGGCTCATCGTCTCCATTCTGCTCACCTACGCAACGGGCAGTGCGATCTTAGACAGTGGCATGCTAAGTAGTGCACCGCTCATTCCCCTTCTCCAACAGTCGACGCTTATGCAGATCATGCTGCTGAATCAGGACCTCTGGTACACGCTGCCGGCATTTCTGATCATCGTCATGGGTTTTTTGCACATGGACGACGAATAAAACATCGAGTACAGTCTACCCAACTTCTCTCCTCAACTCCTATGCAGCGCCTCACAGATACTCTTCTATCGCTTCTGATTACTCTCAGCGCACTGCCTGCTCGAGTACTGGCGTTAGAAGTGCCGAGTATCCCGGGACTGGCAGCTGGCGACGGAGTGGATGGTATCAAAGATACTATCGTGGCCATTGTGGTTATCGTGTTGGACTTCGTCCTGCTTCTCGCCGTCGTGTACGTGATTATTGCAGGTATTCGCCTGATCGTCTCCGGTGGTGACGATGGCCAGAAAGATACGGCAAAGAAGACAATTTACTACGTCATCGCCGGTATCATCGTTGTGCTGCTCGCACGCGTCATCGTGTCGTTTGTCGCAGGGCTCTTCGAATAGTACTTCACTTTGACAAGGAGTGCTTGCGCAAAGTACAAGACAATAAAAAACCACTTGCGCTCGCGAGAAAGCGCCTGGATAATAGGCAACGATCTCTTCTCCACTTTCATTTATGAATAAAGTTCTCGCTTACGCCTCTAGTGCGCTCGTCGCTTCACAGGCTTTTGTGCAGCGTGCATTTGCACAGCTGGATATTCCATCCATTCCTGGTTTGCCAAATGCAACGGGAACCGAGGGTATCAAGCAGACGATCATCGATCTTGTCGTGATTGTTCTGGACTTCGTCCTTCTTCTCGCCGTCGTGTACGTCATCGTCGCAGGTATCCGCCTCATCGTCTCTGGTGGTGATGACGGACAGAAAGACACCGCAAAGAAGACAATTATCTACGTTATCGTAGGTATCATCGTCATCCTTCTAGCACGCGTCATCGTCTCGTTCGTTGCAGGTTTGATCTAAGCACTATCCTTCCACTTGAATACTATAAAGCCGCGGCAACGCGGCTTTTTTTATACCTGATGACTTGCTTACGAGGTGTGGGAAGGTGGGTCTCGTTGCATCGTAGCGACTGCTGAGTCAGTCGCAGGAAGGATTGGACGCTCCATAGTCTTCTCCGTCTTCTTCTCTGGGAGTACCCGAAGTGGCGGCTTTACCCAGATTGCGTTCTTGGTCACTTCGATAATTTCGGTTACCGGTATGGGGTCGCGCATCAGGTACCACCGACGCGGAAAAAGCCACTCGATGAAGTACGTTGCAGTATCGAACTGCACATCGACGCAACGTCCGAGCGTGACGCCCCCAGGTCGTACCCGAATCGGTTGCGAGAGGATAGTGCGCCGTTCATGCAGGCTCTCCTCCAAACGCACGAGTTCATGCGGTGGAGCGAGGACATCTTCTGAGCGGATATGCACCACAGTCCCCCATTGAACGATGTCGAGCGTACTCAAAAACAGAATCGAATCCCCCATTCCCTGCACCGAGAGAACAAAGAAACCAATAATCGTACCGGTATCAGGTTGAATAAGCGGATGATCGATCAGTCCTACGAGAAATTGTGTGGAGTCATCCACTACATGCATCCCGCGGATGTGCGACGCACGAACATGCATACAGAGAATGTAGCGAATCAAACATAATTAGTGAAGCTCCTCCCCCTTCCCCCTGTTAGAAAAGATTTTGTCTGTTCGAGTAGCCCTGTACCGGAGTGTAACGACTGGTACAGGGCGTAACGAGAACAGACACCACACACAGTCCCTTCTCGATATGCTCCTCGCTACGCTCGGAGCTACTCGAAGGGACAAAGGCATGCACGCGTCACTCTGTACCAGCAGGCCGAAGTGGAATCCGGTTGCCTGACCAAATGCGGAGCCGCGCAAACACCACTGCGGGATCCAAAAATACCACATACATTGGCACCATAATCTGAAACCACCAAATGCTCATCGTCAGCGTCACCATGGTGTGAAAGACGAATCCACCGAGAAATGCAAAGACCTGTAACCTGCGTATCCAGAGTGCGAATGGCATCGCGAGTTCGATGACGAGTGTCGTGCGCATCATCCAATCCAGAAGAACGGAAGGCATGGTGCGCGCCAAGAAGAAACCGAACTCGGTTCCCCACCGACTGGTGAAACTGCGAAAGAGTATCTCACCTGAGGTCCATCCAGGCAGAATCAATTTCTGCCAACCGACACCCAAGTACGTAGCAGTGAGCTGTAGCCCAAGGAAACGAAGGGGAAGAACGGACATCGGTTCCCATTCCCACACCGAGCCATGACGTCTGAGCATCGCAAGGGAAAACGCACGATCTGCACCCGGAAGCAGCATCACCGCGAGCGTGAACTGGAACAGTCGATAGTACGAAGTCGCAAACATCCACTGGTTCCAGACATGATAATGCGCGGAGAGTAAAAGAAGCACCACTGCTGCAGTACGTGTGTAAGACCCAAGCAGGAGAAACACGAGTGCCACGAATATCAGAACGAAAAATCCATGGGCAACACCGAGTGATGGCCGAAGAATCACATCAAGCCACAACGGATAATCGACGACCGCCGGAAGAGTGATGCCGCCTGCAGGGGTGAGACGAGTCACCTCACGCCACTGCGCGTACCAATAGAGCATGAGGAAAAGCGCAAAACCGATTCTGAGCACCGCGAAGGTATGCGGGTGCACCGTGGCGTAGAAGAAATGCCGTATGCGATCCGAAATCTGCATCATGGATACTGACTGAGAAATGTACGCTTCACACCCTTCTCACGTCCTCTGTCATACCCTGCGGGGTCACGCAGCCAGACTTCAGAAAAGAGAGTAGCGGATGAGTACAGCCTCCCCTGACCTGCCTCCAGAGCCAGAAACTGTTCTAGAAATCGATCGAAGTAAGGTTCCAGTTTTTCTGGGGAGCGATCAGCGAACTGTTCCAGCAACTGTCGAGAGTTTCGCTCGCCATGGAGTCCGGGGAAATAGTGATCGATCGATGCGAGCACGGTTGTGCCCTCAGGTGTCGTAGCACGTACGACGAGTTCAGTATTGACTGCCGATGAACCCTGATATGGCGCCATCATGCCGTAACTGAAGATGACGATCGGGCGGAGGGGTCCGATGGGAAAGATATGAGTCATCGTGACAAAAAAAGCCCACCCAGTGATCAGAAGATAGGTGACGATCAGCGTATCGGTGAGAGTACGAAAACGGTCTTTCATAAAGACACTGTATACGCGTCTTTGACGCCTTCCAAGACCGTTTTATGGCTTTTGGAAGCCCTGTATGGTATACTAAGTCACAATGCATCTATTCGCAGGATCATCGCACCCGCTTCTCGCACGAGCAGTTGCTCGCACATTGGGCGTGCCTCTCGGCAGAGTGGTCCTCAAACCATTCAGCTCTGGCGAGCGCTACGTCAAATTCGAGGAATCGATTCGCGGCAAGAGTGTCTACATTCTGCAAACAGGAACTCGCAATCCAAATGAGGATCTGATGGAACTCTTTCTGATGTGCCAAGCTGCGAAGCTGAGCTTCGCAAGTGCGGTGCACGTCATCCTTCCCTACTTCCCGTACGCGAGGCAAGATCGCGTGGCACTGCCACGTGAGCCGATCTCGGCAAAGTTGGTGGCACACCTGCTCGAAGAGTCAGGAGCGGATCACGTGATCACGATGGATCTGCATTCAGATCAAATTCAGGGATTCTTCCAGATCCCGGTCGATGCGCTGGATGCACGCAGCATCCTCATGCAGTACTTTAAGAAGAAGAAACTGAAGAACATCACCGTCGTTTCGACAGACGCTGGAGGTGCGAAGAGAGCCAAGAAATTCGCCGATCTCATGGGTGCGGAACTGGCGATCATGCACAAGCATCGCACCGAACATCACAAAGCACAGATCCTGGAAGTGGTGGGAGACATCGAGGGGCGAACCTGCATCCTCTTCGATGACATGATCGACACTGGCTCCACACTCGCGCCTGCCCGTGAAGCACTCATCAAGCGTGGTGCGAAAAAAGATGTCTATGCAGCGATCACACACCCTGTGTTTTCAGGTAGTGCAATAGAGAACCTGAAGAAAGCTGAGTTCAAGGAAGTGGTGGTAACAGACTCGATCCCGGTTGATGGCAAAGCGTTCAAAGGCCTCACGGTCCTGAGCATCGCTCCGTACCTTGCAGACGTGATCACGCACATAGAGAAGGGGCAGAGCGTCACCAGCATTCGTCGAAAGAAATAGTGTTGAGGGAGTAGCCGTAAATCGCTATCCTGGTGCGGCTTTATAGTATCTATGGGCGATTAGCTCAGTTGGTTAGAGCGCGACACTGATAATGTCGAGGTCGGCTGTTCAAATCAGCCATCGCCCACCACTATAATCGTGAAAGGAAAACTACGTTTTCCTCTCACGGACTCTCCTTTCCTAAAAGCGGTGTCGCTCCAGTCCGCAGCAAGTGCGGACTTCGCGAGTTTTTTAAAGTGTCGGCTGTTCAAACCTGCCCAGCACCGGAACGAAGCGACTGGTGCTAGGGTCAGCCATCGCCCACCATTCGATTCGCTCAGTTGGATCCGATGAGCTTGCGAGCCGGAATCAAAAGGGGCGTTAGCGTAACACTGACCTGTCCACCGTAGCCCTGGCGAAGGTGGATACTGTTGAAGCAGCCACAAAAACCAACTAACCTTCATACAATCTATATGAACTCCCATCACACTTCTGAGCCTACCATTGGAACGAAGTACATCCTGTTTGTGATGCAGTTTCTCGGTGCGGGATTCGTCGCAGGTTCTGTCGTCCACTTCGGTGAAGGAGTGACAGTGTGGGATACAAGCGTCCTCAGTCTCGGGATCTGTCTCTTCACGATTGCATTGGTATACAGAGAGACGAGTACCGCTCTACAGAAACTCAGCCGTCGAAGGATTCTCTTTCTCGTCATTTCGTCGCTCTTCCTCGCGCTCACCATCGGCATGGCCAGCGGAGGGACGCAACATTTTATCGATACTCCTGCCTACGCGTCGGTGCTGATCCCTGTTGGGCTCGCACTCGGATTCATCGCATTTGCCATCACTGAACGTATGCAGTATTCATTGAAGCAATGGCTCTTGCTCCTCATTCTCCTCACGTGCTCTGCTCTACTCTTGTATGTACTACTCGGTATTTTTAACAGCTTGATCCCAGATAGCCTCCGCCAAGGGCACGGCTCAGAGAATCATCATTCAGCCGTAGAATCGAATACTCCCAGTGAAAATGAAGAGGCTCATCGGTCGAGCGACCAGCATGCGCACGAATAAAACGTGCACCAACTTCCCTGTTCCGTCATTCTCAATTACTGGTAAATATCGTGATCCCCGACTGCAAGTAAGGCGACCGTTTTTTTAGCTGTAACCTCGTATACAATTCTGTAGCGATAGTTTACGGAAAAACTCATACAACCCTTTAACCTACCGTGTAGCTTGTGTGCTTTCAGCGACGAGTGTGTCGGATGCTCCCGAAAAACCTCTAGCTTCTCTTTCACTTCTTCCTGCAGTGCGCGCGGTAACTTCTTATACTGGCGCACGAAATTCGGTTTATAGAGAACTGTCATCATACGATCTCCTCAGCAAGTAGATCCAAATCACCCGAGAGGCTTGGCTCAGCCTGTGCTCGGAGCACAGCTTCCACCGCCTGATCCTCCAAGTACTTCTTCAGTGCCTGACGCAGTGCCTCAGCTTTGTTCGGAGCGATACCAAGTTTGATGATCATCTCCAAATGACGAAGCATTTCATCGGAGAGTGGAACAGAGATCGTGGTCATAAGAAGTAGGGCAGGAGTAGTATTCATATATTATCATATGATAATCTCATACACAAGATCGGCTGTTCAAAAGATGTGCTCAAAATAGCATCAGGAAACAACTCTTTAGGCTTGTACAAGAGAAAGTGTTGCGAGTGTTTGCCTGTCTGAGTATAAAGTGTAGATATCTACTTTCTTCACTTCACTTTCTTATGTGTAACAAAGGTACTCTCGGTATGGTCGCCTGCGCACTGGTCACGATCGGTGCAATCAACTGGGGTCTCGTCGGTCTTGGTTGGCTGATGGGCGGCGCCGACTGGAACGTTGTCCACATGATCCTCGGTAAGTGGATGACCCTCGAAGCGGTTGTCTACGTACTCGTCGGACTTTCAGGCGTCTACGGTCTGATGAACTGCAAGGGTTGCAAGATGTAATCAACTCTTTAAAAGAGTTAAAAAGGTCCACGCTCACGTGTGGATCTTTTTTTAACGAAAGAACACTTCACCCGACAGAGCATTAGGGAGCGACTCCCCAGCCCCTGGTCCACGCACAATATACGCAACGGTATCCGTCGCAGGATCGTATGAGAATGCATACTCAATCAGTACTCCGTCCTCTTCTTTGAAAACATGACGCACTCGCGCCATGCCCGGGTGAGCAGCGTCCAATATCACTTCGGTATTCGCTGTCTGAAGAACGCGACGCCTCTGAAGCATCGCGGACGTCTCAGCGAGCAACCGAACTGGATCGACAGTTGATGCAGCCACAGGAACAGGAAGGGTTTGCGTTGGGAGATCGATCAGTGACGCAGTGAGTGGCTGTCTGCTTGCTTGGACACTCGCGTTCAGAGCGACGATGCGATCACGCTCATCTGGGTCTTGGGTAGTCGCCAGAAGAATCGGGGAGACGGAGGAGAGTGCCTGCTCCCAGAGTGACGACTGGACTGGGTAGCCTCGTAGATGTGCGATACGTGCGGCATCAGCACCGAGACTAAGGGCATCCAGAGATGCTATACGATCAGTCGTAGAGAGACGCACGACAGCATCAGACCAATCAGAGAGAAGTTCTGCCGTGAGTGGCTTTCCTGAAAATCGTGCGATTTGTGGGAGCGTCAGTGCCACACTCGCACGTGCGACATCATGTGTTCTCAGTATCGCAAGTACCGATTGTTCTACTTCTGTATCGAGTGGTTGTCCTGAAGCAAGTACTGTTAATGCCAGCAGAGGAAGTATGTCTGTCTGTGTGCTAGCCACAAGCGCCTCCTGCACTTGGCTTACGTTCGCGACTGTGAGCGGTGTCAGCGCAGTAAAGAGATCCGGTTTGGGATCAGCAAGAAGTTTCGCACGCTCTTGAATCCACGGCATCGGAATGGAGGCAAGTCCTGTGCCCACTCGATACTGATACCCCTGTGGAACAATGACTGCTTTGCCCGCCTCTTCGACGAGCACGGGCGCGGAGAGCGGTGCCACAATTGTCTCCAAGTCAGTATGGAGTACAGAGAAGGCGCCATCGATGACCGTCACAACGCTCTCCCCTGCACTGACTGAGCCAAGGTACGTGGTATCAACGATGACTTCGCCGTGGTCGATGCGAGGGAGTCCATTTTCCTCAGACGAAAGAGTGAAGCGTGCGTCCGGCTGCAGATTCGCTGTCGTCGTACTGTTCAGTGCGATAGTGCGCTGCTCTGTCTCCGCCTGCAAAGCAACTGAACGACTATGCAGTATCGTGCTGGCACCACCCAGCATACTGAGACCCAGTACGCCCATGGTGCCCACCACGAAGAGTGGAAAAGCGACCGCATGGCGATGTCGAGCGTTCTGCATAAATCCTCATATTATAGCAGAAAAACGGCACTTTTTGAAGGTTGAAATTTGATGCGAAATACTAGATACAAGATACAAGATACGAGATACTAGCCCCATGCGCATTTTGGGTATCGATCCGGGACTGACCCGGGCTGGCATCGGGCTGATCGACGTTGCGCCTGACGGCACGATCACTCCCCTCGAATGGATGATCATCACAACCGATCACACGCTACCGACACACGCACGACTCCTCGAGCTCTCGCGTGATATCGAAGAAATACTAGATCAATACAAACCTGACACTGCCGTCGTCGAAAAACTCTTCTTCGCAACAAATTCAAAAACTGCGATGGCGACAGCCGAGGCACGTGGGGCCATTTTGGTGTCTGTCGCAAAATGTGGCATCGAAATCGTAGAGGCGACACCCTTGCAGCTTAAGATGAGCATCACCGGAGATGGGAAGGCGGACAAAAAGCAGATGCAAATGATGGTGCAGCGGATTCTGAAACTTCACTCCATGCCTGAACCCGCAGATGCAGCAGATGCCCTCGCACTCGCGCTCTACGGTGCCTACACGTCCGCATCCCGCACACTCCCGTCACTCACCAGTCGCTGAAGGAGCTCCGGATGCCCGGGAGCACTGTGCGTACTGGTCATCAGAATCTGCGCGTCGCTGAGGGTTGCCGTCAGTGCTTCCTGATGCGCGGCATCCAATTCGGAATAGACGTCATCGAGCAGAATAATAGGACGCTCTTTTCGGTACTCCGTGAAGAGCGACGCTGATGCGACGAGGAGCGAAAGCAGTGCTGCACGCTGTTGCCCACGCGAGGCAAATGTGGGAAGCGCACGCGTATCGACGACGATCTGCCAGTCATCGCGGTGCGGACCCACACTCGTTGTCTGTGTTACCAGATCCCTCGTCACTTGCTCTTCCAATGCAGCAAGGAACGATGCTTCTGAGTCCCCGCCACGAGACTGCACATCGATACGGACGTCCTGCCACGACTCGCCGAAGTGTTCGGCAGCGTCAGGTAATGCCGACGAAAGCGCACTCAGAACGGTACGACGGTGCTGCACAATCGGAATCGCAGAGGCAGCCAGTTGCCGATTCCAGATCATGAGTTCCGCTTGTGGCAGTGAGCCAAGCGCAATCATCTTCAGTGCCGCATTTCGCTGCTTCAGGATGCGGTCGTACTCCAAACGCGCAGCTGGAAACCCGGGAATAAGCTGTGCCAGCAAAGCATCGATGAATTGTCGTCTTCCCTGCGGAGCACCGGAGAAAAGATCCAAGTGCTCAGGCAAAAAGATAATGGTCGGGAGTGCCCCAATGAATGAGGTAAGAGGAGAGCGCTGTCCGCGAATGAAGCAGGCATTCTGTCGCTTGGGAGTAGTCTGAAACACATACTCGAGTGTCAGGTCCTCTCCACTGTCGCTCGTGGCATCGGCTTCCAACCGAAAGAACATATCGCCCCATCGGACAGCTGTATCGGGGGCAAGTCTCAGGCACGACCTGCCAGCCGAGAGGTACGAGAGTGCCTCGATGAGATTGGTTTTACCCGATCCGTTGGATCCAAAAAAAAGCGTACGGCGTTCTGGGTCGATATCCAGATCGAGTGTCGCGTACGACCGAAAACCCTGCAGGCGAAGTTTACGAAGTCGCATGGCGAGAGCGGTACTCGTCGATCACTTGCATAATCGTATCCAAGTATTCTTTACGTTTAACGAAGCTATGAATATTCTCAGGCAGCACCCATCGAAATCCATCAATTTCACGTTCATCCACAGTCACACGGACTTCTGGAGGAGCGAGCGCAACGGCGAACAGTAGCTCCTGACCATGGTTGATGGGGCTATGTCGACGGAGGAACCCGGTCGAGAAATCGTAACGGTAACGAATCGGGCTCTCGTACAGAACCGATGAAACGACAATGCCCGTCTCTTCTTGCAGTTCCCTGAGTGCCGCCTCGGACACTGTCTCTCCCTCTTCGATCCCACCCTGCGGCAACTGCCACGCATCATGTTTCCTGGGTTTATGAACGAGAAGGACTTCGAAAACCGATCCACAACCATCAGGACTGCACACACTCGATGGACGAACGAGAAGGATGGATGCCGCACGTCTGTACTGCTTATGCATGCCAACATGGTAGAGGAAAAAGAGGAACCAGAGGAATAAAAAGAATCCAAGGATCCTCTCATTCCTATTGTTCCTTTCGTTCCTCGTATTTCCTAGCTTGAGTGCTTCTCTTCTTTGAGCTTCACATCAGTCTTTTTCCTGCAATTTCCACAGAACTTCTTGAGCTTACGAAATTCTGCCTTCTTGGCTTTCATAATACGCACAGAGCATGAGCGCGAGTTACACTCGCTGCAGTATCCTGCGTAGACGGTTTTCTTTCCTCGTGGCATAGCCGGAGCATTCTACTTAATGAAGTGCGAGGAGCGCAAGCCCCAGAAACACGACAAAAAAGGTGCAGAGCTTGATCCAAACCGATTGCCGAGATAACAGCTCTTTTGGAACCCGTCTTGGCATGAGCCAATTAAACAGCCCCGCAAGGGCTAAGACGAAGAATGGCTGTACGTTATTGGCAATCGCTACAAGCGAGAGGTCTCCTGATGCGTAGGCCAGTGTACCAAAGTACTCTGCGGCAAAAAAAGTGACGATCACACATGCGTTGATAGCCGAGAAACTCCAGTTAGCACGGATGGCCTTGATCGCAGTGCGACGAACCGACGGAAAAAGGAGTGGCAGGGAGAACGATGTGATCTCGCGGGCGAGAACCAGCCAGAAAAAGACTGCTGCTGGATGCTGCCCTCCATCCACTGCCGCCTTCTTCATCACATAAAACGGAACGTAGAGCAGAGAGAGCGAAAGAATCAGGAATACAGCGTGTTTCAGATTGATGTGCTGATGAAAGAGGATGAGGAGCAGTGTTCCCAGTACCGTAAGCAGTGCACCAACTGTCTGTAGCATCGTCCATGATTCGCCAAACAAGAGAAAGCCTGCAAACGCGAGAAAAAGGGAGAGAAGTGCCCACGCGAGATTGCTTACCGACACATCCACGTGTTCAAGGACGTGAAAGAACCACACATCTCCGACGTACCCGATCACTCCGAAGAGAAGAAGCACCGGGATCCACGTACTCTCAAGCGGCAAAAGTTGAGAGAGAATGAGTAGAATCGGCAGGCTCCACATGGATTGACTCCACATCAGTGCCATCGGCCTTTTCTCGTAATTGTGCACGAGAATCGAGTCGAGCACATTGATGAGTGCCCAGCAGAATGCCGCGAGTACCGCGAAGAGGAACCACATGGGGAAAGTGTACTCTACGAAAAGCTCCAAACACCAATAGACCAAGAAAGCTCCAATCACCAAATTCAAATAATCAAAAATTTCTGATGATTGGTGATTAGGACTTGGTGATTCTTTGATGATTAGTGCTTAGAACTTGATGATTAGCTCTTAGAACTTGGTCATTCTTTGATGATTGGTGATTAGGACTTGGTCATTCCTTGGTGATTGGGATTTGGTATTTGGTTATTCTCCTTAGTGTCCCGCCTGCAAATAGTTAAACGCGGTGTTTGCTGCTACTGCTGCCTCGCCAACGGATGTCGCAAATTGTGCGAAGTAGTTACTGCCACTCGTCAGATCCCCTGCTCCAAACGCTCCGACGACATTGGTCTTCTGGGCACTGTCGACTTTCAGAAAACCGCGTCCATCGATCTCACACCCGATCTGAGTTGGGAGCTCTACAGCTGGAGTAGATCCAATCTCGATAAACACACCGTCAAGCTTCAAGATATCTGATCCGTTGTACGGAGCATCCAACTTCACGCCTGTGACCTTCTGCTCACCCAATACTTCGAGAACATTGGTGTTCAGCACGAACTCCACATTCTTCTTCTCTTTCACCTTGTCGACCCAGTAGGGCTCTGCCCTGAAGGTGTCTTTTCGATGAATCAGGTACACCTTGGCTGCGACCTGTGCGGCAATTGCTGCACCCTCCACAGCACTGTCCCCTCCTCCGATGACCGCAACGGTCTTACCCCGATAGAAGAATGCATCACAGGTTGCACAGTACGTCACTCCCTTGCCTGCGAATTCGTACTCACCGGGGATTCCCAGATGACGCTTGTTGGATCCCGTGGCGAACGTCACTGTTTTGCCCTGCACCTTGTCTCCATTTTCGAGCGTGAGTTCGAATCCACCGTCGATCTTCGTCACACTCTTCACTTTCGCGATCTTGATAGTCACAGCATCACCGAAACTCGCGGCGTGCTTGTGCATCCGTTCCATTAGATCAGGTCCTCGCACTTCGATGTCACCCGGCCAGTTTCCTACTTCCGCAGCAGTATTGCCCATACCACCCTGCTCCGCACCAACGAGGAACACGGACATCTTGTACCTCGCAGCGTAGATGGCTGCTGTGTAACCGGCGCAACCGAGACCGATGATGAGGGAGTCGTACATGAACGGAGAATATCAAAAAAAGTGGTGTGAAGTTAGTGATTAGTGGCGAGTTTCATCAGTGAAAACCAAACTAGCCACTATCTTCTACCCACTAACCACTTCGTTCTGTCTAGCAACTGCAAGGAATCCCAGCCACCTCACACACAGCATCCAGTGCCTTGTTCTGGGCAGTCATGGAAGCCATTACCGCTGATTTGTCAGCATTCTTCGCTGCGTCTCGCCACACCTTGAGGTGCTCCTCTTCATTCAAGTGCTCATCGAAGTAGACGTGTGCATCCTCGGAAGTGAGTCCGTAGAAAGCAATCAGTCCTTCCTTCTTCGTCTTCGCAATCTCTGGCAGTTCACGCTCGAACGCGTAGACAGCACTGATACCAGCATCAAGAGAGACCGATACCGCGTCTTTCATATCCTGAATTGCTGACTGCATCTTGTTCGAAGGAACGTATGCAACCAGCTCTTTCTTTGTGATGCCCATCGATGAAGCAAAACGCTCCCAAAGAGCGACGTGTTCCTGCTCTTCGTGCAGGTTCTTCTCGATGAACGAAGCGATCTCAGGACGCTCCACTTTCGCCTTCTCAAGAACGATGGCAACCACCTCTGGAACTGCAGAGACGAGAGCGTAGTACTCGCGAGCGTAGACCTTCATGTCGTCTATGCTGAGTTCCCCTTTCGTCCAACGAACGTAGAACGGATGCTTCAGGAGACTTTTGGAAGCAATCAGAGAATCGAAGGAAGCGAGAGACATGGGGACAAAGGGGGAAGTGTGTACGGATCGTAACACAACGAAGAGAATGAAGAAAACAAAGAGTGCAAGGATAACAAGGATCCTCGTTTTCCTCGAACTCTTTGTACTCCTTGGCATCCTTACATCAATGCGCTACCTGAAACACCCATCCAAATAGTCGCGACGCCCCCTCGGTCAACCTAGGTCCTGGGCGATTGAGGAGCGAGTCATCGATCACAAACAAATGATTCTCACGGACGGCACGCAGATCGCTCCAGCCTGCGCGACTGGTGAGCAAATCTTTGGACGCCACTGATCCTGCGCCGCAAATCGACAGCACAATCAGATCCGGATCGAACGCCTGTATCTCAGCCAAAGACACTTCTCGACTCAGAGGATTTTTTCCATCATTACCCGCTACCCGCTCGCCGCTAACCGCTAAAGGTATACCTCCAGCAAGCCTCACGACCTCGGGTACCCAATTCCCACTCACCATCGGCGGGTTATGCCACTCCTCTACGTACACTCTCGGGCGACGTGGAAAGAGAGATACCTTCTTCTTCACACTCGCGAAGCCCGACTGCATATCAGCAATCAGCGCCTCCGCACGTGCCATGCAATCAAGGAGCTGTCCAATCTCGCGAATGCTCTGGTAGATCTCGGGGATTGATCTTGGATCCTGATGCACGACAGCGAAGCCGTCCTTCTTGAGTTTCTCTGCGAGCTTCTCCTGCACGACCGTAGATGTGAAGACGAGCTCGGGGGTATGTGCCCTCAGTGCTTCGGGGTCGATTTTCTGATGATCCTTCAGATGCGGCAGAGCCAGTACTTCCTCGGGGGTGTCACTGTAATGATCGGTACACACCACGTTCTTTCCCTGTCCGAGACAGAATAGGATCTCGGTCACTGCCGGAGAGAGCGAGGCGAGGCGCATGCAAAGAATAGGATAGCGTTCTTAGGATTTTTTTGCCCACGCCGTATTCAGGTCCAGATGCAACAAGGAATACTCATGTGCATTCAGATACGACTCTGTTTTCGTGTGTGCTTTTGACGCATCAGCAAACATCTCATCTCTGAGCGTCACAATCAGCAGTCCGTCATCCGCGAGTAGTCCGTGCATGTCTCTCATGAGCTCATCACAGCGCTCGCGGCTTTTTTCGTATGCACTTTCAGGCGCATTGAAGAGACTGAGACCCAAGACAAGGTCGTACGGAGGCTCGAGTGTCGCTGTCCAGTCCCCCTTCGTACTATCCAACACTCTGTGGTCATACGAAGCCTCTGGATTCTCTCTGATATCTATGCCCGTCACATGTGCACCGAGCTTGGTGAGCATCTCTGCAAAGTACGGAGGGTAGAGATCGCGAAAACTGTTCCCGAGCACATACGCCTCAGTCGATCCGCAACCGATATCCAGCACGCGTGCGTCCTGCACTTTTTCCCCTAGAGCCGCGACTGCGTGCACCTCACGCATGTCGGCAAGATCGAAGTCGACTGTCCACCCAAGTTCATGAATAACTGTGAAAAAAAGCTTCTGCGCTTCCAGAAACTGTGGCTCACGTAGAAGTGAAGCTGGATCAGTACGAGCCCTGATGCGCTGAAGATAGGAGAGATCGGGGGAGAGCATAAGAGATACGTTCTAGTCTATCGTACAGTTCTCATTGTGAACGCAACAAAAGGGGCAGCTCGAGCTGAGCTGCCCCGTTATTATTCAACCTTCCTTCACTTTTCATGTGATAAAGGCGTCTTTATTCGTCGCTTGCAATGCTTCTCGTCCACGGTGACAAAGTGCATTGCATGCTGCCTGAACCCAAGTCGAGATCATCTCATCAAAGTACGCTTCAACACCGCTACAAGCGACAACGTTTCCGGGGCAGACCACGCTGCCGTAGTACACGGTATCTCCTGCCAACAGAAGTTGAGGATGTAATTGATGAATCTCTCTTGTAGACAATCCGCTCGTCCAAGACATTTTGCACTTTTGTCTTGCAATCTCACCAAATGGAAATTCCCATGCTGAGCGATTTTCCGAATGTTCAGCAAGGATGCTTGCTTCAAAATCCGGAGAGAATCCACGAGACGCAACAACGATGTGAAACTGGTTCCGTTTCAGGACTTTGCCTTCAGCAAGTTTTCTCACTGACGGTAGTACGAAGTCGATTGCGGCCGATGCAATAGCTTTGGTTAGTAGGTAACTGTAACTCACGAAAAGTCTCCCAAAAGTAGTGAAGTGAAAGAACGAACAACATAAGTATTATTACAGAATTTTGAAAATTGTCAATTATCTAAAAAACGATTTATGAGGCTCTAGATATTCAAAATTCAAGACTTTTGAAACAGAACCCGCCCCAATCTGGAACGACACCATTAAGTGGTGCCACGGGTGGGAATTGAACCCACACACCTTGCGGTACACGATTTTGAGTCGTGCGCGTCTGCCAATTCCGCCACCGTGGCCTATACAAGAAAGAGCGATGGAACGAGTATACCGCTCAATTGCTGTTCTTAGAAATTTTGTCTTTCAGCCATTCTTTTCCAGAACCGGACTTGAGCTGCTTCTCTCGCTCTCGAGCATGTATACGCTTCTCAAATGTTTCAGTGTGCACCAATTTAAAAGGTCGGTATGAACGTGTCGTCCTTTCTTTTCCTCCTTGGTGTTGCTTCAAGCGACGCTCAATTGAATTCGTTAATCCAACATATAAATAATTGGCCACAGTACTGCGAATGACATACACGGTATACATGATGGGTAGTATGATGAAGAGTCGTGCGCGCCTGCCTGCCGGCAGGCAGGTCTGCCAATTCCGCCACCGTGGCCTATACAAGAAAGAGCGATGGAACGAGTATACCGCTCAATTGCTGTTCTTAGAAATTTTGTCTTTCAGCCATTCT
>JBEBFT010000005.1:0-81545 GCA_040081825.1 Candidatus Peribacteraceae bacterium
GTAGACGCGCCTCAGGCGGATGTATCAACTCTGTCAGTTCGAGTAGACGCGCCTCAGGCGGATGTATCAACTCTGTCAGTTCGAGTAGACGCGCCTCAGCGCGGCGTATCGAGAACTGACAGTGCCCCCCACTTATTTCTTTTTCCCTCGTACCAGCAGCCCCACCTGCTTCGTAAGGGTCGAGAGCCACTTGGTCGTTCCTGCGTCTTTGGCGAATGCCTCCTCATCGATGCGTAGTGACGAGCCGATGATCCTCCATGACGTATGCTTGGTAAGGAGCTGCATGATCTCCTCTGCAGTCACGCGCTTGCTAAGCGTCAGAATCAGGTCGCGCTTCTTCCCAACGACTTCGGTCTTGATGCGTTGTACACCCGCTCGCCTGCACATCATTTTTAGTCTCAAAACTTCGAAGAGATTCTCCGCCTGCTCTGGTGGTGGTCCATATTCCTCCGCCAAATCTTTCTCAAATTCTTTCAGCATCGCTTCATCTTCGCTACTGGCTAACTTCTGATAGACCGAAATCTTCTCTTGCTCGTCAGGAATGTAAAAAGACGGAAGGAGTGACTCGAATGGGAGCACGATTTCGATGCTGCCTCCCAAATCCTCATCATCGCCCTTCTTGCCAGCCTTCAGCTCTTCCACTGCGTTCTTGAGAAGCCGAAGGAAGTGACTGACGCCCACAGTTTGGATATTTCCTGACTGACTGGCACCCAGGATTTCACCCGCACCACGGATCTCCAGGTCTCGCATCGCGATCTGGAATCCACTTCCAAGCTCACTCGCTTCTACGATCGCCCTGAGACGCTTCTTGGCATCGTCCTTGAGCCGCTGCGAGTGGTAAAGGAAGTACGAGTACGCCTGCACTGTCCCTCGCCCAACGCGTCCGCGGAGCTGATAGAGCTGTGATAAACCAAATTTCTCGGCTTCGTTCACGATCAGTGTGTTCGCGCGCGGCAAGTCGATTCCATTCTCGATGATGGTCGAGCTTACAAGGACCTGGCACTCTCCATTTTTAAACTTAAGGATGCGTTCCTCCAGGAGTTCCGGCTTCAGCTGTCCGTGCGTCACAACGAATGATGCTTCAGGAACTAGATTCTTGAGTTTCATCGCGAAGGCATCGATGGTTTCCACTCGATTGTGGAGTACATAGACCTGCCCGTCTCGTTCTAGCTCTTTGCGGATCGCTTCACGAATGAGTGCGTCCGAGTATTTGCGCACTTCGGTGATAATCGGCAAACGACCAGGTGGGGGAGTGGTGATGGTCGTGATGTCGCGGAGTTTGTGGAGGCCTAGGTTGAGCGTGCGTGGGATTGGGGTCGCTGTCATCGTCAGGATATCTACAGATGATCGAAGGGACTTGAGTTTCTCCTTCTGTTTCACGCCGAAACGCTGCTCTTCATCGATGATGACGAGTCCCAAATTTTGAAAGTGAAGATCATCTGAGAGAAGACGATGCGTTCCGACGACGATGTCGACCTTCCCTTCCTGAATCTTCTTGAGTGTCACAGTCTGCTCCGCCTGTGAACGAAAGCGTGAAAGCATATCGATCGAAATATTGAATCCCTCCATACGCTTCTGGAGGCTCCTATAGTGCTGATCCGCAAGAATGGTGATCGGGGACAGGAACGCGACCTGCTTGCCGCCCTGCACGGCCTTGAACGCGGCACGCATGGCGACTTCGGTCTTTCCGAATCCCACATCTCCACACACCAGTCGATCCATCGGATGAGGCGATTCCATATCATTCTTGATGTCTTCGATCGCTTTGAGCTGCCCTGGGGTCTCGGTGTAGGGGAATGCATCATCAAAGGCACGCTGCACCTCGCTATCGTCTGGGTACTGGTGCCCCTTGGACTTGGCACGCTTGGCGTAAATATCGAGTAGTTCCTTCGCTACTTTTTGCGCGTCTTCGGAGACTTTTTTAGAGACCTTCTTCCACTCCTGCGATCCGAGCCTGGTCAGCACAGGCTCATCGCCCTCTTCGTGCACGAACTTACTTAGTTTGTCGGCCTGATCGACAGGAACGAAGAGTTTGTCGTTCTCGGCGTACGTGATCTCCAGATACTCGCGCTCCACCTCGTCCACCTCCTTGGTCGTCATGCCTTCGAATCGACCGATACCGTGCTCCATGTGCACGACGTAGTCACCCGCCTGCAGCGACGTAATGAAGTCGAGTGCGAGGCGCTGAACCGAACGCTGCTTCGCCTCTTTACGGAGGGAAAAAATCTCACGGTCTGTGATGAGCGCACATTTTAAATCCGGATTCTGAAGCGAGTGGGGGAGGAGCGTCTCATCTTCGGCAGGAACGATGGTGATGGCTCCTGGACGCCTCTCTGGGCTCATCACAAAGTTAATGGACTCTTCACGCAGCGCACCCTGCAGATCGTCCGATCGCTTCGTGACGATCACGAGAGACCACCCCTGTCCCAGCTTATCCTTCACATCATTTACGAAATCGGAGAGTGTATAAAACTTGAGGACGGAGAGGTAACGAACGTGCACATGACGTTCATCACCATCTGGGAAACTGGTCATGCGCAGGTGTGCACTGTCCTCACCAACGACGATGTCCTCCTGCTCGTCCGTCACGATGATTGTATCCTCGGGCGATTGGTCAGCGAGTGTCGCTGCCTCCTCCCACGAAAGCGGATAGAGCGTCACATCATCGAGGTGCGCATCATTCTGATCCTTAATGGACTCGACCGTCTCAAACGAAAAATCAATCCGGAGTGGTCCTGCGTACCCCGCAGGAAAAATCTCAAGCATATCTCCACGTCGACGGTATTCGCCGATGGATAGATCCGCATCGTCAGTGTGCTCGTACCCCATGTCGATGAACTTCGAGAAGAGACGAGTGAAATCGATATTCTCTCCTTTCACGATCGTCACTGCACCATCCTCCATCTCTGAGAAATGCGGCAGGTCTGCGTCCCACATCGCGCGTGTCATCACCGCCACCCCTTCCCCGCGCATCATCCGAATAAAACCGGATATCTGCTCTGCGGTGGGCTCCTCATCGATCTGAACGAGATACGGAGACAGCTCGAAGAACTGGAGCCAGTGCAGCAGTCCATCTGCTGCCGATTCATCTTCAGTGACGACAATCCCCGGACTCTCCGACATCGAAAGAATATGGCTAATCAGCATCGCTTTTGCGGTTTCGTTGGATAGTCCAGATAGCACAACACCCTTCTCTTTTTGAAGAAGAGAGGATATCTCTCGATGCGTCTCGGCGCCGATACAGATAGATGGAAGCATGGGCTTTTTCTTTACATCACGCGTGAAGCCGTCCGGTTTTTATGTGAATCCACACAAAAAGCGGGCGACGAACACTACGGATATCATACATTATTCTTCACCCATGCGCAAAGGCATGATCAGGTGAACGAAGGCGGGATCGTTTGGGAGTACGAAGACCGCTGGGTGCATCTTGTCTGAAATCTCAATCGCGACCTTATCTCCATCGATGCGCGAGAGAAAGTCGATGACATAGTTACTGGAAAGTGCGATTTTATTCTCCTCACCCTTCAGGTCGCATTCGATCTCAGACTCGTCTTTCCCGAGCTGGGTCTGCTTCGTGCTGAGGTGCGCGCTACTTCCCTTACAAGAAAAGAGGATGTTGTTATTCACTTCTTTTGCGAAGTAGTGCATGCGCTTTACGGCGCTCAGAATATCTCGCGTAAGAAATGTGGCGACCGTCTTTCTGTCTTTTGGAATGACCTGTGTGTAGTCAGGGAACTTGCCCTCGATCAGGCGACTATAGAGCTTGGTTGAGCCAACATGAACCTCTATCTGCTGGCTACTAAGATGGATATTCACCATGGTATCTGCTGCCTTTTTCTCCTCTTTTTTCTCTGACTTCTTCGTATCCGCATGAGCAACAATCGCGCCCTTCAGCTCCTCTAGAAAACGAGCAGGGATAATGCATGAGACGCTACCCTCTGCTGTATCAGCAGGAAGCCGATACTCTGAAAGTCGGTAGCTATCTGTACCCGCCAGAATCACCTCACCCTTCTCTAGTTTTGTATACACACCCGAAATCACTGGTCTTGCCCCTGTCTTCGCACACGCAAACGTCACCAAGCTCAGAGCGTGTAGCAATGAAGATGCCTTCACGGAAATCTCTGATTCTTTCTGCACAGGCGTGATGGTGGGGAAACCGGTCGCAGGCTCGCCAGAAATAGATGCCTTCGCACTCTTCGTTTTAATTTTTAACTGCGTTCCTTCACTTGTTTCTAGAAGAACTTCTTTGTCTTGGTTGTATTGCAAAAAGTGAAGAAGTGCCTTGGCTGGAACTGTAATCGATCCTTCATTTTCAATAGAAACCTCAAAACTTGTAACAATAGATATTTCAAGATTTGTCGCACTTAACGTGCATCGCTTCCCCTCAATGTGAATGAGAATGTTTTGAAGAATTGGGAGAACTTGATCACTGCCGATTGCGCGACTCACAAGTTGAGTGCCGGAAAGTAAATCCTGTGCGAGGCATGAAAACTTCATCTCCTGTATTGAAGTTGAACTTCCCTCACTCTGCAAGAACATCTTTGTTCTTTATTGATATATAAATTAAGTAAATATACATAATTCGTCATCGTAAAAGACCCTTTTCATAAAAGGAGAAGCAGTGTCTTGTCTTGTGGAGGGGTGTGGAAAGTATTTGTAGAATTGGCTCTGGAAGCCAGTCCCCAGGGTTATCCACATTTCTTACACACAGGGAAAGGTGGGGAAAGGTGGTGGAAAGAGTGGGGTAGATAGCCACCTCGATGGCTGTACTCCAGAGAGGGGAGCTATGCCGCTACGGAATGCCAAAATCATTATCTTCATCTGTAGAAGTCCCTCGCAAAACAGGGAATACACATCGCTCACTATCCACAAAGCACACACGTTCCACACAAGATATGAAGGTTCATTTAGAGCTTTTTTCGAAACGCCGACCGATCTTTCTTCTCAGTGTGTCTATTTGGTCTCGTTTGCATCTCTCCATTTTTCATCGTGACAAATGTTCCATCCTCGATATCTTGTACGGCGAACACGGTTGAGTTGATGAAGGATCCTCCTCCCACCTTCACACCAGGGGCGAACGAGCTATGAATTCCCACCCTACAACCACACCCCATCACGAGTCCTAGCTTCATCCTTCCAGTTGGAATTGCCTCATCCTTCACCTCTGAGACGATCTCCGCCTCATCAAGTCTGAGATTCCCAGTCACCGATCCAGCACCAAACGAGACATCGTCACCAATGACCGAATCTCCGAGGTAGCTACTATGCGTCCACACATTTGACGACAAAAGAGAGCGTGCAACTTCGGTGTTGTAACCGATCACACAGTTCTCTCCAACTGAACTCTCTCGCACCAGTGCGTTATTGCCGACGATTGACCCTTCTCCGATCACACACGGACCAATGACGCTCGCATGGGCGAATACTCGAGCATTGGGACCAATAATGACAGGGCCCTCGACAACTGCAGTCTTGTGAATCTTCGCCGTTTTGTGGATCTGTGGCTTCGTATTCTGTGGCAGAAGATGCGGCAGAAGATCGAGTAGATGCCATGGGTACTTCACCGCTTGCCAGAATCCGATGTAGGGCACCGCTTTGTATGTATGTGCCTTAAAGAGCTCGGCGAGTGCACGCTCATACGCATCGTCTTTACCCTTCTTCTGATTGTTGAGCGCTTCCAGTAGTGCCCCTGGGTCCATATGCACATGTGCCACGAGGTTGATCAAATCACTCGGCTCTTTGCCTACCCCCGGCTTTTCCACGATCCCACCAATCTTTCCCTTTTTGATCGTGAGATACCCACCAGGAAAATAACGCTTCACTTTGCGTGCCAGAATGAGACCGCCACTCTTCAGAGTCGCGGCACGTTTCTTCAGCTCCTCATACGCATCACTCTCGATGATGTCATTACCACTGACGATCATCACGGGTTCATTTTTCTTCAGCGTCGGCAGCCCTGAGAGTAGTGCTCCCTGCATCCCCAAATCCAGATCGCGTTGCTCCACCTGCTTCAGGGTTGGAAATCGTTTCTTGATCTCATTTTTATTATGAGCACCCGTGACCAGTGTGATTTCTTGTAGTCCCGCTTTCTTCAGGCGTTCGATTTGCGTGTCGAGCAGTGTCGTGCCTGCAATCGGAAATAGCGTCTTCTCAGCCAGTGGCCAGAAGCGCGTGGAACGGCCGGCGAGGATCAAGAGGACCTGCACAATACGCCTAGGATACCCGTTTTTTTGGCTTTATGCAGCGTCTACCAAATGATTTCGATATCACCCTCCTCATCAGTCCTACGCACCTCTATCCCGTGTTTCTGGTACCGCTCCACCACTTCCTCATGCGGGTGCCCGTGCGAATTGTCTCTGCCTGCAGAGATCACTGCGAGCGTCGGATTCACGCGTCGCAAAAATCCATCGATCGAAGACGTTTTACTTCCGTGATGTGCGACTTTCAGAATATCGGCACGCAGATTTGTGTTTGTGCGGATCAGCGTTTCCTCTGCAACTTTTTCGATATCGCCCGTGAAGAGTATTCGTTTTCCTTGGTACTCGAGTGCTGCAACCAGCGAGACATTGTTAAACCCACGAGCAACACTCGCTTTTATTTTCGTGGGTGGCCAGAGCACGTCCAGCGTCACACCATCATCGAGTGTGAGTTGGTCGCCTGCATTCATGACGAGGATGGTTGATCCTTGGCTTCGCAACCTTTCCAGTATCGCCTTATACCGAGCAGATCCGCCGTATCCAGACGTCAGGAACATATCAACACGATATCGCTTTGCGATTTCGGGCAGTGCCATCAGATGATCGGCGTTGTCGTGGCTGAGGATTACGAGCTCAATCGAGCGATCGAAGAACGACATGTATTTGGGCAATTTCTCAAGTGTTGCCCAGTCCATTCCTCCATCGATCAGTACATCAGCACCACTCGGCAGTGTCAGAAGCGTTGCGTCTCCTTGTCCGATCGATAGAAAGCGAATGTGCAAGCGCCCGTCATCCAGAAGCAACCACTCGCGAGACACGAGCAGGCAAACAAGGAGCACGGCAAAAAGTATTCGGTATCTAGTCATCAGGCATACCCTACCTCTTTCTCCAGCTTACGAGGCGTCGACCTGCGAGTGCACCAGCGACGAGGACAGCGCCAAGTAGAGGAATTCCGCTCTTCGTGAGCGGTGCAGACGTTCCACCCGAGAGTGGAACCATACTCTCAGTTCCGATAGATTCCTGCCCTTCGGCATTCTTCGCAGTCACTTTCACACGCAGACTCTTCGCAGTGACTTTCTTGAGCTGTGCCGATGTCTGATCAGCAGAAGCAGTTCCAGTGACAGAGAACTCACCATCACCCTGTGCTGTGTAGAGTACGTACGAGGTTGCTTCGGGGACTGGTGTCCACGTTACTCGTACCGTCTTCGTTCCATTTCTCTCTTTCACGATTGTTGTGTCGACGAGAGAAGGTCCAGTAATTGTCTGCTTCGTAGGAGCAGGATCACCCAGTGCGGGATTGCGAGCGTACGTCCCCTCGGAACTGGAACCGGATGTTACGACTGCAGCACCGGCTTCAAATCCATCGAAGAGTGCGCGGGGGACACTGACTGTCATGGTTGTGCCATCCGCTGCTCTCACATTCTGTACCAAGCCAATCACGTACTGCCTTTTCGCAGCCTGAGGCATTGTCTTGAGGAGAACGGTTTCTGCGCTGATAGCATGTACTTCACTTACCGTGAGGATGGTTCCACCAGAGTCAGTGATGACAAAGTGGCCCGCCCCTGGGAGAGCAGTCATATCGAGCGCCTTAGTGAATGTAATAGTTACACCCGTTGCAGACACTGCCTGCACTGCCTTGTAATTCATCGGCTCGCTGGTCGTTCCAGATGATGCAGGAGCTTCAGATGAAGAGGAGCCCTCTGCTTCCGAGGATTGAGTACCATTTGTCACCGGTGCTGATCCGATCACGACTGATCCTTCTGTTGCGAATCCTTCACTCTCTTCTCCACTGGCCGTCACTGCAAGCACGGCAACGTAGAGCGTTCCCGTTTCGATTGGAGGAGCGGAGAAGATGTACGTGGACTCGGCGCCGGTTGTCGACTGGAAGTCATCGTAATCACCACCATTCCCCAGGATCGACTGGCGGCTGAAGTACACGTTGTACGATACGGCGCCACTGACTGGCGACCATGAGACTGCGACTCCGCCATCCTGTGTCATGGATGCAGTGACATCGGTGACAACCGATGGAGCAACTGCGAGCACTGAACCGATCCCTGTGAGGGCGGCGAGGAAGAGTCCGAGGAGTGTTTTGTATGTTAGAGACATCAGATCATTATAGCACAAAAAGGGTATTTTTGGCTACCCCCCTATTTTGGCTTTTGCCGCATCTTGCTGCTCTTGTAGCGCTCTGGCTCATGGGGCTTGGCACGTTCGATACTGCAACCAAAGTCCCTCTCCTCTACCCCTGGAGGCAACCTTTGGTCATAACCAAGGAGAATCAGGTCTGGTCGGTGCGTGCGAATCGGTGTCAAAAAATCTTTCTGATCACCCAGTATTACTGTCACGTCAGGTACTGCAATGCGAATTGCGTTTACTCGTACTTCCTCATTCTGATCTGGCACCCTCCCTTTGATACGTTCTACATTGAGATCGCGTGCAACGATGACAATCACTTCTCCAGTATTACGTGCCTGCTCGATCAGGGACAGGTGACCCGGGTGCAACCAATCAAACGTACCAAAAACCATCACCGACTTCCGTTCAGCATCGGTTTTTCTAATTGGCCTGGAGGTCAATCGCGTAGAGCTTTTTCTCATCGAGCACATACAGTCGTGTGTCCTCAGGATCGACGTACAGATCCTTCAGGTTTCCTACCTGCTCAGAATCCAGAACGTACTGCTTGAGATACAGAGAGTCTCCGACATCACCGTCGTCTGTAGTAACGATGACACGCTTCTTTACCGGATCTAAGAAGTAGAAATTTCCGTTGTCGCTCGCCTTGAAGATCCTCGTCGCATTATCCAGTGCGTTCGGAGGAAGATTGCGGATATTAAATGTCTGATTCTCACCTCGAAGCAGCTTCGTCACCGAGCGGGCACCTGCGGCTTCAGCCGTTGCTGCGTCCTTCAGAACGTACACAGGGCCACTGATTGCCATATCCAGCGCACCCGTGAGGTCTCCATTCACATTGTATTCTGCCGGTGGTCCGTAGCGAGACGTGAGACGCTCGTACTTATAGATCTGCTTCTTCTCAGGAGAGAGTACGTAGAGATAACGGAGATACGTCTCGATATCCACTCCTGCCACCCACCCTGCCGCATCCTCCGTCTTCATAGCAGTCGGTTGACCATTGATGAGTTCGATTAGACCATTGCCGGTTGTCATGAACACACGAGATTGAAAACGAGAAAAATCGGTTCCATCGAGAAGCAGCTCCTCAGCACCCAGACGGTCGCCAGCCTCTACGGTATTGAGCGATACGCGATAAAGATCCTGTCGATCAAAGACGATGAATTCTCCCGTCGGATACCCGATGAGTCCTTGCGCAATGATGTCTGCATTCTTCGCAGCCAGATTCGCCATGATGCGTGGAGGCACAACACGAACGATTCGATACATCTCCTCCTGCTTAGAGTGAATCCGGTCGAGAAGCTCGAGAGCCTCACTTCTGAATAATCCGCTTTCATTCGACATCACTTGCTTCGCTCGCTCTTCAGCACGCTGCAGGATTGCGCTCGCGCTTTCAGTATCACCCGCTAATTGACGGTTTTCTGCAGTCGAGATATCTGAGTTAATCTGTGTTACGAGCGCCTGCAACTCACCCTTGCTTTGGCTGCTTTGGCTAAGCAGCGAGAGCTGAACGATGAGCCAGATCACCACAAAGATACCTGCACACGCTGCGAGAAGTAGGAGATGCGCGCGGCGCTTGCGCTTAGGGTCGTACAGATCCTGGAAGAAGGAGCGGAGCCTCTCAACAATAGTCGATAGTGACTGGCCGCCTCCTTTTCCTCGCCTCTTTGACAGTGCTTCCAGTGTCGATGGAATTCGGTTCCCTGCCATTTTCAGCAGACCTTGGGCACCCGAAAGGATCGTTCCAGCTAAACCAGCAGTTGCCGCTCGCCTGCGCGATGCACCTCCGAGTCGCAGCTCAGCACGGACATTTACAGGCTGCTCCACCTTCATCCCTCCGACCGCGATGTGCAAAATGCATGCTACCTCTTTTTCAGCAACCAGCTGAGCAACAATTGTATCAACTAATCCAGCACCAGAATGCTGTTGTGCTGCCTGCGAGAGCTGAGCAGGCGTCATAGTCCTCAAGAGTCTTTGCGTCGAAATGATGAAGTGATCGCGTGGTTCGGCACTTCCACTCACAATATGAATAAACGCTTCTGGCGGCTTGCCACGAGAGTATTCAGTGATTTGAGTGGTAACACCGTCTCGAACGACATATGCCTCAGCACGACCAATATGCGATACATGCAGTGAACCATCAGTCTCCAACAGTCCCACGACAGCGTGCACGTCCTGCACGACATCGGAGAGGAGGAACCCTTTCACAAGACCATTCAATTCCTTTAAAGCACTTTCTAAGCGTGTGTATCCATCACCTTCAGATTCTAAGACGGCGTGTTTGAGTACTGAAACACACTCGCTGCGTAACTGGTCGATCCCCGAATCGTCGCCCTCACTTTGAAATAGGAGGAATGCACGTTCCTCACCTTCAGTCCCCAAGACCACCGGCTGAAGGAGCGTTCCAGCACTTGCCTTCGTTTGCCCGGTCCATATCTCAATCTGCATGGTGGCAAGGCTACCCTGGAAACATCCTACTCGCAAGATCGTGGTACCCACTCTATGGCTTCCTTACAACACACCTGATTACCTCTCTTCATCACATACGAAATGTATCCTTTCGATACCAAAGCATATTCTGGCAACCAATAATTTGTGATCTGTAAGCCAAAAAAAGATATGTCGTACATAATTGTGTTGCTTTCACTGTCACTCAGGAGTACCATGAAGGTGCGTACGTTTATTAGTACGCACTCATAATTTTTTACAGAAAGAACATGAAGAATGTCCAAGAGTGGATGAAGAAAGCGATATCCGGCGGGGTATCTCCTTCAGCGAAGACTCCGTCTTCCGCCACACCAGAGCAGAAGCCTGCTCACAAAACGCATGAACAGCACAAACGTCCTGTGCGCAAAGACGGACGACCACAACCGCAGCCGCCCAAAGTGGTAGCGGCACCGACGGGGTCCGGACTCAGGATGTATCCACTTGGTGGATTCGAAGAAGTTGGACGCAACTGTTTCGTGATCGATGTAGATGGTGATCTGATCATTATCGACTTAGGTTTACAGTTCCCGGAAGAAGATATGCCGGGTATCGACTACTTGATTCCAGACGTCACCTCTATCCGAGGACGTGAAAACAGGATCAAGGCTGTTGTGTTCACACATGGGCACTTAGATCACATTGGTGCAGCGCAACATCTCCTGCCACAGCTGCACTTCCCACCCTGCTACGGAACCAAACTCACGATGGCGATGGTCAAAAAGCGTCTGGAAGAGGAGAAGCTTACGTCCAAGGCTCGGCTCAACACTGTCGAGTTCAGGAAGCCGCTTCATCTTGGCAAAGTGCAGATCGAGTTCCTGCGCGTTACCCACTCGATTCCAGACTCTGCTGCAGTCGCGATCCATACTCCATACGGAACCATTTTTCACACCGGTGACTTCAAGTTTGACTTAACGCCCGTGAACGAACCTCCTGCCGACCTGCAACGGATGGCTGAGCTCGGAGACAAAGGAGTACTCGCGATTATCGCCGATTCGACCAATGCGACGAAACCAGGCAATGCACTTTCAGAGAAGTACATCTCAGAGACACTCTTTAACCTGATGCGCGATGCAAAGGGAAGGCTGATCATTTCCACCTTCTCCTCACTCCTCAATCGTCTCCAGCAAGTGATCGAGCATGCCAAGACACTGAACCGAAAGGTCTATGTGGCTGGCCGCTCCATGATCACGAATATCGAGATCGCGCAGGAGCTTGGGTTTATCCAAGTGCCCCGCGGCATGATCCGCAAAGTCGGTCCCGGTATGGAGAAGATCCCAGACAAGGAACTGGTGATCCTCACCACAGGTTCACAAGGTGAAGAGATGGCATCACTCGCGCGGATGGGACTCGGTACGCATGCGCACGTGAACATCAAAAAAGGTGATTCCGTGATCCTTAGCTCCAACCCTATCGTTGGGAACGAGCGTGCGGTCGCGAAAGTCGTCAATAACCTGCACCTCCTCGGCGCACGTGTCTTCACCAACCAGGAGTTGGCACTGCACACGACTGGTCACGGGTATGCCAACGACATCTTGCTGATGCACCGACTCATTCGTGCCAAACACGTCATCCCCGAGCACGGTGAGCCCTACATGCGTGCTGCCCACGGCGATCTGGCACGGTCGATTGGCTATCAAGACAATCAGATCCACCTGCTTGTGAACGGTGAAATCCTGGAGTTCGACAAAGAGGGGAATGCACGTCGCTCCAAGACAAAGCTCCCTGCCAACGACATCATCATCGATGGTCGTGGGACCACAGGTAGTGAAGGTCAACGCATCATGGATGATCGCAAGATCATGGGGAACGCAGGCATGTTCCTGGCGGTGCTGAAGGTCTATGCCGATTCCAAGCGTCTCGTCTCGGATCCTCTCCTCCTCTCACGTGGATTTATCTACGGCACGGAGCAGGCTGCGATCCATAAAGAGGCGACCATTGCGATCCGTAAGGCATACGAGGAAGCACTCGCTCGTGGCGAGAAGGATCTGAAGGAACTCAAGAGAGCAATGACCTCAGCCCTCTTCCGACTCTTCCGTCACAAGCTGGATCGTGAGCCGATGGTGATGCCAGTGATTATCGAGGTGTAGTGTTGCTTGGGTTACGATTGAAAAGTGATGAGTGGCTAGTGGTTAGTACGCTGCGTATGCTCACACTTGGAAGCGAGAAGAACAGGAGATCATTTCCTCCTGTTTTTCCATTCTCCAAAACCCGTAGGCGCGTCGCCGCGTCGCGCAGTATTCATGATTGGATTTCCGACACGCGGCGTGTCGGCTGCGGGGAGTAGAGATTGTTATCGTGATTCAGCTTCTATTCTAGGTTTTCTCTCCATGCTTACTCCGTCATCCCCGCCTTCAATCGCATCGTACTGATGATCGCTGCACGCTCGGATTCGTCCAGCTTCATCTTGATGTACTTCACGGTCTCTTTCAGATCCGGAATCATCTTGTGCTCGAGAGCGTTCACACGTCGACGTGTCGTCTCCAGTTCGATCGCCATGTTCTCTGCCTGTTTCTCGATCTCCGCCAACCGAATCAATGTATCGAAGATATTCTCGAATGAATCCACCGCCTTATCGAAGAGCGCGTTCGTCGTCGGCATACCATAGGACTTGATCGATCCTGAACGCGTCACCTGAAACACAGGGATCTTCACGCTCATCACGTTCTTGGTTTCCACGGACAGTTCTACTTTTGCCTCTGGCGCACTGATGGCGCTGGTCATATCAGCATCACGCATCCATGCCGATGCCATCAGGAAGCTCTGGAATGCGCCACCCAGCTCCTCCTCCACCTTGAGTCGCAGCGCCTTGGCATCACGCACGATGGTCATGAACTGCTTCATGAGACCGTCCTGCTTGTCCTTGAGCAGCTTGTGACCACGCTGCGCCGACTTGGTGCGGCGCTTCAGGTCCATCAGTGCCATTCGTGTGGGATTTACATTGATGAGTGCCATGAGGCGAGAGTTGTGAGAGGAGTGTTAAGAGGAGAGTGATGGGCTTGTGGCTATTTGCAATTAGCTAGTGGCTAGTAGCCAGAAGCTCATTGTTACGAGCGCTTTTTCAAATACTTCTCGATATGTTCACCCTTCACACGCTTGAGCTCGCTCTTCGGAAGTTCTGTGAGCAGATCCCAACCGATCGTGAGTGAATCGTAAATCGAACGCTCTTCCTGATCGCCCTGCGAGAGAAACTCTTTCTCGAAGCGGTCTGCGAATGTGAGGTACGCCTTGTCTGTATCATTGAGTGACGACTCACCAAGGATGACTGCGAGCTCACGAACCTCAACACCACGTGCGTATGCAGCAGTGAGCTGAGCATCCATACCGCTGTGATCCTCACGTGTCTTACCCGCTCCCTGCGCTTTTCCTTTCAGACGTGACAGCGAACCCATCGGGATGACAGGAGGCTGCACGTTCTTCTGGAAGAGACCACGATCCAGACGGATCTGTCCTTCTGTGATGTATCCTGTAAGGTCCGGAATCGGATGCGTGACGTCGTCTTCTGGCATCGTCAGAATCGGAATCTGGGTGATACTGCCTGAGCGACCACGGATGCGACCTGCACGCTCGTACATCGAAGCCAAGTCTGTGTAGAGGTATCCTGGGTAACCACGACGTCCTGGCACTTCTTTGCGTGCGGAGGACACTTCGCGGAGCGCCTCACAGTAGTTGGTCATATCAGTCAGGATCACCGTTACGTGATAGCCCTTTTCGAAAGCCAAGTACTCAGCAGCTGTGAGAGCGAGACGTGGAGTAGCGATACGCTCGACCACTGGGTTGTCGGCTGTGTTGACGAACAGTACTGCGCGAGAGAGTGCTCCGGTGCGCTCGAATTCTTCCTGGAAGTAGCGTGCCTCTTCGTACGTCACACCCATCGCGCCGAAGACGACAGCGAATTTCTCTTCACCACCTCCTTCGCTGGATGTTTCACGCTTCATTCCCGTCGCAGCTTCTACTTCTGTATTCGTAAGAACACGTGCCTGACGAGCGATCTGTGCTGCCAATTTGTTGTGTGGCAGACCAGAACCCGAGAAGATCGGCAGTTTCTGTCCACGCACGAGTGTGTTCAGCACGTCGATCGAACTGATACCTGTCTGGATGAAGTCATCTGGATACTCTCGGGATGCAGGGTTGATCGGTGCACCGTTGATATCCAGACGATCCTCGGGAACGATCTCAGGACCGCCGTCGATCGGACGACCAGCACCAGAGAACACACGTCCGAGCAGGTCTTCTGAAACCGGAAGCTCGAAGCGACGACCGAGGAAGCGCACCTTCACAGTCGATGTGGCGATTCCCTGTGTGGATTCGAAGAGCTGCACGACAGCCATGCCGGAGCGGGCCTCCAGAACTTTGCCGAGACGTTCGGTTCCATCGGGCATTTCGATGGTGCAGAGTTCGTCGTAGCTGACCTTGTCGATCTGTTCGACGATCAGGAGCGGACCTGCGATGCTAGTAACGGTCTTGTAAGCAGTTTGGGACATAAAGAGGGTGGGGGATTTAGGCGGAACGGAGAGAAGAAATTTGTTCGTCGATGTTCTTTTCGAGAGTGTCGAATTCTTGCAGCTTCGACTCTTCAATGAAGTGTGCCTTCGCGATTTCATCCTTCACGGGCAGTGAACGGAGCTTGTTCATGGGGAAGTCTTCCATGTCGATCAGCTCCAATGCCTTGTCCTGGAAGTGGAGAATCGCACGAAGCAACTTGAACTGCTTCATTGGCGATGTGTAGGCATCTTTTGGATCGAACGCGTTCTGGAACAAGAAGTCTTCGCGGATCATCTTGGCGACTTCCAGTGTCAGCTGCTCGCGTGGTGAGAGTGATTCCATTCCGACCAGTCGCACGATTTCCTCCAGACGACTTTCGTCCTGCAGGATGCGCATGGTGCGCTCACGATTCATACCGAAATCTGCATGCACCTCGCGGTTCATGTAGTCCTTGAGTTGATCGGTGTAGAGCGAGTAACTCTGGAGCCAGTTGATCGCTGGGAAGTGACGCTTGTATGCGAGCTTCGCATCCAGCGCCCAGAAGACTTTGGCGACACGCAGCGTATTCTGTGTGACCGGTTCCGAGAAGTCTCCACCCGCAGGTGACACAGCACCGATGACGCTGAGTGAACCCTGTCTTGGCTTGGATGACAGACACTCGGCACGCCCAGCACGCTCGTAGAAACCAGCAGTGCGTGATCCTAGGTACGCTGGGTACCCTTCTTCACCTGGCATTTCCTCCAGACGTCCGGACATTTCGCGCATGGCCTCAGCCCAACGTGAAGTCGAGTCAGCCATGAGAGCGACGTCGTAGCCCATATCGCGGTAGTACTCCGCGATTGTGATACCGGTGTAGACCGATGCCTCACGTGCGGCGACCGGCATGTTACTGGTGTTTGCGATCAGCACTGTGCGCTTCATCAGTGGCTCACCTGTGTTTGGGTCAGTGAGGTGAGGGAACTCTGCGAGCACTTCTGTCATCTCGTTTCCACGCTCACCACAACCGATGTACACGATCACCTGTGCGGAGCAGTATTTCGCGAGTCCCTGCTGCGTCACAGTTTTTCCTGCACCGAACGGACCTGGGATGCAGCTGGCACCACCCTTCGCCATCGGGAAGAGTGTGTCGAGGATTCTGGAGCCCGTCACGAGTGGGATGTTTGCAGGGATCTTGTCCTTCACCGGACGTGGGATGCGGATCGGCCAACGCTGGAGCATCGCTACTTTCTGCGTCTCGCCATTCGCATCTTTGAGTTCAGCGATTACTTCTTCGATCGTGAATGAACCACTCTTCATATTCTGCACAGTGAGAGGACCTTTCATTGTTGGTGGCACCATGATGCGGTGCTCGATGAGTGTTGTTTCCTGCACCGTTCCGATGATGTCGCCAGGGTGCACCGTGTCCCCCGTCTTCACGGTAGCCTTAAGCTCCCACTTCTTTTTCTTGTCGAGTGCCGGTACATCGATCCCACGTGCGATGAACGGACTCTTACTCTCTTTCTCGATGAGTTCCAGTGGACGCTGAATACCATCGAAGATGGATGTCAGGATCCCAGGAGCGAGCTCCACAGAGAGTGTCATGCCCGTACGCTCCACCACTTCTCCTGGAGCGATACCAGACGTTTCCTCGTAGACCTGGATACTGGCGTTTTCACCTTTGAGCTCGATGACCTCGCCGACCAGCTTCTCCTTAGAGACGCGGACGACTTCGTACATTTTTGCATCGCGCATGCCGCTTGCGACCACGAGTGGTCCTGCGACTTTGACGATTATTCCTGAACTAGACATGAAAAGTGGGGGAAAAGGGATTACGTGAGAATGTCGGAACCGATGGCGCGTTCGACGATGCGCCTGAGTCTAAGGAGTCCTGCACCGGTGCTGCCCTTATGTGAGGGGAGCGGGACGATTGCGGGCAGTGCGCCTTTTGCGAGCTTGCGCTCATCTTCCACCGAAATATTGGTCAGCAGATCTTCCGTTACGAAGACGATGCCGTAGGTGTTGCGTTGTACTCCTTTCTCTTCCTGTGTTTTGCGCTTGAGCGCGAAGATCGCTTCGACTGCTTCCTCGGGAGTTCCGACCGAGACAATGTCCATGCCGAGGAGTGAAAATCCTGCGACTGCTTCACGCGTGCCGACGATGGCGATTTTGTACTTCATGAGCGGAAAGCAGAGGAGGGGATGAAGGGTGGGAGGATTTTTTTGATGTCCTGAGGAGAGAGGCCAGCACGCTTGCCCATACCGATGCCTCGAATCAGTGCAACGTGCGACAGTGCGATGGCTGCAAAAGCGAACACAGGTTCTACGCTCATTGGCACCGACCACATATCTGCGATCAGTGCAGCCAGCTTGTCTGCGATCGCCCGTTCGAATACGACAGGATCCTCCAGTACTGACTTTGACACTCCTCCCAGTCCCAGGAGGCCACTCGTATTTAGCATGCTTTTCACATCCGCCTGGTTACGCGCCTTTTCGATACGGAGCTCTCCACCCGGAAGGAGCTGATCCGTTGCAACAACATCACCGCGAAGTGCAGTGCGGATGTTGGTGAAATCGAACAGATTTCTCACATAGGAGACGATGTGCTTGCTGCCACTCAGCTTCGCCAGACGCAGCTTGTACGCCGCGATCGCCTGAGCCGTCGACGCATCGATATTTCGTGCCCTCTTCTCCGGGAGCGCGGCACATCGTGTGACGAGATCTTTTAGCTCTTTTGGTAACGACGATTTCTCAGGGGCCTGGATAAGTGCGAGGAGTTCGCTCTCTGACCAAAGGGACAGACCTGAGTGCGGTTTGACCGCGTCTGGTAGCGTCAGACCGTAGTGCTTCTTCAGAAGCCAGGACAGCAGCGGAGCATCGCCATCAACCCACAGTATCCCAAAGATTTCCTGCTTCTCCTTAGGGATCATCGATGTCACTTCACTACGTATCCACTGTTCCAATGCAGGGAGGATGTCATCAGAGGAAGACAGACCCTGTGCAATGACATTGGTGAAGCGGACTTCAGTGAGAACGCGACTGAACGCAGCGGTATCGCTACTGCCGAGCATACGATCAACATCCGCAGATGAGATCAGTAGTTGCTTCAGCACACCCGTTCGCCCTGAGGCGAATGCGTAGTGTTGGCCGACGGCAGAAGAGAGTGTGGACATGAAAAAAGTTATGCGGCGAGAGCGCGAGCGACTTCCAGCTCCTTTCGGGAGCGGAGTTCTGAGAGGACGAGATGCTCGAAGGTGCAGTTTCTCTCCAGCGTTGCACTTACAAAGAGGAAGCCACCTTTCGCATCAATCGGAGCACCAATCGTGCGTCCCTGAGCTAGTTTTTTGATGAGCGCGTCGTGCTTCTTACTTGGACGGATCTCTCCGCCTTGCGGCAGTGAGCCGAGGAGTGAAGACAGAAGAGGTTCGACCTCTTTGTCACTGAGGGCACAAATGCTTTCGAATGCGGCCGAGAAAATACTATCGATATTTTCTTGCTTACGAGTCAGTACAGCAGCACGCATGGATAGTTTGGCGTGCGTTTCTGCCTTAGAGCGGAGGAAGACCTTTCGTTTTTCGACTTGGTCATCGATCTCCTGCTTTCGTACTCCAAGAGCTTTCTTCTGTACCTCTTTTTTCTGGCTCATGCGAGTAGCAGCAGCATTCTCTGCTTGCGCAACAGAATGCTTTGCTTCGGATGTGATCGCCTCTAGTAGATGCTGGAGAGACATAAGGAGAGCGAGAAAGAATTACGCAGCACCGATCACGGCGGCGCGGAAGGTGTTGAGGAGGAAGAACGAGATCAAGAATCCAAGAAGAGCGTACGTTTCAACCAGAGCAGCCATCGTGATGACGCGACCTGCTAGCTTACCGTCCTTAGCCAACATGTGAAGACCAGATACACAAACCTTTGCCTGGAAAATAGCAGACGTGACACATGTGAATGCCACAGGGATGAAAGCGATGAACAAGACCAAACCTTCCTTCAACGTGAGGGGCACTGTCGCAGTGATTACAGGACCGTAGTTAAAGATGAAGAGCAGCGAGATAACCATTCCGTAGAGTCCCTGTGAACCTGGGAGCACTGCGAGTGTGATGACCTTGCCTGCGAGTTCAGGCTTTTCAGTGAGCAGGCCTGCACCAGCCTGTCCGACCATGGAAACACCCAAGATAGAGCCAAGACAAGGGATAGCGGTGGCGAGGGCTGCGCCAATACCTGCGATGATAAGACCCCAACCAGCGAGGGCAGGACCACCAGTTGTAACTGCTGCTGCCTCCTGCGCGAAGGCGAGTGCTGGTGTCAGTGCCAGCGCGGCCGAAGCCGAGAGAAGTAACTTTTTCATAACGGAGAAGAGAAAAAAGAAATAAAAGGAAATTTATAAAGTTGAACGCGAGAAGGGAGAGAACTGCCTGCCACCACCTTCGAAGAATTGGCTGAAGAACTCGATAAATTGCAGTCGTCCGGAGTGAATGAAGCTACCAAGAGTATTGAGCGCGATAGAAACGGTGTGTCCAGCAACGGCGATCAAGATCGTAAATGGAATACCGATCCATACAGGAAGTAGGGCACCCATCTCGATCGCAACTTGGTTCACAGCCAGCGCGATCGCACCGGTCACGAGACCGAGGGCGAGGAGACGCAAGTAACTGAGTCCGTTACTGAGGAGTCCGATCATAAAGTTCATAACACCCAAAAAGCCCATTATTGGGCGTAGATACCAAGGAGAACCGAAACCTTTACCCCAAATAAAGAGTGCGATCGATCCATAGAGAACCCATGGCATCCACGTTGCCTTTACTACGAATGAAAGGATGACAGCCCCCAGTAATATGTGAGCTGTGAATGCCGTCCAGAAGGCCTCTGCTTTTGCTCCATGGATCCACTTGTAATAGCCTGACAAGAAGACTCCGAAGAAAATGTGCACAAGTCCCAAGACAAGTGACAGGTTCTGTAAGAATGCGATACCTTTTTGCGATGAGAGGTTCCAAATTTGCCCGATAAATAGTCGTCCCTCCGGTGTTTCCTTTGTGAGCCAGAGAGGCACCTGATCTGGAGTGAGGCCGAAGTATCCTCCGAATGGAATGGAGACAATGATAGTGACAATACCGCTAATAAAGAGGAGCCAAGGAAGGCGAGCCTCCTCAATCGTTGCTCTAGTTTTGAGTAAGAATGCTCCGAAGAGAAGTGCTAATACGAGTCCATAGCCTGCGTCAGTGAGACAGAGACCGAAGAAGAGAACGAAGAATGGCGAGAGTGCTCGTGTGGGATCTGCTTCGGTTGATAGTGGCAGACCGTAGAGTGTCGTCACGCTTTCGAACGGTGTAATGAAAGATGAGTTCTTGAGTAGTACTGGTGCCTCCTCACCTTCTTCTGGTTTCACTCGAAATACTTGTACCGCTTGGTTCACTTTCTGCCCCAGCCGCGCCTCTACGACCGCCACACGATTCTTCGGCATCCAACCCATCAGCGTAATAAGGGTTGGGCTTTCAGCTGCTGCCTCGCGGACCGATTGCTTGCTATCCAGCCATTTCATATAGGTGCGAACGCGTACAAGCTGCGGCAGTTCACTGCTCAACTTCACTCGTCTTTCAGTTCGCTTCAGACGTGCCATTCGGAGTGCATCGATCTCACCTTGAATTCTCTCTACCACTTTCGATCCGCTGGCATCACGAGTCGGAATCGCGATTGCGGTCCAACCAAGCGTCGTTGCAACCTGCTCAAACTGCGCGAGGTCACTCTTCCATACCGTCGCCTCTACCAACTGACTTGAATCGTCAATTTTGAAAGCGCGGAGTGACGCACGACGGATCTCAGCTTCGATTTTCTCCTTCAGCATCTCTACTTGCGCGAGTGACATCACGCCGAAGCGCACATCAACGAATGCATTACTTGGTGGCGTGTGTAGAATTTCGGGATAGTGCTTCCAGGGCTTCAGAGTCTCCAGCTCCATCATGAGCTCATCTTCCTTGCGGGTAGCGTTCGTATCCTCAGTCTCCATCTCGCGTAGTGTGTCCACCATCCCTCGAACGTCTGTGCGGGATGTCGCAGACTCGATATCGCTTTGCGTCGACTTTTTGGCTGCCAGAGCCTGTACCGCCTTCGGTGCGTGGTCGTTTAGTACGGTGATCGCATACTGCAGTTCCGCTGCTTTGACACGCACTTCGATATGCTCGATGTCGCCCATGTCACGTGCATCAGATACTTCCAGCACTCCTTCATCTTGCAGAGCACTCAAGAGAGCCTCGCGCTCTGAGCGCGGTGCGATGACTGCCACTTTTTGCATTGCTACAACAGCCATTACGCAGTGCGGGAGGAGAGGAAGTCCTGAGTCAGGTTCTGTACCAGTGCATTCTTTTTCTTTGCAAACGACTCATCGATTGATTTGAGTGCAGAATCTGTCTCGCCCTTTCCCTTTTGCAAAATCTCCGACGGCTCTTTCTGTGCGAATACCTTCAATTCATTTTGCTTCTTCTCCTTATAGTCTGCCTCCTCAGTTGCATATTCCTTTTCCATTGCACCGATTGTTTTCATTTCTTCCTGATCAATCGATCGCTTCGCCTCTTCAACACGTTTCATTTCAGTCTGCTCGTGCTCATGAATGGCGAGGAGCGGATTGGCAGTTGTATCGCTTGCAGATGCGGCAGGGGACATGAGCGTGGGGGTGGAAGTTTCGCGCTCTATAACCTAATCCCCTGGAACAAGCAAGGGTACGGTTTTTTGGATTCGGTATGCAGAAGCCCGATTGGCAGGCTAGTGTTGTGTTTTATTGACATTTCACTCTCCTCCGAACGAGCGAAAATCACTTGCGAGGGCGTATGAAGCACGGTCTTTGCACATTCGGTCTCTAAGAATGTATGGTGGCGCTCTACCTGTACGCCGAAGCACGGAGTAGTAGGCGGAAGGGCGAAGGGTGATGGTGATATTAGTGATTACTGTGGCTTAGATTTGCCCTTCGGATTGTTCCTGCGCTCATTTGTAGAGTTACCTAGTCGTCGTTCCTATTCTCGGAGAAAGATCGTCAACATCCCTCTGATCAAAACTGAGATCCGGATTATCTGCATCTGTCGCTATTGCTTCTAAGACCTTAGCTCGACCAGCATTAGAGGGTGAGAAGACATAATGATAAGTCTCCGTGTTCGGATTCATTCGATTTTCTTCCGCGTGCCTCAGTAGCATTTTATTGATTTGATCTTTGGTGCCACGGAAAAAATATGTGATGGTTCGAGATGTGTCCTTCGAACGAATCCAGACATCGAATTTCTCCTTTAAAGGATGTTCCGGGAAGTGATTAGCAATTCTATTGACCATTGTCTAATTATACTTTGACATACTTCGAAAGTCAAGTATTAAGTGCAATCTCTAGATAAGCTTTCCTTGCATCTTCCATCCCTCATATGGGCTCCATCCACACTTCGTTTTCAGGTTCTTGCTCTCAACACTCCATTCTTTCTTTAGATCGATCACCGCGAGTCTCGCGATCTTTCCTTTCTCTAGTACGTCTTGTTCCAGTCCAAATATTTTCGCCGGATTCTCTCCGCAGAGCCTGACGATATCTGCGTACGAAAATTTCACAGGCGGTTTCTTGGAACTTGGGTGAGGCCAGTGGCCAGACGCGACAGTAAGAAGGAGGGGGAGCATGAGTTCGACGCCCGGTATACCGCTCGGTGCATCGAGAGGGTTTGCCACATTCTTTTCTTCCAACGTGTGTGGTGCATGATCGGTCGCGATACAGTCGACGGTTCCATCTCCCACACCTTTCCATAGTGCATCACGATCGTTCATCGAACGAAGTGGCGGATTCATTTTCCCGAGTGCGCCCAGTGTCATATAGTCCTCAGTCGTCAAAAACAGATGATGTGGTGCTACTTCACACGTAACGGGCAATCCTTCGTTTTTTGCCTTCTTTACAGCCTCCAGACCACCTTTTGTCGATAGGTGCGCAACGTGGAAACTGGCTCCAGTTTTCCGCACAAGCGTGATCGCATCCTCAATTGCTTTCACTTCAGATTCCGGTGGGCGCATTTGAGAATGTAATTCGATCAACGCGGAGGATGTCGATCCTCCGCTACGATTATTCATCATCGAAATCACTTTCTCCGCAGCGTTACGATTCATTTCTGGATCTTCGCAATGTGCCACGATTTGGATCGAAAATTCTTTGCACACCATAAAAATTTCTTCGAGTAACTCACTCGCTACTTTCTGATCTCCTGTTGAGTGATCCAGATACAACTTCACCCCCGCTACATGCCGTCGTAGCATTTCAGTCTCGATCTCTTTGCTTGTGAAAAGATTTTTTAGCTCCATGAGATTCGCACGTTCCGTGATCCCGAAGAAAAATTTCATCTTCAGATGATCGACGTGCGACGCACGCGTCACTTTATCGGCGAGTGCTGCGATCGTGACGGTTGGCGGGATCGTATTTGGCATTTCACAGACCGTGCCGATACCTCCGGCAACAGCCGCAGAACCTTCTGAAAGCATTGTTCCTTTGTGTTCTAAGCCCGGTTCACGAAAGTGCACGTGACAGTCGATCAGGAGCGGCAGAAGTAGTTTTCCGGTCGCATCGATGTGATCGGCGTGAGGAGCTTCGATATCTGGTTCAATCTTTTCGATCTTCCCGAGACTGTCGATGAGCACATCGCTCATCACAAATGAATGCTCAGAGAGGATGGAGCCGCCTTTGATCAGAGTGTGGTTCATAAAGCCCAGTGGACACCGTCATTTTGCCACGGAATCGTTTCTTTGTCCCATGTCTGTGGATTACTTTTAATATAGCGGCGCGCTGCATTCATTTCTTTCTCCGATCGGATGACACGGTCATGAAAACGGGGTTGCCAGGAGAAGTCAGATAGTCCGAGTATTACTGCCTCCTTTTTTGCCCCAATTTTAAATCCACGAGTCACCGAGGCAAGATTTTTAGACTGTGGTCCGAAACGAGCTTTTTGTAGAGACGCAAAATTTTTTGCGTCTCTACATTAGTTAATCGGATGATTCCATGCACATGGTTCGGCATGACCACATATGAATCCAGTGTAACGTGGGGGAAGTGCGCAGGAATCGCCTTCCAACAATCGATGACTGCCCTACCCAGATCAGAATGACCCATCTTTCCATTTCGTACTTTCCCAAACCACTGCAACTTGTTCCTCGTGCATATCGTTACGAAGAATATTCCCTCTCGATACGTGTGATTTCTTCTCCTCGCCGATTCGACCCGATACTTTTTCTTGTAGAGAGTCATGGCTATGTTTTGTAGATGCCAAGATTTTCGTCTCTATGCCTTTCCAAGCAACATCGCGAGAAGTGCCATGCGCACAGGGACACCATTACTTGCCTGACGGAAGTATGCGGCGTTCGGGAGAAAATCGACATCGGTTGCGATTTCACCAACGCGTGGTAGTGGGTGCATGACGATTCCCTTTTTCCCTTTCAGCATCCCGCCTGTCAGTACATACTTTAGTTTCAGCCGATCGTATTCTTTCTCGTCCTTAAATCTCTCTTTCTGCACGCGCGTCATGTAGATGACATCAGCATCCAACGCATCCTTGATATCGTCTTTTTCCTCATATGCAAGCCCTTTGTCCTTGTAGAAGCTCGTTACCTTTTCAGGCATCGGTAGTTCCTTGGGGCTCACCAATGTGAAGCGTACATTTTCGAAAAGTCCGAGAAGGAAGCTGAGTGAATGAACGGTGCGACCGTAGAGAAGGTCACCGACCATCGCGACATGGATGCCGTCGATCTCCTTCAATTCTTTTTTGATTGTAAAAAGATCGAGGAGTGCTTGTGTTGGATGTTGTCCGGGACCATCTCCTGCGTTGATGAATGGAACTTGGGATGTGGTGACCGCTCGGTCTGCACTGCCCTGTTCCGGGTGTCTCATCGCGATGATATCGGCATACTGACTGACCATCGTCATCGTGTCCTCGATCGTTTCTCCTTTGTAGAGCGAGCTAAATTGCACACCTTCCGTCGTGATGACACTGCCGCCCAGTCGGTGCATCGCAGTTTCGAAACTGAGGCGCGTTCTGGTGCTTGGTTCGTAGAAGAGTGATGCGAGAATCTTCCCTTTTAAAAGCTCCGATCCTCCTTTATCTCTGATTTTTTCCATCTCGCTCGCGACACGCAAAATCTCCTCGGCATCATCTCTCGATAGTTGTTTGGTGGAGAGGAGATGACGGAAGGGGAGCGGCATCAGAAAAGAGTATACATGTTTTTTTGGCAATGAGTACATCACAATCCCACTTTCTTTAAGAGCCTTCTTGACCCTCTGGTTAAGAGGCATACCATTTAGCTATGGTTAACCGTCCTCGTCAGAATTCTTTTCAGCTCGAGTACATGAAGCAAGGCAGCTCACAAGAAGGATATTGGTTTCTTGACCAAACACCTCGAGCAGTCAAAATCGGTGGCAAGATCTGCCAAGTTGCTTTTCGCAAATACTTCCCCGATACAGGCACGGTGGGAGTGGTGATCGATGGCAAAGAGCAGAAACGAAATGCAAACGAATTTAAAGATACTGTTTCCTTTACACCCAAGGCATCTGAAGCCAAAAAAGCTCCAAAGGAAAAAGTGGCAGAGAAAAGAGCAGACGCTCAAAGAGGCACGATTAGAGGTTTTCTCACAAATTTCATGAATAGAACCAAAAAAGAGGGATGAAGCTTCTCCATTTTTTGGTATGCTTCTCACATGAAGAAACACATCTTGGTTATTTCCACAGCACTTGGCGCGCTTGCAGGCATCGTATTCTTGATTCTCGCTCTTCAGTTTGAGGGGCAGCTCCCCAGCTCTCTTCAGAGTCTCTTTTCTTTTATTTCTTGGATACCACTCTATGAAGCGAATCTCGCGAGTCAAAACTGCGGACCGCAGGGATGTGGCATTGGTATTCTGGTGATGTTTACTATGCACATGGTGATCGTCTACACGATCTACGGTTTTGTGATAGGACTCTTTCTTCATCTGCGGAATAAAAAGAAGGCAAAACTACAGTCGTAATACAAAAAAGTCCTGACGCCGTCATCCATTCTCCAGTAGTCTAGGACCGATGCATTCTCGTGCTATTACCGTTTCCACACTCTGGCAGATCGGGAGCCAGGCTGTGATGGCAGTACTCTCCGCCGTCACGGTCAAATTCGTCGCGATTGGACTCTCGCAGGAGCTCGCCGGCGTGTACAACTCTGCGTATGGGTTTCTGCAACTCTTTGCCATCCTCGCGGACTTCGGACTCTATGCAGTATCGATCAATGAGCTCTCAAAATCCGACAAGAAAGAAGACGTGCTGGGTGCACTTCTCACCATTCGCGTTGCGCTCACCGCATGCTCACTCGGGGCTGCGATTTTGATCGCGTGGGTCATCCCGATTTGGCACGGCACGGCACTCCCTCTCAGTATCAGCATCGCCGCACTCGTGCCGGTACTCACTTTACTTGCGGGTGTCCTGCGAACTGTCTTCCAGATTGCGTACCGCATGCACATCGTGTTCATTGCCGAGGTGTTGCAACGATTGGTGACGGCAATCCTCATGAGTCTCGTCATTTATTCTGGTGTCCGATCGAGTAACGACTCCGACACACTCCATCTCTTTTTGTGGCTAGGGGTGCTCGGGTCGCTCACACTCTTTCTTATCTCCTTCGTCTTTGCATTACGATCAATTCGCATTCGTTTTGTGTTTCGGTGGAGTGCACTTCAACCATTACTTTTGCGAGCACTTCCCTACGGTGCCGCATTCCTCTGCATTGCACTCTATCGTCAGTTCGATCTAACCATGATCGCACTTCTCCGTGATGATTTTCAGCTCCAAAATGCGAAGTACGGTTTTGCTCTTCGTGTAGCCGAAATGACATATCTAGTACCAACATTTTTGCTGAACTCGGCGCTACCTGTTCTGAGTGCCAACATCACGGAGAAACGAGACACGCAGCGGCTCCTCCGTTCCACGCTTACTGCTCTTCTACTCCTTGGACTTTTTTCTTCCATCTTCGCGGCACTGTGGGCGCGTCCACTCATGCATCTTTTTACCGATACTGTTTATCTTTCATCATTCCAGAGTCCTGGTGCTGATACGGCGCTGCTCCTCCTCGCGCCATCCATGTTCCTCAACATGATTGTGCTCTTTAGTTTTTATGTACTACTCAGTCGCCACCGCTGGCAGCCCATGATGCTGCCGATGTTGCTTGCGGTCGTACTATCGATAGCGATGAATCTATTTTTGATCCCGCGATATGGATTTTCGGGAGCAGCAGTGACACTTGGTGTTGTGCATCTTCTTCTAGCGATAACACTTTTCCCGATCGCCCGCGCAGCACTACCGTTTCATTTCCCGCTCGCGGACCTTCTTCGCATTGCCTGCGTCGGCGTTGGTCTCATCCTCGTTGCCATTCTCCTCTTGCCCGTTTTGCAAAGTACGATTGGCACGATCCTTGGAGGTACCGTTGCACTCATTCTTTCTGGATGTGTGTTACTCCTCTCGGGGATCCATCGATCTCTTGTTAGACATGAGGCCACGTAGGCTGTCTACCTCTGCCTGAGAGCCGCAGCAGCAAGCCGTTTTTCACGCTTTTCGGCACTACAAAAAAACGTTCTTTTGTGGTATACTATCTAGATTTCCATGAACACAAAAAAAGACAGTCCTCAACAGGCTTCCTATTCGTCTCTTCGGACGTCGCTTTTTTTCCAATCATTCTTTCTTTTAGCGATTGCGATCGTCGCATCGACAGCGACGGCATTCGCTCTTTCGTGGAGTGAGCTACGATCCCGCTCTCTTTCGGGACTCTCTGCACTTGCCGAATCGAAAGCGAATATGTTCGATGCAACACTAGCCTCTCAACGCGAAGCTCTCTCGCTCTATGGCCGTTCATTATCGACAATGTCGACAGACGCAATCACGCGGACTGAGGGATTTCGTGGTCTCATACATTTCCCGGCCAAAGGAGAGCCAACACTTCTCGCAGGAGAGGTGGTGCCAAGCGAGATAGAGTCTCACGTGCCCAACAATTTTCGCTTCCAGCAGCAGACACGATTCGTTCCTGTGGTACGTGATACGTCTTGGGACGAATACTTGATTCTTGCGCCTGCGCAGAAAGACGGAATTCCTGACGGTGTTATCGTTGCTCGATTCCTCACGCGACCTCTCGCGGCTTCCATTACGCAGGTGGACTCGGTCGGTGGCACTGCCGAGGTCTTGTTTGTCATCGATCGTGGTGGAGAGCCGCTGGTTTTGCGTGGGGCCAGTACACGCAATAGTGCGGAATTCGTGATCGCGAGCGCTGATGCAGGCAGTGATCCTGTCGTTGTTCAGGCACTGCAGGGTGGTACTGGTATCGCAGAGGGCAAGGACTATGCAGGCATTCCAGTTGTTGTCGCGTCTCGCTCTATTACGTCAGTTGGATGGGCGATTTTGGTAAAGGTTGACCGCTTCGAATTTATGCGACCTATTCTGCGCTTGGCGATGAATATTGTCGGAATCGGATTCATGCTCGTGTTCTTGCTGTCGCTCAGTACATTCTTCATGAGTCGCCGCATCGTACGTCCACTCACAGAACTCGCACATAAATTACAACATCTAAACACCGAAACATGGGACTATGCCCCGAGCATTCATACCGGGAATGAATTGGAGCTCGTGGATGTTGTGGCAGTTGATCTCACAGGTCGACTGAAGGGCGCATACGTTCATTTGGAGGAACTGGTGCAGGAGCGCACGCAGGACCTGCATAAAGAGCTGGCCGAGAAAGCTGCGATTCTGGCGAGTCTGGGTGATGGATTGATCGTCTCGGATGCGGATGGCGTTGTGAAGTACATGAACCATGCGGCGTCACAACTGACTGGGTACACATCCGATTCGTCCGTGGGGCTCCATGCGCATGAAGTGATCACGCTACTGAATGCATCTGGCGAAGCGCTGAAACATGAGTCGCATCCTGTATCCTTCGTTATGTCGAACAAAGCAAGTTTTGCTCCGAGAGTTGATCCTCAATTCACACTGCGTGATCAACGAGGCACACATACTGCGGTCCACATCCTCGCTTCACCCATTCTGCAGGAAGGTATTTGCATTGGCGCTGTCATGACGATTCGTGACATGAGCGACGCTCGCAGAATCGATATTCTGAAATCAGAATTCATCTCACTTGTCTCGCACCAACTCCGCACACCACTCTCGTCCATGCGTTGGTATTTGGAGCTCTTCACAGATGACAAACCACAGATGAATGACGAGCAGGTCGAGTGCGTGACGCAGATTGGGCTCGCGAATACACGGATGAACAATCTCGTGAATGCTCTCCTCAATGCGTCCAGGATTGAGCTCAAAAAGTTTCAAGTTGCACCTACTGTCGTGCAGGTTGCACATGTCCTCAATGTGACGATACAAACACTCGCGCTACAGCTGGAGCGCAAACGGATTCATGTGGAGCGTAATGGGGTTGATGATTTACCGTCCCTGAACACCGATCCGAATCTGTTCGCACTCATCATCGACAACATGATCAGTAACGCAGTGAAATATAGTCCGGAAGGAGCATCGATCACTGTGAGTGGCGAACGCGATCCAGAGACGCAAAGCGTCCTCGTACGTTTCAATGATCACGGAATCGGTATTCCGCTCGAGGAGCAGAAGCGCATCGGGCAAAAACTGTTCCGCGGTGCAAACGCACTTCAGAGCGATACAGACGGGAATGGACTAGGTCTTTACATTTCCAGACTCTCAGCAGAAGCGATCGGTGCCGATATTTCATTCCAGAGCGAAACAGGGAGGGGTACAACGTTTACCGTGCGTGTCCCCATTGCATGGACGGGAACGAAGACACTGCCTTCTCCGCAGAAAGAAGACCAGAAATAGTGTTCGAGTCGCTTCGACGGATACAATTGTTGATCCAACATCTTCATTGGGTTGTACTGCCTTCATAGAAACATCCTCACTCCAGATCGATTCTTACATTGAGCTTGTTCTGGCGCAGCCAGATATCGAGGCTCTGATGGGGCACACTCCACCACATGAGCGACGCTACGCTGTCCGTAAAGCTCTGATGTGCATCTGTGATATACATACCGATAGACGAATTGCCGCAGAGAGGGCCGATGAGAACTATCGCCAACTTGGCATTCATGGAGAGGCGAGCGATGATTAATTTGTAGAAATAAAAAGACCGCACAAATGCGGTCTTCTTTGTTCTTTCATTGCTGATTACGCAGCCTGTACGTTGATCGCACGCTTTCCCTTTGGGCTGTCTTCCAAATCGAAAGTGACTGCCTGACCTTCTGCCAAGCTGTCGAATGCACCGTTGCATGCCGAGAGGTGGAAGAAAAGATCTGGAGAATTCTCCATCGCGATAAACCCGAAACCTTTTTCGGTTTTCTTTTTTATCGTACCGTGTTCCATAAAATGTAGGGGAAAAAATAGTGGCAGAGTGCAAACGCCTTCCGCAGGAAGCGAGAAGGATTCTCTACCACCTGCTGACACTATAGTGTGCTCACCCTTAGAATGCAAACATTTTGCAAAAAGTGTGCTTCTCTCTTTTTGATGAGATTTTTGGAGGTCTATAGATACAAAAAAAGCCGAAGATATCTTCGACTTACTTTGTTCCTGCTCCGTTGTACGCCGGATTCTGTCTTCATTTTCATGAAGGATGACCATCTATCTTGCCTGGCGATTACTCGCCAGATCGGGCACCGGGTGTGTCCTATTCGGACTCACCGATGACATGTAGCGGAGGGGTATGCGGTCATACGGAACCATACGAGATTCCACACACCCAAATCCTCCTTGCAGTACCTAGAGTTTGCCGTAGTCACACTTGCGCGTGACCAACCCCGTACTCGGGGACGTTTCACTTCCCAAGCTGAGAATGTTCGCCCCTCGATGCGCCTTTTACTTGCGTTCAAGGCTTACTCGGGGCGAATTCCTCGCGATGCTCGGAATTCGTCTCTGTGGCACTAGTCCGTACTCACTTTTACCTGATATGTAGTGAGCAGGTGGGCGTTACCCACTAGGCGTTCCGATACTGTCCGGACGTTCCTCAACGCCCCGCTGCGCGGTGCGAATGAATAATTGATAATGAATAATGAACAATGCAGCAAGCGATTCAACCATTGTTTATTATCAATTATGAATCATCAATTCGCTTCGCGAAGCGGGGCGCAGCGATCATCTGTCAAAGAGCAGGAACCTTCATTATCTCGTAAAATGCCGAATTTCGCAATGAAAATCCCTATGGTTTCGGTATACTCGTTTGGTTCCTAAGCCGCTGCAAGCTCAGTGCCTAGCACCGCGAAGCGGTGCGTCATAAAAAGTCTGCTCGGTCCTCGATCATTTCATCCGTATACTGTCCTTCCTAAGCCGCTGCAAGCTCAGTGCCTAGCACCGCGAAGCGGTGCGTCATAAAAAGTCTGCTCGGTCCTCGATCATTTCATCCGTATACTGTCCTTCCTAAGCCGCTGCAAGCTCAGTGCCTAGCACCGCGAAGCGGTGCGTCATAAAAAGTCTGCTCGGTCTTCGATCATTTCATCCGTATACTGTCCTTCCTAAGCCGCTTTAGCTCAGTGGTAGAGCAACGCACTTGTAATGCGTGGGTCGTCGGTTCAAATCCGACAAGCGGCTCCATCTCATTCATTTACTCATGAAGAAATCCGAAATCCTCATGGGCCTCCTCAGGATCCCTGCGGATCTACTCTCTGTATTTGCAGCACTGGCACTTGCGTATCTACTACGCGCACAAAACATCGATCTTCTTCCAAGCGCGCAACTCCTCACCGTCTCCAGCACATTGCCGAGCATTGAAGATTATATTTATCGATTCGCCCTCGGCGCATCCGCGGCGTTTGTCGCGGTGATGTTTACACTTCGTCTCTATGCACTCCAGAACACTGCTGGTGCCTGGCGCGAGTTTGGACGCGTCGTACTCGGTGGCCTTCTCTGGATGGCAGTCATCATGGCGTGGTTTTTCCTGATTGCGAAGCAGCTCTTCTTCTCGCGCATTCTCCTTATTCACGCAACGCTCTTCGTCATTCTTTTTTCTATTGCTGCGCGGGCATGTGTGATTGCGCTGCAGCGGGTTCTTCTTCGCTACGGCATCGGTGTCCGACGCGTTGTGTCCTACGGGTCTCTCTCTTTACCCATTTCTATTGCTGAGACTTTTTCCACTAACTCCCGCTTCTTATTCACAGAGCACGTGAACACTGCAGAAGCAGTGGAGCGACTGCATACCGACACACCGATTGATCTTCTCTTTCACACAGATCCCAATCCATCGAGTCACGATACAGCGCGACTCATCGATTACTGTCGCAGCCATCACATCGGATACTGTTTTTTGCCGCCCGTGCTCGCCGATGTTCCACAGCTTCTTCGGATCGATTACATTGGACTCATGCCGATCATTCGTTTCTCGCCGACACCGCTCGACGGGTGGGGAAGGGTCTGCAAACGTCTTTTCGATGTTGTCGTTTCAGCCCTTCTGTTAGCCATTCTTAGCCCGATACTTCTATTTGTTGCCCTGCTGATTCTCGTGTCATCTGGATTGCCGATTCTGTATGTGTCCAAACGCGTTGGGCAGTACGATCGTGAACAGATTCCACTGCTCAAATTCCGTACCATGGTGCGCGATGCTGATGTGCTGAAGGCTGGTCTCGTGCAAGAAAGCCATCGCATGGACGGACCACTCTTCAAGGTCAAAAATGATCCACGTGTGACGAAGCTCGGTCGGTTTCTGCGTCGCTGGAGCATCGATGAACTGCCTCAGCTCTTCAATGTACTTGCTGGCCACCTCTCGCTCGTTGGACCCAGGCCACATCTACAATCCGAAGTTGCGGAGTACCAATCCTGGCACCGTCGCGTCCTCTCTGTTCGTCCGGGGATCACGGGCCTCGCACAGGTTTCGGGTAGGTCCGATCTACCATTTGATCAGGAAGTAAACGTGGACCTTCGGTACATCGAGGAGTGGTCGTTCCTATTTGATTTGTGGATTCTATGGCGAACGTTTTTTGTAGTGATATTTGGAAAGGGTGCGGATTAACAGGTAATTCCCTTGTTCGTACCATCATCACCCGTTCTTCAGCGCGGCTTTCCAAGCCGCGATGCACGGTCGTCCGCGATCGCGCTCAGGATGAGCGCGCTGGAGATATGGTGGAATTGACTAGGTCTGAGCCGCGACGTCGAAACTACGGTGATTTTTATAGAAGAGAGAGCTGCTCCTTGCTGTCTTTTTTCACACTCTCTTTCTTTGGTTCACTTCCAACTAATGATTCCATATACATCTTCACATCCTTGCCATATCCCTTCGAGCGGATACGGTCATCTGCCACGATGAACACAGATTCCTGCTTCGCGTGCGAGACAAATGTGCGCATCAAGCGGAATAATCGATTGAGTAAGCGGGGGAGGGAATAGCCCGCAAACCCGTTCTGATAGCGTTCTGCACGCCTTCCGATAATTGCGTGCTGCGGATGATCGAAGGGCAAGGTGTGGAGTACAAGTGAGTCGAGAACACCGGGTTCCAGATCCATCCCCTCATACATCCATGGTGTCAGGACCATCAGTGCATCACCCTTCGCTTCCAGAAATTCTGCTTGCATCCTGCCTGATCCTCCGGAAAACCCCTGACACACGAGTGCGAGCCCTCTCGCTTCCGATGATTCTGCGTGTCTCACGAAAATATCTTCGATAATGCGCTTGCTCCCGACGAGTAGGACAGATTTTCCCTTCGCATGTTGTACGAGTTGATCGATGGGTAACCCGATCGGGAATGTGAGTGTCACCGCAGCTGTCTCGAAGAAGCCTTTCTCCTCCGCGATCTTCGTATCCCTCGCCAAAAATGCATCGGAAAACGCGACACCGTTTTTTGGGAGGAGCAGCGTCAGGGGAGTGCGCATTGCGATTCTTTCCGCAAGCAGATGCGAAACTGTGTCAGGTACCGATTGCACCATTTTGCTCCCATCTTTCATGGTTTCGATCCATGCGAAGCGTGCTTCCAAATTGCTGGCATCCAGAATTTTTCGTAGATGCGTGAGCGCTGTCATCACCACTTCCGGCCATTCATTCTTCAACACATCATCCAGAAGTTCACTGAGCAGACATGATTCTTTCGATTGCAGATCGAACGGTGCGAGATAGCGGATACTCTGATCGTTCCTTGTTTTCTCAGCCCATAGCTCGATCGTATCTGTGCACTGACTTAAACTTTTATTGCCTGCCGCTGCAGCACGGAGTGTTGGCACCGAGCACATCCATCCTTCTGACTGCGTCATCGTGTCTTCGAGCATCGACGAATCGTCGATGATCACGTGTGTTCCATCAGGGAGAAGTTTGGGTGACTCACGTGTGATGCGGAAGAGTTCGCGGTGGCTGAGAAGTGTTGCTGCAGATGCTGCTTTTTTGGCTTTCTTTTGCCATTCTTTTGATGTCTCGGCGCACGCTAGTTTCGCTTGAAATACTTGATACTCCCCGCCATGAATCGGTAGTTCATGCTTCGTTTCAGCCGTGTACAGCACTAACTTCATCGCAAGCATCACCTCATCTTCTGTGTATGCTTTCTGCGAGAGAAACGAGTCGCGTTTTTCAGGATCTATCATTGAACTTGGTTCATGCAGTACTTGCATTTCGGCTGGAATCTTCCATCGACGCAACACTGTGTCCACATTTTTCACGACGAACCATGTCCCACCTTGCATTCCTTTTAGAACACGCCCGATCGTGCTCTCGCTGAGTGGTTCCTCGGCACATGCGATTACGCCGACTGTAGGTGCAGGGAAAGACAGTGGAGTCAGCTTCGTGACCGGCTTCGCTTCGCTTGGTACTTCCACTTTCCACGACTTCTTTGCTCCACCCGAGAGGGAAGCGAAGAAGAGCTGATACCCCTTCGGACCGCGTGATGCGATTTCTTGTAGGGCTTTCATCTCTTTCTCTGAGAGTTCACTCAGCCGCTCCGTACACGCTTGTAAGAGCTCGTACGTCGCCCGGACATCACCCAGTGCACGGTGCTTGGGTGTGTGATTCAGCTTCAGTGCTTCACTCAAATAGCCAAGTGAGTAACTAGGGAGCTCTGGAAAGACGAGCGACGCGAGCATCGACGTATCGATCCATGCGTGTTCAGAAAGATCAAATCCTTCTCCACGGAGCATGCCGATATCAAAAGGCAGATTCTGCCCAACGACGATCGTTTCATCGCCATCGCACATTTTTTTGAGTGTCGGCTGCACTTCCGAAAACTTCGGCTTCCCTTCCAGATCTCCAGACTTAATCGCAGTCAGAATCTGCACCGCGATCGGTACTTCAGCCCCAGTGGGTAGCGAAAGTAGGGATTCAAACTCCTGCGTCACCTTTCCGTTTTCAAAAACGAGAGCAGCCACCTCCATCACAGAATGCGTTTTCGGGATGAAGCCCGTGGTTTCCGTATCGATGACGACGAAGCGAGGCATGGGTGCAGGCTACACGTGAACACGGAAGAAATTAAGAATGAATAATGAAGAATGTAGAATATCGCTAGACACGGTCAAGGATCGTGAGTCGCAGTATGAAGAGCTGACAGGTCGATAGTTGCCTCTCTTTCATCGCACCTCTAGACTACCTTCCTTATGTCGATATCCTTCTTCCACCAAGAGCTCGCTCACTTCGTCCATGCTGATCAACGAAGCGCATACGAAAAAACGATTGCAGCTGGTGATGCATTGATCGGGCGGGGCGGGGAGATTAGCGAGATCGCGATTCGCGTGATCAAAGGTACACAAATGTTACGGTTACATGAAGCACTATTAACCCGGAACGGTTTGGCGACGGTCGATCGTGCTCTCACTGACTGCGGTGCAGCGATGGTTCGTCAAAAAGAAGGCGGCTGGAAGCGATACGTTGGTAAGACCTCACCACACTCAGTCAGGATTGAGACAGGCTACTATCCCGATGCAAAGGAAATTGGCATTCGGAGCTCTTCCGCACCCGAAAAAAGATTTAGCGCGTCAGCGCTTGCCCCTCGCGAAGGAGAGATCATTTCTGTCGACTTTGGAGAGGAAACACTCGAGGGCGTTTTGGAGCAAGGACCGCTGACTGAGCATATTCGAGCATGTCTCGCTTCATTCGAAAAAGATCTAGAAAACATTGGGCTTCTGTTGCGTGCCCCGAATTTCCATCGTTATTCGGACACACGTACTGGTGGCATAGATGGGATCCGCACTCTCTACACCGACGGAGCACAGATGCATGTCGTCAATCAGAACACTGTTCATTGGCAGAATGAAACATGCCCGGAGCACATAGACACGAGACGCTATCGCCCCAACATTGTCATGCAAGGAGAAGGGCTGACCCCAAATATCGAAGATATGGCATTTCAAATGGATGTTACGACACGGAATCTGGGCGACGTGCCTCTTTTCTATACGAGTCTTACGCCTCGTTGTGCGACGACGTCACGTGATCCGTTGACTGGGCAAAATACTGGGAAGCAACCGAATCAGTGGCTTTCAGAGCATCGCCCAGTGCGTCCGTGGAGTAACAAACCAACAATGGGGGCAAATGTAGATACGCCACCGGAGTACGATGGGGCTCGGATCCAAGTCGGTAGTCGACTCACGATTCGTTCACTAAAAAATAACTGGAAACAGTAAAGACGCCCCACCTCGAAGCGACAGGAAACACGACATCTCCATCTGTCTCGCTACTCCAAGCGACATTTTTTGTCTGTTCGAGTAGTCGCGCGCAAGTGCGGCGTATCGATAGCAGACAAAAAGAAAGACGCCCCGCCGGGGCATCTCTACACTTGTTGAAAGCGTAGAAGGCGCAACACCAAAGTAGAGCCGCAAAATTTTGCGGCTCTACAATTACATACTTCTTTACGCAGCCTCTTCTTTCTTTTCCTCCACAGCAGGAGCGTCAGTCTCTGGCTCTGCTGCTTTTGGCTCTTCAGCTACCTCCGCTGCAGGAGGCGCTTCTGTCAGCATCGCGACTTCCACCTCTTCTCCACGCAGTTCAGCCAACTTCGCTTTGAATGCAGGCAGTTCCTCGTAGTTGTACATATCGAGCTCGAAGCCGGAGAGTTGTGTCGCGAGACGGATGTTCTGACCCTTCTTTCCGATCGCCATCGGACGCTGTGCCTCTTCTACGAAGACCGCGGCACGCTTCTTGATCTTGCGACCATCCTCATCCACACCTTCTGCATTGTTCACGATGATGACGGCGGAGATGGAAGCTGGCTGCAGTGCTGTCGAGATCAGTTTGATCGGATCATCCGACCACTCGATCATGTCGACACGTTCACCGTTGATCTCTTCCATCACTGACTGAATACGCACACCCTTCTGTCCGACACAGGCGCCGATAGGATCGATGCGTGGGTCAGCACTCTTCACTGCGACTTTCGTACGCATACCAGCATCACGAGCGATGCCCATCACCTGCACATCACCATTTCGGATCTCGGGGATTTCCATCTCGAGAAGCTTCTTCACCAAGTTCGGATGTGTGCGCGAGATGCGGAGTTGTGGACCCTTGCCCGTCAGTTCCACCGTATCCAAGTACACACGGAGGCGCTTGCCGGTGTAGTAGTGCTCTCCTGGGATTTGCTCTCTCCATGGCAGTGAAACAGTCATTCCTTCGATTTCCAGTGTCACCCAGTTTGGTTCGACTTTTGTGACCGTGGCAGTCAGCAGTTCATTCTCACGATCCTTAAACATCGCGAAGAGACTTTGCTTTTCTGACTCTTGCAACTTTTGGATGATCACCTGCTTCGCAGACTGTGCCGCGATGCGACCATAACCAACCGGCGTGACATCGATCTCGATCTCGTCACCCACGTCTGCATCGGGCTTCACTTTTCGTGCGTCCTTCAGACCTACTTCAAAGTTTTCGTTCATCACTTCTTCCACCACCTCTTTCACAAGCAGCACTGTTGGCATGTCCTGGTCTTCACGCAGGATGATGCGGATTTCCTGTTCCTTATTTCCATAGTCCTTACGATACGCGGTGGCGATCGCTTGCTTCACTGCCTCCAGCACGTCTTCGGGTTTGACGTTACGGTCAGTGCAGAGCTGGTTCAGGGCGGCGATAAATGATGCTCTCATGGGAAGATGGGGTAGTGGGAAAGCCACCATCCGTAGTGGATAGTGTCTATCTAGTTATCATTAGATTCTGTCTTCTCATCATAGCACGAATAGGGGAGGGGTGTCACTTGCTATAAGTAACAAAATATTGTATAATAATTATCATGCCAATCTCCGAGAGTCCTGCTGAAGATGCCGATTTTGGGCAATGCATTCGGGAAGCAGCTGACATGACGCTTTCCCCGGATAATCTGAGTGAAGTATTTAAAAGTTGGGAATTTCTTTGCGGATGGGCGGCAGACGCAGCATCACTAAGGGGGGACGTTAGTGCTGCAAGAAATCTTCTTGAAGGATTAAATTTGATTGGCAGTCAGAGAAAAGAGCTACAGGAATTCTCATTCTTTTTGCCACTTTCTATTACATCCATAATTAGTGGCCAGGGCGCATTACCTGCTTTCCCAAGTACAATTTTTGAGAAACAGCAATTAGAATTGATTGGGAAACTATGTTTCGCAATTGCATCCGCCTATATCGCCACACACCAAGATTCCGTAACCGAAATTACTTCACACGCTTCGGGCTATCTTCCGTCGCATGAAATCGCTGAGATTATGGAGGAATCTGGCGCCGACCCTCTCGCTGTTATTACACTCGCGTCGGCACTGGAAGCTACGTATGGTCAGCGGATGAAGCAGGCATTATTTGGCATCTAATCTTCCAGTAATTTCAAAAAAGCATTCCGATGCCTTCCTCCCATCGTAGGAAAAAGGGCATGAATTTTCTGTGCCAAAAGTTTCCAGCCTTTCGGTAGACGATCGAAGTTTTCGATTTTCTTCGCCAGTTCTTTTGCCGATTTTCCGAGTGTTTCCATGCGCTTCAGCGAGTCTTCCATCGTAATTCTGTGGTGATGTAGGGCTTTGGCATGCGGTTCATACAGCAACCGCACACCGGCACCCGCCAGCCGCATACCCCATTCGATATCTTCCCAGCCGTACATGTGCATGTCATCTCGGAAGGGGATAACTTTCGCGATATCGGTTGGAAGTGAAATCTGGCTCGTGTACGTAAAGAGATGTTGAATGTTTTTTGGCAGCAGCGTGCCTGCGTATTTTCTGATCTTGGGATACCCAAACTGCCAGCCGCTTTTTTCTAGCCACGTCATTACCGGAGTAATGCCAACCGCGGGGTCCCATGTTGTAAAGCCCAGAATAGCGGATAGCGGATAGCGGATAGCGGGTAGCAGATGCTGTTCGCACGCATCAGGCTCTAAAAAAATATCATCACCGATGAAGAGGACGCGGTCGGCGGTTGCGTGCTTTACTCCTTCATTGCGAGCAGAGCCTTGTTGGGATTTAGGAATGGAAACGAAAAGTACGTTGTACGTAGTACGTAGTACGTTGTATTCGTTCACTACTCGCTCAGCATCTGTGTCTGGTCCGTCGCTTACGACAATGACTTCCAAGTCACTTGCAATGGTCTGCCTAGAGAGATGCTCCAAGCACATCTTGAGGATGGCGGGGCGCTTGTGCGTGGGGATGATGATGGAGAGATTCGGCACAATTGATAATGGATAATGAATAATGAACAATGCCAGTATTGCAGTAATTATCAATTATTCATTATTCATTATCAATTCCATGAAGACCCTATTCCTCGATCTGGCTAGTCACAAAAAGTCGATTTCACTGGTTTCTGACGCATCTGCAGACATGCGGTTTCTTACCGATCACACAGACGAAGCGTCCCTCCTTCCTTCTATTGAACAACTGCTCAAGGACAACGGTCAAACATTTGAAACCATCGAAAAACTCGCGTGCGTCACGGGTCCTGGCGGCTTCATGTCACTGCGTACGGGGATTGCACTCGTGAATGCCCTGCAGTGGCGACTTGGGATTCCGATGGCGGGGATTCACCTTTCTGACGTGTGGGCAGCACGGGCGGGTAGCGTCGAGCGCCTGCCTGCCGGACAGGCAGGGGTAGCGGGTAGCGGATGGATTTGGCTTCACTCGACCAAGAAAGAAGCATTCTTCATTCGTGGCTTCGGATCGTTTGAGAAAATTTGGAAAGAACTCGAGCTCATCACGCTTGCTGAGCTTCAGGAAAAAATCACGACACCTACACCGTTTGTCGGTGAATTGCTGGATGAACAGAGGGCGAAACTGCCGCACCTTCAGGAAATGTCTGACATTCGTTCACTCAAGGATGTGTTGCCGACGATTATTGGGTCGGCAAAGTTTGAGAAGAAGTCGATCGTGCCGTGGTACGGACGCGGGGCATGAACCCGTAGGACTGCCGCTTCGCGGCAGGGCGGCGATTATGGAATCGCCGCTACAGTAGCTCTGGCAGTGCTTATTCTTGATTCTTAATTCTCCATTCTTCATTTATACTCGTAGCCTCATGGCCATTATCGATGCCCTCAACAAAATCCTCGGTGATCCCAACAAGAAAGAGCTCCGCAAGCTCCAACCGATCGTGGGTCGTATTCGTGAGATTCAGAAATCTGATGCGATTCAGTCACTGACGCTCTCAGATTTACCCGCAAAGACGGACGAGTTTCGTACGCGTGTACAAAATGGCGAGTCTCTCGACAACATTCTTCCGGAAGCATTCGCACTTGTCGCTCGTGCATCGAAGTTACTGATGGGAAAGGAATATGGTGACGAGAAATTGAGATTTACGTGGACTATCCCAGATCCGTTCGATGTGCAGCTCCTTGGTGGCATCGCACTACACAAAGGAATGATCGCAGAAATGCGCACCGGAGAAGGAAAGACATACGTGTGTACGCTTGCCGTGTATCTGAACGCACTCGCAGGCAAAGGTGTGCACGTTGTGACGGTCAACGACTACCTCGCAAAACGTGACGCAGTATGGATGGGAGCGCTCTACGAAGCACTCGGCATGCGCGTCGGAGTGATCGTGCATGGACTGGATCACGATCAGCGCAAAGACGCGTACGCAGCGGATATCACGTACGGAACGAATAACGAATTCGGATTCGATTACCTCCGTGACAACATGGCAGTGTCGCTGGAACGTCAGGTGCAACGCGGTCTCAACTACGCCATCGTCGACGAAGTGGACTCAATCCTGATCGATGAAGCAAGGACGCCGCTCATCATCAGTCAACCAGCGGGGGAGTCGACCGAAAAGTATGCGCTTTACTCGGGCTACACCCAGAGTCTTTCCGAGACTACGCACTTCATCAAAGACGAGAAACAGAAAACAGCGACGCTCACCGAAGAGGGCATCAAGTTTATGGAGAAGATGCTCAACGTCGAGAACATTTACACCGAGAAAGGGTTTGAAGAAGTGCATCACATCGAGCAGGCACTGCGTGCGCATGCCATGTACCAGCGTGATGTCGATTACGTCGTCAAGGAAGGTCAGATCATCATCGTCGATGAATTTACCGGTCGTCTGATGCCGGGAAGGCGCTACAGCCATGGCCTGCACCAAGCCATCGAAGCCAAAGAAGGTGTAGAGGTACAGCGCGAGAGCAAGACACTGGCGACGATCACGTTCCAGAACTATTTCCGTCTCTTCACCAAGCTCGCCGGTATGACGGGAACTGCGAAGACAGAAGAAGAGGAATTTCTCTCGATCTATCGTCTGCCCGTGCTGGTCGTGCCGACCAATCGTCCAACAGACCGTACCGACAAACCCGATGCGATCTACGCGACGATGAAAGCAAAATTCCGTGCAGTTGCGAACACAGCGAAGGAAAAACATCTGAAGGGTCAGCCAGTACTTATCGGTACGACGTCGATCGAAAAATCCGAAGTGATGAGTTTGTTGCTTGGTGAAATGAGCGTTCCGCACAGCGTGCTCAATGCCAAGCAACACGAGAAGGAAGCCGAGATCGTTGCCAACGCTGGACAACGGGGAACAGTGACAATTGCGACCAACATGGCAGGACGCGGAACGGATATCAAGCTCGGCGAAGGAGTGAAAGAACTGGGCGGACTGGTCATTCTGGGTACCGAACGTCACGAAGCCAGACGTATCGACAATCAGCTACGAGGACGATCAGGAAGACAGGGAGATCCGGGCGAGAGCCGATTCTTCGTGAGCATGGAGGACGAGCTCATGCGCCTCTTTGGTGGCGACCGATTGAAATCGATGATGCAGAGACTGAAAGTACCCGAGGACGTGCCACTCGAGAATGTGATGGTCAGCCGCTCGATCGAAGGTGCGCAAAAAAAAGTGGAAGGCCGCAACTTCGACATCCGCCGTCATGTCGTGCAGTACGACGACGTCATGAACAAACACCGTGAGATCATGTACACGCGTCGCCAAAAGCTGCTCGTCAAAATCGCTGAGCAGGAGGGCGAGGATTCCTCACTCAGACAGGACTCGGAAGCGTTGATGAAGCGTGATATCGCGGTTCTCGTACAGACGCACTGTGCCGATATCGATCCTGAAATGTGGGATATGACCGAGCTCAGAGCCGGTCTTTCGACGTTGCACCCTGATCTTGCACGAGCCGCGTCCGATACAGATCTCAAAACCATGACATCGACAGAAGAAATCGAGTCGCACCTTACGACACTCGTTTTGAGCCTCTACCAGCGCAAGCTTAGCGAAGTACCACCCGAGGCTGCTGCACGTGCCGAGCAGATCCTCACCCTCCAATCGATCGATTCGCATTGGATGGATCATATTGATGAGATGGCGCATCTGCGCGAGCAGGTTGCGTTCTCCGGATTCGCACAGCGCGATCCACTCATCGAATATCAGGATCAGGGATTCCGACTGTTCCAAAAACTCCTCGCCAATATCGCGACCACAACAGTACGCGCACTGTTGCAGGTCAATTTCCGTCAGTTCATCGCGCGGCAGATAGTGGCAGAAGAGCCTGAGAATCTGCAGACGAATGCAGCCGAGATCGAAGGAGCACTGGAGCAGCTGGGTGCTGGGGACGAAGTACGTGCGATGCAGAAGAAGAAAGCACAGCAAGCTGGTGGCGTTCGATCATTCTCCCAAGCAGGTCGCAATGACCCCTGTCCATGCGGGTCCGGGAAGAAATATAAGAAGTGCCATGGGGCCTAATGAACTGCTTCAACCGTAGCACCCTGAGCTTGTCGAAGGGTGCGGATCGGGAAAAAAGTATAAGAAGTGCCATGGGGCGTAGTAAGCACAATTAGATTGTTGCCTTTTCGTGGTAGAGTGTCAGACTTTATGACTCAATCACCACTTTTTTCAGTCAATGGCATCGAAATGAAAGGGGACGAAATCAATGTTTGCCTTAAGACGAATGATGAAGGAGGGCTTCATGTAAGTCCGACTTCTCAATTGAAATCGATCCTTAGAACAATGTTCAGGGAGAGCCAAATTCTACTACATATTCCACGTGCTGAAATAAGGATGGAAATGGAACTAGTTGATACTAGGGATCTTATTGCTGCCAACGTAGGAAAGGGTGAGTACTTCAGAATTATCATACGAGGCGTGACAGATCCCGATAGACAGACGATTGCTAATCGGCTTCGGGCTGCTCTAGAAGCTCGTTAGTAGAAGAGTGTTCATTTATGGAAGCCCACGGGCGTAAGACTGTTCCAAATGTGGAAAGTATGAGAGAATGGCTGACTTTATGACACCTGGATCTCTCTTCACCGTGCTTAAGACTGACGTAACAGATGAAGAGATCATATTTTCGATGAAGACTGAAGGACCAAAAGGTATGCATTTCCGATCGATTTTCGAGTTATGCAATGCACTTCTCCCAATCAAAGAAAAATATAAACTTCCTAAGCGGATCGGGGGAAAAGTACAAGAAGTGCATGGTGCGTAGTACGACTTCTATAACGTACCTAGAGATTTCTATGCATTTGAGATTTCAGTTCGCGGTACGAGTTGCTTGACGTAAATAATAAATAAGTTATTATACATATATGACTTATGTGCATTCAGACGTTGGTTCGGGTATTCAGCAGACCTTTATACCAGATAGACCCAAGCCAAAGAACCACCAAGAATTTATTGATGACGTTACATTGTTAGGTAAAATTGCTCCTGCTATAAAAATCCCAGGTGCGCGTGGGAAAATACAAGTCATCGTCGATCTTGATGAGCTCCGCCGGCTAGAAGTAGAGCACTTACATCTTCTAGAGCAGCGTGCATTTGACGGATATGTACCAAGCCAAGTGCTAGTGAACTTATTTAATATTCGGGAATTTGCCCCCCACTGGGGTGCTGACTTTATAAAAACTAACAGAATCCGCATACAGTCGTTACTAAAGGCAAAGGTTCCCCCTTTTCGAACCAAGCTTCCTAGTAAGTACAGACAAGAGCAAGACACAAGAGCGTGGCGCCAATTCCCCTTAGATGACTTTCTCATAGAATTTGGAGCAGATGATTATCTATCGCATGCAGCAGCTAGAGGCATGAAACGTAATAATGATCGCATTCACTATAAGGGGCTAGAAGCAACGGGGTCCAAAAGTGTTCTCAAGTTTTGCAAGCGAGCTTTCCGAAACGGGAAAATAGATCCGATACTTGTTGAGCATTCAATACGTCACGCCAATGAAAATTTTAACTATTCCCAGCATCAAGCATTTACAGATGCCGAAGATCGATCGAGACAGCAATTTACAGAGGTTGCCGCACACCTTGAGCAGACTCTAGGTCAGTTAGCGCCACCAGATAGGAAAATGGTACCGATTGAACGAGCAAGATGGGATTGGCATTCTTTCTATCGATTGATTATTGAGTGCCCTACTTGGTATTTGGATTGCAGTGATGATGACAGAATATTTGTTGCACAATATTACAGTAATCTCCAGCAGCTGCCGGAAGATGCGGACATGGAAAAGCTTAAAAGGGCGTATAGAAATTGCTCTCTTATTGATCCAAATCTTCCATCTCCAAAAGACATAGCCCATACTTCTAAGATGCAAAAGAACAAGGTCTCAGAAAATAGAGAGCTGGACTCGATAAGAGAGAGAGTATCGCAGGGTGACTTCAGCACTTTGAAGAGTAAGCATTTTCATAATGAGGAAGTGAGACAGATGTGGGAAAAGGCACTTATACAAAAGATTGAGTCTCTCGCAGAGGATTACGGCCTTCTATGCAAGCTACTTTTTGGTATTCAGTTACAGATTCTCAAAGTACTCGGTATGTCTGATACCCTTGATAAAGACATGTATGTTCGTTCCACTATTTTGGACTATTTAGTCGACTTACTAGAGCGCATCGATGATGGAAAGCTAAAAAGTTTGTATGCTCAGTATCAATTGATGTGTCCACATGCCTTTCCTCTCACTCAGAGTGGAACAGACTATCATAAGACACTGCGGCGTAGGATGAAAGAAGTGAGATAAAAGCTTAAGGAACAACACATTTTCTTCAGCCGCTTTTTTGCACTTGAGCTGCTTCAGGAGCACGTAGGGAATTGATGTATACTTCTCCTCTCATGCCTACCATTCCAGAGCGGATCCTCGGCCATACCAAGCAGCAGGCAGAGCTGCTGCAGGATATTGCGACAAGCAATGTGTCGCATGCCTACCTCTTCACTGGGCCCGCACACATCGGCAAGAGCACTGTTGCTCGTTGGTTTGCGGTGGAGCTACTGGCGAGTCTGCCGGGTGCAGACAAAGCGGCAATCCGTACACAGGTTGAGCGGCTGATCCATTCTGACTTCGTCTCACTCGATCTCCTCTGGGTCGAAGGCGTATCAGAGGACTGGTCAGAGATCGGTTCGTATTCCAACGTTCAGCAACGGCATCGGAGTAAAGCGCCCACTGCGAAGACCGATGCGATTGGTATCGACGATGTGCGTGGCGTGATCGAACAGATGCACGGCACATCACAGAGTCCTTTTCGGATCTGCCTGGTTACCGATATCGAACGGATGCACGGCGAAGCCGCAAATGCACTCCTCAAAATCATCGAAGAGCCACCACCACGCGTTGTCTTTCTCCTTACTAGCGCTGATCCGCGAGCAGTGCTACCAACGATCACGTCACGTACACGCATGCTCCACTTTCATCGGTTGAGCAACGAAATGATGGCTTCATTCGTACCTGAGACACATCAGGATGATGCCGCTCTTCTTCTACAGCTATCGCGCGGAGCACCTGGCACTCTCCTTCGGTACATGAACGATGCCGAATTATTTCGGCAGACCAAAACCGTCCATGCCCGTGCCCGTGCTTTCTGGAAATCGAATTCGCTGCAGGAGCGACTGTCACTCTGTATGCCTGCACAAGAGAGTCGGGAGGCGTCCGAAGAGTTCCTGACACACTTGGGGATCACCCTCGCAGGCATCGACTCCATTGCAGCTCGGGCCTCCTGGACAGAGCAGTACACAATGCTGTCTCAGGCACTCCAAACCAACACGAACAGGGGATTGGCGCTCTCAGCGTTCACCCTAGCCGTATCAGAGAAAACATGGTAAGATTTCTCGTCTCATGATTTACATCGCTGTTTTCACCATTACGCTTCTTGCGATTGCTGCTCTCTTTGGCGGTCGTATTGCACTACGTCACCGTTCGGTTCGCCGATTCGTTCGTTCTGTCCGAGAGCGCTTCGATTCCGCTGAAGAGAGAGGAGCGGAGCTGGTACCGGAGGTTCCGGTCGAAAGGCCAAGGAAGAACCCACGCATGTCTGCGATTCAATTGCAGCAGGTTCGTACACTCCTTCGTGCTGCAGAGAAAGAAGTCGCGATGCAACGCTTCGCCGACGCGGAGAGCTTGCTCATTCAGGCACTCACCGTCCTTCCAGATTCACTCGATGCTCAGGCGGAACTCGCGAAGCTGTATCTGACGACTGAAAGGTACGCAAAGGCGGAGGCACTCTATCAGGACATTGTGGCGCGTCGTGATGATGTTGGTTTCTATGCCAACTTAGGACTCGCCAATTATATGCAGGGGAAATATGTAGAGGCCTGCTACGCCTATCAGGAAGCGCTCAATCGTGATCCGCAGACGCCAGAACGCAGTGCTGCACTCAGTCGTGCATGTATCGCAGCACGAAGGTACAAGGACGCAGCCCCACTCCTCGAGAAAGCGCTCACCAGACTCTCCAAGGACACCGAGCTTCTCCATCTCCTCGCAGAATGTTATTTGCAACTGGAGGAACCTGCGAAGGCAGAAGAAGTCTATCGACGTATCAATCGTATCGAACCGTACAACGAAGGAGTGAAGCAGAAGATCTCGGCACTTGCTGCGAAAGGGGAAACGGCATGACGAGTGGTTAGTGGGTAGTGATTAGCTTTATTTTTTACGTGGATACTAGCCACTAACCACTCGTCACTTTTAACTATCCAATACCTCCACCGTCACATCTCCCTGCACTCTTGCCTGGCATCCGAGGCGTCTTGGGTCTTCGGTAATGCCCATATTTTCCTCTCGATCGTTTCTAGGCGACAGGTTCTGCATTCCCTCTTTCACATTGCACATGCAGGTAGTACAAAACCCATTCCCGCCGCAGGCGGTTTCCATCGGGATGCCGTTATCCAGAGCAATGCGGAGAACCGTCTCGCCATTTGGCGCTTCCACTTCTTTGACCTGCCCATTTGGTAGATGAAATATGACTTTTGGCATACGAGCGCCCTTAAGAGTACACACCTTTCGCGATCGCTTCCACTCTGCGACAATCACGGTATGTCACCCAAAGGAGCTCTACTCAAGATTCGTGATCTGCATATTGGCATCGATCGAAAAGATGTCGTGAAAGGTCTTAGTTTGGAGGTACGTCCTGGCGAGATCCACGCCATCATGGGTCCGAACGGTTCAGGTAAATCCACGCTTGTTTCTACACTCATGGGACATCCGCAGTACCAAGTGCAGAGCGGCACTGCCACGTTTCATGGTAAGGATCTACTTGCGATGGAGCCCGACGAACGCGCTCGCGCCGGACTTTTCCTCGCGTTTCAGTATCCGCGAGATGTGCGGGGTGTGCCGCTTCGCAGTTTTCTCTTCGCCGCGTATCAGGCACAGATGGCTGTGAGGTTTCCAAAGAAGAAGCGTCTTTCGCCACTCCAGTTTGCGTCACTGCTCGAGCAGGAGGCGCGCGCCCTGCACATCGATCCTACGTTTCTGGATCGTGCGGTCAATCACGGCTTTTCTGGAGGCGAAAAGAAGAAATCCGAAGTACTCCAGATGCGTGTCCTGTCACCAGATCTGGCGCTACTAGATGAAACAGACTCTGGGCTGGATGTTGATGCACTCAAGATCGTTGCAGAGGGTGTACGCGCCATGCGATCACCGACGTTCTCTGCTGTGATTGTGACGCACTATGCGCGTCTTCTCGAGTACATCGAACCTGATCACGTGCACGTGATGGTCCGAGGCAAGCTCGTGGAGAGTGGCGACATGCGACTGGCAAGACGACTGGAAAAAGAGGGCTACGCTGCTTTTGGAGTTACCGATAGGATCGAGCTTTCCTAGCCGAAAGACCCTTTCCCACACAACGATGTCATAGTTTCAAGTGCTTCCCGTCTTAGATAGCGATACTCTTTTAGATACTTTCCCAACCTCATCCCATGAAAAATATCGCCCCACTCTTGATTGCCGTAGCACTCGGCGGTGCATTCTATCTACTCGGACAGACCATGGCTCCACGGACACCGATGCTCGTTTCGGTCAGTGCAGATGCGAAAGTCAGTGCGTCTCCGGATATCGCCACTCTTAGCTTTGGTGTGCAGACAGGTCGTCAGCCAACTGCTGAGGCTGCTGTTGCAAACTTGAAAAAGAACATCGATAGCATCATCGCTGCGGTAGAAAAAGTAGGCATCGAAAAGAAAGACATCGGTACTGAAAATTTTTGGATGAATCCTGCGTATGACTACGTCAACGGCAGACAGGTCGAACGTGGGTTCGAGGCAACTCAGTCGCTTCGCGTCAAAGTTCGTGACCTGGAGAAAGTCGGTGCAGTGCTGACTGCCGCAACATCCGCGGGCGCTAACCAAGCAGGCGGAGTGACGTTTGCGATCGACAATCCAGATGAGCTGAAGGCGACGGCCAGGTCGCAGGCAATCGAGAAAGCGAGGGCAAAGGCAGAGGTACTCGCAAAGAATCTGGGGATGCGCATCGTACGTCTGACGAGCTTCGGTGAGGATGGTCAGAATCCCGCTAATCCAATGATGATGCGAGAGATGAACTACGGTGGTGGCATGGGAGGTGGCGGTGGCGATGCGTCGATGACTATTCCTTCAGGAGAGCAGGACATCACGTCGTATGTCACGTTGACGTATGAATTGAGATAGAACGGAGTTTTTCTGTAGAGCCGCAAAATTTTGCGGCTCTACTTTAAGTACGATTTTTTCTCTTCCAGAAGCCATTCTTTCGAAATTTCAGAGCAGTCAGTTGACGCGCTGCATTCTTCGGGCACACTGCCCGCACATGCACTTCTCTTCCTCCGCCATGATGCAAATGATGATGCGCTCAGCGCGAGGGGTGAGTGTTGCCTGAGAATCAGGGTGACGCACACACATCCTCGCACACGAGCGAGGTTCTTTCTTCAATTCTCTCTTTCAAGCCTATCTGTATGACATCACGACTTACTCAGCCACATCTTCTCAGCGGTCCATTCGGATCGTATATCAACGATCGTCATCACATGTCGGTTGAGGAACTGTTTCGACGTGAAGAGATCGATCCGATTCGTGCAGCACTTCGTGAGTATCGGGCAAGTGGGGTCAATCAGTCCGTGACACCGACCTTTGGTGCATCAGCACGTGGTACTGCACCCGGTCCATTTACATCTGACAAGAAGCGATGGAATACAGAAGCTGCATTTCTGACACAGCTCGAGTTTCCTAACAAACTACCTTTTGGTAGCGTTGCACCACTCTTAGATACGTGCGGTCATGACGATAGAGCCTGGGCAATGGTACAACACCAAGTAGAGGTTGCCAGACGAGCGCATACTCCACAGATTCAGGCGCTTTATGATGGTGGCATTCGTTCCGTTCTTGCCGAGGCTGTACACGATTACTATGAGGCGATTGGTTTTGTGAAGGCAGCCAGTGACACCGGCATGCATCGTGCGATCGTCTCGTTTCAGCCAACGAAGAAGGGCATGCCACGCAATTCAGAAACATGCCTTTCGTATAATGACATTCTGGATCGACTGCGCCTACAACATTCAGGGAATACACATGTCGACATCGGGCTCAACTGTGACAATTACGATGGCATACACGATGCGTTGGATGGAAATCCTGCTGGGACATTCGCTCTCGTGTACCCGAATCAATGTGCCGTACCTGCTGGATCAGACGGTGAACGATTTTGGGAGTTGGCGAATAAAAATCATGAGCGGACGCAGATTGAAGAGAAGGAATTCCAAAAATTGCGACTGTCATATGCCATTCCCCAAACGCGCATTCTCCAACTACTCACACTTGCACAAAAAAATTTAGTCGAGTGCGTTGGTTTTTGCTGCGGAGCGACTCCCGAACATACTCGTCAGTTACACCAGATGTTGCAGGCTATGCCTTCCGACGCCCAGCCAGTGACTCCTTCAGTGTGATTTGGTCTGCAAACTCGATGTCTGCCCCGCGAGGGAGTCCGTGCGCGATGCGCGTGATGGTTGGTACTGATACTTTGATCTGCTCTCGGATGTAGTTCGCGGTTGCTTCACCTTCTACATCCAAATTCGTTGCGATGATAACTTCAGCAATGCCCCCGGCCTTACATCGATCGATCAATTCTCGTAACTTCAGCTGTTCAGGTCCGAAGCCATCGATAGGGGAGAGCACACCGTGCAGTACATGGTAGAGCCCTTTGTAGCCTGACTTTTCAAACGCAATGACCTCCAGTGGCTCCTCGACAACCAGCACAGTTGCGCGATCACGACTGCCACTGCGGCAAATAACACACTCGCCCTCTCCTTCCATCACCATCTGACAGGTGCCGCAGTATCCCAGTGTTTCCTTCAGTCCTGACAGTGCTACTCCCAACCGCTCGGGCGATGCTTTGCTGCTTCGGAGCAAATGAAATGTAAGACGTTCGGCTGACTTTGGGCCTATTCCTGGCAACTTGCTGAACTCATCGATGGCCGACTGGATGTTTTTTGGGAGTAGAGACACAGGAGAAATGAAAAATTGATAATTGATAATGAATAATTAAATTCTACATTTTAGTCGGATCCGTGCGTGCGCAATCTTCGCTCAATTGATCGCTCTTTGATTCGTTCTCGCTTATCTAATCTCTTTCTTCCACGGCCGATTCCGAGCACGACTTTTACAAATCTCCCAGCACGTACCTCGATCGGCACGATAGAAATTCCTTTCTCACTCTGCATCGCCTCCAGTCGTTTCAGTTCCGATGCTTTGAGCAGTAGTTCGCGGTCGCGTGCAGGTTCCATTTGTAGCTCCTTTCGAGCATTGGCGTACGGACTAATCTTCATTTGTTTGAGCATCGGGATACCCCCCAAAAACGATACGTACGCTCCTGCCAGACTGATCTGACTGGCACGGCAGGACTTCACCTCTGGTCCTGTGAGCCGGATACCAGCCTCGATTGTCTCAGTAATCTGAAAGTCGAAACGTGCGCGCCGATTCTGTGCAACTGTTTTCACAGGAGAGAGAATAGCACGGAGATGCCAAGAACCCCCGGATCACTGGTTGTGTAGAATACTTGACATTTTGCCCTATCCGCGTAGAATAGGAGCGCGAATCACCATTCTCTCTTCGGAGGGGCGCCCGCACGTCGGGGACTTTGCTTCGGTTGTTTCGTATCATCTGAGGCTTCGCATCCATGCTGAGTACGCTCGATATGGATGCGGGGCCTCTCTTTTTCTGTGACTAGTCTCGAGTCTCTTTACCCCGCACCGCAGAATGCCCTGACCGTCAGGTCAGGGATGAATGTGAGCAGGAATGTGGAAGCAATCTGGGTGCGGGATTCCGCATAGAGCACTGCAGGTGCATGCAGAGAAACCCCGTCCGTAAGGACGGGGAGCTTCACCACCCTAGTAGTTGCAAGTACCACTCACCTGTGCCGAGTAGGGCAGAGAGGACGCCAAGTACGAGGAACGGTCCGAACGCAATGCGCTGATCGTGGATCGTCGTGATTTTTCTCACTCCGAGTAGTCCGAGGATCGTGATTGCTCCGATGATGTAACTGGTCACGAGCATCGTGATAGATCCGACCAACCCCACGAGTGCACCGAGAGCTCCAGCCAAGAAGAGATCACCGATACCAACTGCCTTTCCTCGACTGATGACGAGCAGTAGTGCAAACCATCCAACAGCAACGCCAGTGCCGAGGAGCGCATCTTTCCATTCTGTGTATCCGAGAAGAACGAGTACCGTCGCAACGAGTGCAACGATGACGGTGAAGAGATCGGGAATCTGCTGATACTTGGCGTCGTACACAGAGAGGAGGAGCATGCTCCAGAGAGCGATCCCCATCAGTGCTGCGCCAACGACATCTCCATTCATCAGTACCAGTGGTAACACAAACGCTCCTGCAGAGAGGACTTCTATTGCCGGATAGCCGACGGAGATGACACGCTTGCAGGAACGACATTTCCCACCGAGAGCGACGTAACTCAGTACCGGAATCAGGTCATACGGTGCGATGGTGTGTTTGCAGTGTGGGCAGAACGATCGGCCTCCGAACGTTGCTCGCGCCTTCAGCCGATACAGGAGCATGTTGCCGAAGCTCCCAAGAAGTAAGCCGAGTACACCGAACAGGATGATGAGTAGTTTCATTACCTCCTATCGTACCTTGAATTGGCTTACGAAGCGCGAGCCCGACGCCTGAGTGCGACTGCACCCATACTCGACGCGACGAGAAGTGCGACGGTTCCCATGCCTGAGCTAGGCAAGGACGATGCTGTTTTTGTTTCAACGGTCGTTGGAACGGGCTCAGATCGTACTACCGCATCCTCTACAAATGTTCCTGTGTTCTTTGGCGCACCGCTGTGTACTTGTTCGTCTGCCACCATCACTTTTGTCGAGGCGATGACCGATCCATCGTCATGGAAGCGACGAGTGCGATTCGCAGTACGTGCATCAACTCGTGCAACGAGCGTATCTTCCATTGGCGCATCTTCCGTCACACCGCTTGCCTCCTTTGTTGCGATCTCCAGCATGCGTGCATTTGTTTGCAGCTTTCTCAAACTTCCTTCATCTACATACTTGTTCACTCGTACCTGATGCGCATTTTCAGAAATCGTCGATGTTCCAACGAGCAGTCCCGAAAGAGACTGTGTCGAAATATGTTCGATCGCGAGATAGACAACACCAGCAGCCAGCATGCCTATTCCGGCACCTAGTATTTGGCGACTTAACATCGATTTCGGTTGTGTGTTTGGCATCTCATTATTATAGCATTTTTTTGGATTTTTCTCAAATCTCGATATACGAAAAAAGGGCTCTTGTAAGCCCTTTTCTCATGATTGCGTGAGGTCTATCTCGTGACCGAGATGGTTGCTCCTTGCTCTGCGCCTGGAGCGGAAACCGTGATACGGCTGTTGCTCGTCAGCAAGATGAAGTAGTTGGTGCCTGTCGAGGTTGTTGGCTCCTGTGGATCGGCTGGGAGAGCGACGATGTAGGAACCAGTCAGTGTGTTCAGGTTGAGGCCTGGAGCATCACAGTCGACGTTCGCGCCACTCTTACAGATTTCCTTTGAGGTTGTCGTGATGCCTGCTGGGATATTTCCATTATTATCCAGAGCGTGCTGGTACACGGCATCGAGGATGGATTTTACGTCTGAACGGCGCTGTGCGTTACGTGCATCACCCAGTTGCTTTGTTGGGTTAATAGCGACGATCACCACTGCGGCTAGGATGGCGATGATTCCGATCACGAGCAGAAGCTCGATCAGGGTGAATCCCGCCTTGAGAGAACGGAGTGACATAAATGAATGAGTGAAGAAGTGGAAAACGAAGAATAGTGTATCAAATCAATTGCGTAGAGTATTTCGTGATCACTGGCAGCAAATATGAATTATGTCACGATAAAAAATCCCCCCGGCGCGAGTGCGAAGGGGGGATTTCGTTTGCCAAGTGTAGAAAGCTTAGCGAGTGACAGTGATCACAGCAGCCTGCTCAGCTCCTGGAGCTGCAACAGTGATGCGACCATTGGTGCTGACGATCGTGTAGTTCGTGCTGTCTGCACCAGCTTCCTGTGGGTCAACAGGCAGAGCAACCAGATATGCTCCAGTGAGCACGTCGAGGTCGATCAGACCCGCACAGTTTGCTACTGGGGTCGACTGACAAATCTCGGTAGCCGTTGTCGTGATCGTGCTCGGCAAGTTACCGTTATTGTCGATCGAGTACTGGTAAACCGCGTTCAGAACGGTGTTAACGTCCGAACGGCGCTGTGCGTTACGCGCATCACCCAGCTGCTTTGTTGGGTTAATAGCGACGATAACGATCGCAGCAAGAATAGCGATGATTCCGATCACGAGCAGAAGCTCGATCAGGGTGAATCCCGCCTTGAGAGAACGGATAGACATGAGAGAAAAGAGGAAAGAAATGGAAGACACGGAGAACTGTCCGTGTCGCAGGAAAGAATTGTATCAGAGTGGTGCATCTTTGGCGTACGTTTGGTAACACAAACTATGCGCGTCAATCTTTTTTCCTTATTCGCACTTCATCGGAAAACTACTCGCCGTGCACGTTCCGCTTAGGCAGTACTGCCAGGTGTAGACATCATTCGAGCATGAAGGGGCAGTGCAACTGCTACATCCTCCAGCATCACTTACATCATCGATGTATACCGCCGCAGCCGCCTGAAATCTTTTGATATACCGAGAAGGAGGAATCGTTGGTAGGGCCGCGGTCAGCTCAAACGAGATACGCGCACTCTCTCCATCGATGTTGATTGCGTCGAAATCGGTGACAGTCACTCCCCCAGATAGTAGAGAAGCAGTTGCAGTTCGTTGAATGAGTAGCAGTGTTCCACTAGCAGTTCGTCCAAAGATTGTTGGAAATTCTGAGTTCAGTCCCATCTGTAGTGCCAGAGTCGATCCAGATTGTCCGATAGGAGGATCAATGATTTGCTCTGCACGTCGAATATTTTGCATCACTTGTTCCAGGATTTGTGTGCCACGTTGCTCTACTGCAGCGATACCTTTTTGTCTTTGCCTTGCTTCTTGCGTTGAGATATACACACTCACAAGTGTGGTCGCCATGATCGCTGTGAGACCTAAAAATAAGAGGAGCTCAACGAGCGTAAAGCCGTGAATGGTTCGTGCTATTACTCTCATTCACAAAGAGAGAACGTGGATACCTCTTGCCATGAAGAAATGCGTATTTGAGGGTACAGAGAACTAATGACGATCTCCAATCTTCGAGTCGTGTCACCCACCACACCCTCAGTGCAGAGAAGCCGGTTTGTATTTCCGGTACCTCCAATACTCAACACCTCGCATGTGACGCCAGTATCCAGAGTATGAGTCTCGTCCCCGGCATATGATGGATTATTACGCAGCGCTTCCAGGCCAATCTCCGCACACGCTTCTGCGGCAGCAACTGCCCGTGCGGACTGTTGCACAGAGAAATGCACCAGTCCAGAGTTGGTCCCCAGCATCAGTACCGATGTCAGAATCGCTGAGGCGATGGCACCGATGAACAGTGTCGAGATGAGGAGAACGTATCCTCTGTGCCAAGACTGCAGCGAAATTTTCATGGATTAATTCGGCGAAAAAATAATCAAACGATTAGAAGCTGTGACAGCGAATAGTTTGTCTCTTGCCCAGTCGTAGAACAGTCCCTGGATACCAGCATCCAAATTGGCAGTCGTGAGTGTCGCACTTGCACCGTTTTTGAGTGCGAACAAATCTACGACGCGTAGTTCTGCACTGGAAGAATCATTTCCTACAAACAAATACTTCGTCCCGTCGATCAGAGTCAGTGCGTTTGCGCTCCCGCCGATCTCTATACTCCATGGACCAGGTGGTGTAACTGGCACAGGCGAATCACCGATTGTGTAGAGCGTTACTTCTTCAATTGCGCTGCCGTTACCACGACCGATCACTGCCGATGTGCCAGACGTCACCATACTGATTGCATCTTGTGAGTCAGTCATATCCACTCCCATCCCTGGGGCGTACTGCACATCCTCCGGCTCGATAATGTCGACTACCTGGAATTCAGCAGCATTGTTGGTCGACGCTGCATACGCGTAGCCGTCACTCAAGCTGAGACCCAGAATACCTCCACTTGTTGAGAGTGAACTCAAGAGATCCAGTTCTCCGGTATCTTCATCAATCTCGAGCGCAATAAAGTGAGGATCCGTTACCGAGTCTGCAGTCCCGACAAAGGCCCAATTTCCGTAGACCGCAACTGACCTTGCACCAGCGGTTCCTGTTAGATCGAACTCTTCAATCACACTGCCGCTACTCAGTGTCGTCGGGCTCGTAATATCCATGACGATCACTTCGCGAGCTGTATCCCCAGTCACGACAAATAGTCGATTGCCTGCAATGGCGAGATCGTAGGCCGATGCTCCGAGGGAGAAACTGGAAGAAACCCGGACAGGGGAGGAGAGTGAACTAATGTCATAGATATACAATCCATCACCAGCAGTGCTGGCAATGAATGCGTAGTTTCCCGCCACCATTACTTCTTGGAAACCTGGGCTACCACTTTGAAGTGTGGAACTTGCTTGTGAGACGCTCGCCCAGTTACCCACGGTAGTCACCGCGCGCCAGTCCGTGAGATGTGTGCGAACCATGACTGATCCCGAACGCGCCATTCCAAAATTCCAGGATACAGTTGCGAGTGCACTCACTTCTGAGTCGCTGACATTCGTCAGTGTGATGCGCGACGTGAAACCGTCTTTCACGATCGGTGTACTGCCAAGTGACCATGCACTGCCCTGTTCGATCACTCCATATACACCTGGGGTCGTCAGAGCATCGAAGTCTTGTATCTGAATTCTTCGCAGTCCCTGGATCTGCTCTGATGCCAAAAAGGCAGCGCGTCCACGATCACCACCGATCACTGTGGACCGCTCTCCGACGACGAGTGCGACACCGATGCCGCCCAGGAAGATCGCAAAAATACCGATTGCGACAATTCCTTCCAGCAGCAAAGTCCCCGAGTGCGTGCTACCGAAGAACCGCCACGAGGGCGGTTCTTTGTACGTCGAGCGGAGATTAGGGGGGAGGGACAGCATGTGCTTATCGGCTATCTTGCACCATCTCGATCAGTGATTCGCTGCAACCAAAGCGTCGCGAGCTATCGATGTAGAAACCGAACAGGTTTTGCATCTGACGATAGAGGGAAGGATATTCCTCGAAGCGGTGATAGCCCACGCCCTGGATGGCATTCAAGAGCTGCTCACAGGTGCAGCCACGTGTGTCGTCAATTGTGTATGCACTGACGCGAGTGCGAGGACCTTCGTACATAATTGCGTATCCGTTCCTTGGCTTTTTCTTGGTGAATGCCAGGCGTCCCGATGTCATGTATTCGGTTGGCACATCTTCTGGCAGGTTTGTGCTGAGTGGGCACAGATCCGCACTATTCACGATACCGTCGCTATCTGAATCTTGATTAGCTGGGAGTGAAGATGAGGAAGAGGAACTGTTGGACGATGAGGATGAGCTGCTCGACGAAGAAGTTGCACCGCATCCGCCTGAGCTTAAGGGCTTATCGATCGAGAGGGTTACGACTGCATCGTGGTAATCAGCAGTGCTGAGATCTCCCATTTCCACCATATAGAGAACGTCACGGCTGCCTCCATTAAATAGACCGTTATCATCGATCAAATTTCTAAGGTACCCCTTCATCCCGCCTCCCTGCACAAGAGCTGAGAGTCCGGAGAAGGTCTCGCCTTTCTTCAGCACACGAACCTGGTTGTCGCCTGATCCCGACGTCACGTTCTTATTGAACACCCATGAGTAACGACCGTTGAATGACATCAAGATGTTTGCATTCACAGGGACGTCAGAGAAGGTAGCAAACTCGCCGCCACGCATACTGCGGTAGCCAAAGAGCTGCTTCCACGTTGCACCATTGTCGAAGCTAATGCGTGAACGCATGTTCACACGTGGGCCACGGACTTTGTACGTGCTCTCGGCACCAGCAACACGAACGGTGACATCAGCTTTTGCGTCTAGTGTGACAGTACCACCCTCACTTACCGTGAATGGTACATAGCACGGGTCAGAGACTGCATTCCCTGCAGAAGAGGAAGATGAGCTGGAGCTACTGGAGGAGCTACCTGATTGTCCAGGATTACCCTCTGTCCAATAGAGGATAACTCCATCATCATCGGTCGTTGTGCGCGTGTGGAATGTCATGCTCTTTGCATTCGGACCCGGCTCAAATTCATCTCCACTCGTAGTGTCATCGATATGCGAATCCACCGGATTTTCGGATATATTTTGATCAACTTCATTTACCGTTGAGGTGATTACAGCGTGATTGAAGAGGACACGAGCATCGACGATTTCCTTCCCAGAACTATTTGCATGTGAGCCATGTGCGATGATACGAACCCAGCCGCTGCCACGCTCGAGAGCGAAGCCTTTCACATCTTCAACCAGACCGTTGTCGACGATAGTATTGCCAGCAGCGTCAACGAGCGGAATCCACTGCTCCTCTGCGAATGCGAGCTTACTTGGACCGACAAGTACTGCATTTTTCATATCTCCATTTCCAGTGTTCTGCAGTCTATTGAAACTGACCTTAAGGCGTGGCTTGCTTGCTGTTGTGCAGCTTGTTGCCTTCTCAGTAAATGTGACGAGTACAACTGCATCCTGGAAGTCGGAGCTCGATTGATTGAGACTTCCAAGTTCAACCAAGAATAGAAGATCTTTGGCTCCGATATTTACTTTTCGATTGCTACCAATATATGGACGTAAGAAGCTTGTGAGAGACTGCTGATTGCCGAACGCAGTATAGTCAGGAGCACGGTCGCCGTTGCGCAGAACGTAAACGTGTCCATCACCGTCACCAGATGTGTAGGTTTTATTGAACATCCACGAGTAGCGACCGTTGAATCGCAGCTTGAAGTTTGCACTCGCAGGAATGTTTGATAGCACCTCGGTATTCAAGGCAGAAACAGGGTTACCGCTAAACAGATTGGACCATGCGGTTCCACCATCGGTGCTTGCACTGATACGTACTGGGATATTGGGTCCACCTGAACCGTACGTGATCTCGCTGCCTAGGACTTTGACTGTCACGTCACTCGTACCACGTGTGACGACAGTGCCGTTTGTTGATGTGACTTGGAATCGATCATCGCAGGAATAGCCACCACCATCATCGCCACCTGTTGTTCCTCCAGTCGTGCCTCCGGTTGTGCCAGATGTGTCGCCACCTGTGGTTCCGGAAGTGTCTCCACCCGTCGTTCCAGATGTATCACCACCGGTTGTGCCAGAGGTGTCGCCACCTGTGGTTCCGGAAGTGTCTCCACCCGTCGTTCCAGATGTATCACCACCGGTTGTGCCAGAGGTGTCGCCACCTGTGGTTCCGGAAGTGTCTCCACCCGTCGTTCCAGATGTATCACCACCGGTTGTGCCAGAGGTGTCGCCGCCTGTGGTTCCAGAAGTATCGCCACTCGTTTCTCCACCAGAGGAGCCGTCTGTCTCACCTCCTCCACTATCGCCGCCACTGGATCCGCCAGGAATTTCTGTCCCACAGATGCCAACCTGGATCCCCGATACCGTGACGGTACCCAAGCGATCAATCGACAGTGAGCGAGAACGATCAGTAATTGTCGAGAATACGCACAGCGTTCCGATCACGTTTGGTAGCGCCTCGAGACGGCTAAATGTGACCTCGGTCATACCATCTGTTTCGATGGTTGATGGCAGTTGAAAATCGACGTCGTATCCCTCGTTGCGTACTGCGTATTGCTCTCCGGCATAGAGCGTTCCCTCTGGAAAGTACACTCCCCACGCCGAGTCATGTTCCCCAGTCTGGGAAAGCGATTTTGCTGCTCGGATCGCCTGCACCAAATGCTCAGTCGCTGTGTCCAGATCGGAATACGCCTGGAATTGGCGATAGAGAGGGATGGTTGTCCCTGCTGTGATGGCCACGATTCCGAGTGCCATCAGTAGCTCGAGAGCTGTGAAGCCCCGGAGTCTTTGACCCAGGATCGAGAATCGAGTTACTTTCTTGTGTGTGCGCTTCGACATAAAGAGAGGAAGGAAAAAAGTTTTATCAACGTCCAACCGATCCAACGATCGAGTAGATAGGGACAATGATAGCAAAAGCAATGGTGCCGACGAGTCCTCCGATGAAGAGGAGGAGCATCGGCTCGAGCACGACAGGCAGCCGCTCAGCGGCTCCTTCTGCTTTCTTTTCATAGATATCGGCTATTCGGAGCAACATGTCAGACATTTTTCCTGACTTTTCCCCTGTGATAACTAGCTGTTGCACGGATGCAGGAAGAAGGTGTTTTGCTTCTTTCAAGCTCTCGAATGCAGCTGCGAAGGACTGACCGACCTCGATTTCTTTCCCGAGTCGGAAATAAAATTCTCTGTAACTCACGATATCCGTCACCTCTGCCATCGATTTAATTGACTCGACGAGTGGTACGCCTGCCTTGAGCAAGCTCCCCAAAATCACACCGAAGCGAGCGATGGTTGCAGATCGAGCCATGGTGCCGATTCCAGGAATGCGGAAGATGAATTGCTGCGATGGACCCTTCAAGCGTGTGTACTTACACAGAAGCACCGTGCCGAGCATCAACCCAAAAATCGATGGTACTGCGACAGCACCATGGTCTCGGAAAAAGTTGGAGACCCAGATGATAATAAGTGTCACGAGCGGCAATTTCGCATCGAGAGCCAGAAGCACGCCAACAAGCTGCGGCAGCACGAACCATGCCAGACCCAGCGTAATGATGGCGGTCAGCACAATGACGATACTCGGATAGATCATTGCCATTTTTACTTTGCCCCGTAGTGCTCGATCTTTCTCCTGCTGCACTGATAGATATTCCATATTTCTTGAGAGCGCTCCTGACTCTTCACCGATGCGGATCAGTGCCAGTGCATACATCGAGAAAAAGTTCTGGTCATCCATGGACATCCAGAGTGGCATACCGCTTTCCACTTGATCGATGATACGTGAGACCAATTTTTTCATTGGCTTCAGCCTGATTTCCATGTGGATTGTCTTAAGCGCATCGACGACGGATAGGCCGGAGTTGAGCAGAATCGCCAGGTTTTCAACGAAGTGAGCTTTCTCTTTTCCGAGACCAATATTATTCAAACTTGCGAGCGCTTTCGTAAACCCCGACGATGACTGCGGCTTCACGACTTTCACTTTCTTTTCTTTTTTCTGGAACAGTCCGAGTCCCTTCTTCTTTTCAGGCGCTTTCTGCGGAGTCACTGCAGGTACGTTCTGAGTGGATGGAGTGGGTGGAGCTACTTCGAGCTTCTGTCCTTCCTTATTTGCGCTACTGAGTAGTTCGATAGATTCTCCCTGCTTTTCAGCGGGCTTTGGTGGCTCTACAGGCTCGCTCGGAACCTGTACCACCTCCTCTACTGGCGTGGAAGATGGAGCGCTCGCCGTTTCTGTCGCCTCAGCAGTTTTACTTCTTTTTTGCTTTGGAGGACTTGATGTCTTGGACTTGAACATCGGCTTTTGTGGTGAAGAACTCCTTCTCCGGTGGCGCTGCCACTCGCATCAGTTCTTCGATAGTCGTCTGACCGTTACGAACTTTGTCTAATCCGTCCTCGAACAGGAACATAAATCCATTTTCACGAGCCTTGAGTAGTAGCGCGGTGCTGTTCTGTCTCTGCACGATCAGCTCTTCCAGCTCTTTTGTTACTTCCAGTAGTTCATAAATTCCGATGCGTCCCTTGTACCCTGTCTCTCCGCATGCCGAGCATCCTTTTCCTCGATAGAGGTGCACCTGATCCTCCTCATTCGCGAAGTAATGTTCTGCACCCGTAAAAAGTTTCATCGCCTCGTCTTTCGTAATCGTGTAACTGAATCGGCAGTTGGGACAGATGCTGCGTGCCAGACGCTGCGCGATGATGACTTCCAGTGTGGACGCGAGCAGGAACGGTTCCACGCCCATATCCATGAGACGCGGTATCGCAGTTGCTGAGTCATTCGCATGGAGAGTCGAGAAGAGAAGGTGACCTGTGAGAGCCGCGTTGACCGCGATCTGAGCCGTTTCCGTGTCGCGGATTTCTCCCACCAGAATCACGTCCGGATCCTGACGCACGAGTGCACGCAGTCCTTTCGAGAATGTAAGTCCGGTGCCTTGGTTTACTTGGATATGGTTGATGCCTGGAATTTTATATTCCACCGGATCTTCGATCGTCGAAATGTTCACGTCAGGACGGTTACGCATTTTCACTAGTCCGTACAACGTCGTCGATTTTCCCGCTCCAGTTGGACCTGTAGTCAGGATCATGCCGAAGGGTTTATTGGCAGCGCGTTCCAGAATATTTCGGTAGTGATCCGAGAATCCCAAATCTGCGAGCGTGAGATTTCGCACGTACTCTGAGAGAAGACGCATCACCACTTTTTCTCCGTCGACGATCGGGATGATCGACACACGGACATCCATCGTTCCAGATTTTGATTTGTAGCGGATTGCTCCGTCTTGTGCTGCATAGTGTTCATCGATGCGCAGGTTTGCTTCGATCTTGATGCGGTTGATGATGCCTTCGTAAAACTGTTTCGGTAGTCGTCCCGCCTCGTGCATTACGCCGTCCACGCGGAAACGAACGACCACGTCTTTTTCCTGTGGCTCGAAGTGGATGTCGGAAGCGCGTAGCCCCATAGCATCATCGAAGATCTCTTCCAAAATTTCCGGTGCGACTTTTTTCTGCTTCTCCATGATCGATTGGAAGCGTGTCGCAAGTGGCTTACGGTAGAGCGAAAATGCGTTTTTGACACTGCCTTGCGGCGAGTAGACAAAGGTCACGGTTCCTGCGAATTTTTTGTGTGGAACGAGTGACCCTTTTTTCGCCCAGAGGCTTGCCTTCTTCGCGCCCTTCTCAGCTTCTAGCGCTTTCTTTCCGGTCGGAATATATCGCTCCTGTCCGATGTTCACGCGCACTGCTTCTTCCAAGCCTTCTTCAGTCGGATCCGCAGTCGCGATCGTGATACTTTTTTCGGGTTCGTACGCAGTGACGATCGTGAGATACGTACGCGCGAAATCTTCCGGCAATGCCATCACCGTTTCACGCGATGGAGCATTTGCATTGAGATCGTAAAATGGAAGTTTGTAGTGTTCAGCGAGTGCATTCTCCAGCAGGGCACTCGTGAGTAATCTCTTTTCAAACAAAATTGATTTCAGATCCGCACGACGCTCGTCAGCTTCTTGGAGTACAGAACTTAGTTCTGCCTCGGAGAGGTAACTTTGACCTACCAGGATAGCGCCGAGTTCTTGATTAGTGAGTTGCATAACTTCAAGAGAGAGCTTTTTCCGCACGTGCGACGATTTCAGAAATGGGAGTGTTGGCCTTTACGAAGTAGTCGATCGCTCCGAGCTCCGACGCTTTCTTCCGATCTTCTTCTTGCCCTAGGTTACTAAGCACGATTGCCGGTACTTTCACGCCAGCATCTTTGATTTCTTTCAGCAGCTCGAAACCGTCCATAATCGGCATGATCAGATCCATCATCACCAGATCGAACTTTCCAGCTTTCAGGGCAGCCAAAGCGTCCTGTCCATTCATTACGACTTTCGTTGTGTAGCCGACCTTCGTCAGTTTCATTTCGAGAGCATGCGATAGAGGCTTTTCATCTTCCACAATCAAAATGGATTTACCCTTCGACGCCACCGGAGCAGTTGGTGCAGGAGCGATCACAGGCGTGACCGGTTTCTGCTCTTCTGCCTCAGGTTTTTTTGTATTTTTTTCAGTCGCCATAAATCTCTTTATTGTACCAGAAAAATGGCTTATTCACAACACTTTCACCCCCTGTTACACTGCAGTTGTGACTGTGTCTTTACCTCCCAAAAGACGTGCCCTTCTGTCTGTTTCAGATAAGTCGGGACTCTTAGAACTGGCTGAAAAGCTCGTCCAGAACGGTTTCGAGCTTCTTTCAACTGGTGGAACGTACCGAGCCCTACAGGAAGCCAAAATCCCGGTTTTGAGGGTGGAGGACGTGACGCATGCCCCAGAATCATTCGGTGGACGTGTCAAAACACTTCATCCCATGATCGCTGGGGGCATCCTTTTTCGTCGGGATCACGCGGATGACGTGAAGGATGCGGGAGCGCAGGGTGTCATCCCCATCGATATAGTCGTCGTGAATCTGTATCCGTTTCAGAAAACAGTGGAGAGCATGGGACTCGTTCCGTCAGTTGATACACCTCTTCCCGAAGAGGCGATTGAGCAGATCGACATCGGTGGACCGACACTTCTTCGCGCCGCAGCGAAAAATTTTTCCGCTGTGACGGTTCTCTGCGATCCGTCTGATTATTCGCGCGTGATTGCGGAACTTCATTCGAAGAAAACAACATCGTTGGAGCTTAGACGCGAGCTGGCAGCAAAAGTGTTCACGCATACTGCCGCATACGATGCACTCATCGCTGAGCACATGACCGGCGGTGTGACTGACGGCATTGTTCTTACGGGTGCGAAAGCACTTCGCTATGGTGAGAACCCGCATCAGTGGGGAAAATTTGCCGACTTCTATGGTCGTGGCGAGCACACATGGAAGCAATTACAAGGCAAAGAGTTAAGTTATTTGAACTTGCTGGATGGTGATGGCGCATGGCGCATGGTGTCGGAATTTTCGCTTCCTGCTGCGGTAATGGTGAAGCACGCGAATCCAAGCGGCATTGCAGTCAAAGATACAATCGAAGACGCATTCCAAGCAGCATACGACACCGATCGACTCTCTGCATTCGGCGTCATCATTGCACTCAACCGCGTGTGCTCTGCAGAGATCGCACAAAAAATTCTCGATCAAAAAATATTTGTCGAAGTCGTACTCGCTCCGTTATTTGATCCAAATGCAGTTGCACTACTCTCTGCGAAACCAAACATTCGATTGCTCGAGATGGATGACACGAAATTTTCAGAACATGCACTCTATCGTTCCGCATTCGGAGGCATGCTCATTCAGAATGATGATCTGAAAGAAATTACCGAAAAAGATCTGACTGTCGTCACCAAACTCAAGCCGACAAAAGAACAAATTGCCGATCTTCTCTTCGCATGGAAAGTTGTAAAGCACGCCAAGTCCAACGCTATCGTCCTTGCAAAAGATCAGGTCACGATTGGCATCGGCTGTGGGCAGACGAGTCGTGTGGATTCGACCTGGATAGCCCTCAAAAGAGCTGGAGAGAAAGCCAAAAACTCAGTATTGGCGAGTGATGCCTTTTTCCCATTTCCAGACTCGATTGAGGAAGCGGCGAAGCACGGTATCACAGCCGTGATCCAGCCGGGAGGATCGATCAAAGATGCAGATGTGTTTGCACGTGCGGATGAACTAGGAATCGCGATGGTGACGACAGGCACTCGCGCATTTCGCCATTAACATTTATGAAACTTCCACCTCGCTCATTCTTGCCACCAGCACTTCTCTTTTTGGGAGCGCTGTATCTCGATCACACCATCACACAGTATGGTCTTCAGCATGCACTTGCAGCCGAGGGAAACCCAGCTGCGGTGCTCGCTTGGGAATTTATCACACCGAACGTTGCTGTTCTTCTTTGGGCTGCCGTGATTCTCGGAACCGCATACGTATTGTATTGCTTTCATCACCCGCGTCTTGCGCTCGTTCTTCTCTACGCTGGGTTTGCGGGACACATGATCGGATTTTTTACGTGGACACCCATCATTGGCTCACTCATGTGGCCACTACATGAACATCTTGGCGACTGGTGGACATTAGTCATCCAATACGTGGGATATGTGATTCTGGGAGCGCTTTTGGAGCGTTTACATCGATTTGTTGCAAACGGGAAGTAAGCACTTCTTTGACATTTCATCATCGACTGTCATCATTATTCTATGCCGATGCCCACACGTCGCTTGAAGGACGAGTTAGAGAATCAGCCACGTGGTGTGCATGTCATGACAAATGCTGATGTGCAAGAGGCGCTCAAACAAGGGCGTGCGGGTCGTATTCGCAGCACGGTACGCACGAGTGTCGCACTTGCTCTATTGCTCACTGTGAGTGCGATCGGCGCATCCCGTTTTTTACCGCGTGGTGCAGACCAACAAGAGACTATTCCCTCTGAGACGGTTCCACTCGACTCTCACGATCACAAGATAGTGCCTCCACTTCAGAAGCTACCTCCAGCACCAATGATTGGTCGACCAGAATCTCCCCAGCCAGCGATTGCTGAATGAATGGAGAAGTAAGAAATTATTGACATTTTATCGTCACGTGACATACTGTGTGACTATGAGTGTCGATACGAAAAAAGTCGATTCATACGAAGAAGAGCTCAAAGCCAGGCTCAGCCTGGTGGCGGAAACGCATGGCGCATCGGCTGATAGACTCCATGGGTGTGCAAGGATACCGCTTGGCATTCTTGCGGTGATTGCGGTTGCAGTAACCGCATGTATTGCTGCGCTCAAGACCGATTCTCCAAATACGAAGGATGGTAAGCCTGTTTCAGGAGAGACTAGGGCAACCGATGATTCGACCGAGTCTCGGTAGAGCCTTGAGAGAGACCGAGAGTGCAATCAAGAGGAGCGCTTTCTGCTACACTTTCGTCTCATGTCGAAGCCCATTTTCGCCCAGCCTACGTCCCGCAAGCGCGGGACTTCGGCGGGCAGGCAGGCCTCAAAAAAAACTCCGAAGGCGGGGATTTTTGCAGAATTAAGTAGAAGTGTCTTCGACGACCATAACCCTTCACCGTACGCTACGAATGCGAAACGTGGCGTGGATGAAGAGGTCGTGCGGAGAATCAGTGCCGAAAAGAAAGAGCCGAAGTGGATGCTGGAGCATCGTTTGGCTTCACTCAAAATTTTTCAAGAAAAACCGATGCCGACGTGGGGTGCGGATCTTTCGACGCTCGATTTGGATGACATTATTTACTACGCAGTAGCTGGAGCAGGGGAGAGTGACACGTGGGGAGAAGTACCGGAGGAAATCCGCCGTGTATACGATCGCCTGGGCATCCCTGAAGCGGAGCGCAAGATGCTTGCTGGCGTCGGTGCGCAGTATGAGAGCGAAGTCGTGTATCACAATCTAAAAAAAGAATGGGATGAGAAGGGCGTTATTTTTCTGGATATGGACGTTGCACTCCGAGAGCACGAAGCACTCGTCCGCGAGCATTTCATGAAGTGCGTGCCGATGACCGATCACAAATTCGCGGCTCTGCACGGCGCTGTATGGAGCGGGGGAACATTTCTCTACGTGCCAAAGGGCGTACGTATGACCGAGCCATTACAAGCGTACTTCCGTATGAACGCCAAGAACATGGGGCAGTTCGAACACACGCTCATCATCGTCGAGGATGGCGCGGACGTGCACTACATCGAGGGCTGCAGTGCACCCAAGTACGGTTCGCAGGCGCTGCATGCGGGATTAGTGGAGATCTTCGTGAAACCAGGTGCCAAGTGTCGTTACTCCTCGGTCGAAAACTGGAGTCGTGATACGTATAATCTAAATACCAAGCGTGCGATCGTCGAAAAAGATGCAACGATCGAGTGGATCGGCGGAAACATGGGATCTGGCGTGACAATGCTCTATCCATGCAGCGTGCTCGTTGGCGAGGGCGCACGTGCCGATCACATGGCACTCGCCTTTGCGAACAAAGGCCAATGGCAGGATACGGGCGCCAAAGTGCTACACATGGCACCGCATACTTCCAGCAAGGTCGTAAGCAAGTCGATCAGCAAAGACGGTGGATGCTCGGTCTATCGCGGGCTCCTGAAGGTTGCACCACATGCGCATGATTGCACTGCGAATATCGAATGTGATGCGCTTCTTCTCGATGAGATCAGTCGCACCGACACAGTGCCTGATATCCAAGTCCGCAATAATGATGTGACGATCGCACACGAAGCGACCGTCGGCAAACTAAGCGAAGAAGATTTGTTCTACCTCACCAGTCGCGGCATTCCAAAAGAAGAAGCGAAAGCGATGATCGTAAACGGATTCATCGAACCGATCGTACGCTTACTACCACTCGAGTACGCTGTTGAGATGAATCGATTAATAGAACTAGAGATGGAGGGCTCTGTCGGATAGAGACACCACTAACGTCGTCCTCGCTTGCCGGCAGCTTTTGCCTGCAGCTTTTCGAAGTCGATCACACGAGGCGTTTTCTGCCTCAGGCACTCGATCTCTTCATCGGTGAAGCCGAAATACTTCTCCAGCATGTGCGGAGTGAGGGACATAGTGAGAGTGATGTGTGTGTTTGGCATATCGAACCAGTATAGCTTTTTTTGCCTCCTTAGTCAATTTCTACTCCAAGGTCCCTTTCACTCCCTTACTTCTCCTTCCTCTACCTCCTCGATACAGCGCATATTTTTTAGGTTTTGTAGTGCTTCCTCAACACTTTTCCTGATATCACCTAAAACGCTTTGGATTGATTGAGATTGTACTAATGCGTCCAATACAGCATCTCTCGGTAGCTTCTTCTCTGTATCAGACCCTTCATTGGGAGCCTGCAACTTTTGAGCAACCTCTTCGGCGAGTCGCCATGCTTCCTCTCTCGATTCATCTGGATTTTTATCGCCAACTTGCTTTGCAGGGGATATTTTCTTCACCTTATATCTACCCCAGTCTGGAGAATTGCTGCCACCCGTTGGACCAATACCGTCACTCATCACACTTAGTGTACCATAGATCGCGTCTCTATGCCATCAAAACGCGTTCAACGGCGGATTCAAGGCACGTCGAAGAAGCCTCTCCTTCTAGCGGCTCAAACCGATGTGAAGCTGACATTTGCGCCCAAGACGGAGGCAGTGATTTTGCATCGAGTACGCGAGGGCACACCTCGTGTCACACTCACGCTGGAGCGGGGGAGTCATGTGACGTATGTGCTGATTTGCGATGGGTGCAGTTCAGAACTTCACTCAACTGTAGCTGCGAATGCAGAAGTGCGATGGCATATTTTTTCTACGGGTGATGGATCGGCGCACTCTCTCGTTTCCGATGTACGAGGGAAAGACGGGATCAGTCAGATTGATTGGATGTTTAGAGCCAAAAAGAAGCAGAAGCAAAAAATCGATATTCGAAATATCTTCAGTGCCACGAATGGGGGAGGGGAGATGATGCTGCGCGGGATCGCGGAGGATCATGCCAGTGTCGATATTCGCGGGATGATCGATATCGGCTTGAAAGGAGGTGGCACACAGACGTATCTAACTGAAGATGTGCTGATGCTGGATGCGACTGCAAAGGTTGATGCGCTGCCGGGCCTCGAAATAAAAACGAACGATGTGAAAGCGAGCCATTCGGCGACTGTAAGCCGTGTGACGCCGGATCAACTCTTCTATCTACAGTCGAGAGGGCTACAGAAAGCCATTGCTCGACAGTTATTCATCGATGGATTTGTGGGAGAGATGGTCGACAGGGTTCCAGAGCTGATTCGAGATCAGGCAGTGAAAGCACTGGAGAGATAGAAAGGTAGGAACAAGAGGAATAAGAGGAACAAAAAGAATCCAAGGAAAAAAGATCCTCGGATTCCTGTCGTTCATTTTGTTCCTCTCTTTCCTGAGTTTCACAGCATTGTGTAGTAGAGATCGTGAGAAAAGTGATCGTCCGGAGCTCAGCTGCGATCCAGAGTCCAAACCCGCCGAAGCGGATCTGAATTCTAGTCGCAGAGAGGGTGTCCTCCGCTCAAAATTCAAGATGCATGTTGACGCTCAGTGCGATCAAAAGAGATCGCATGCTGACACCGGTCAGAGCATGCTTCCAGAGATACTCCCTGGTAAGGAGATGTTCCATGCGCAGGTTCTCCTACGCATACCTTGTTACGACTTAGTCCCAATCAGTAGTTTCACCGTGGTACCTCCCATTGCTGGTAAAGGTCCTTCAGATGCTCCTACCTTTCATGACTTGACGGGCGGTGAGTACAAGACCCAGGAACATATTCACCGTGACATAGCTGATTCACGGTTACTAGCGATTCCAACTTCATGAAGTCGAGTTGCAGACTTCAATCCGAACTGAGACTGGCTTTTTGAGATTGGCTTCCCCTTGCGGGTTTGCAGCTCTCTGTACCAGCCATTGTAGCACGGGTGTTGCCCCAGACATAAGGGCCACGCTGATTTGACGTCATCCCCACCTTCCTCCGCCTTGGAGGCGGCAGTCTCCCATGAAAAAACAACATAGGATGAGGGTTGCGCTCGTTCGCTGACTTAACAGTACACCTCAAGGCACGAGCTGACGACAACCGTGCAGCACCTGTCTTCGGGTTCCTTACGGCACTTCACTATTTCTAGCGAATTCCCGAGATGTCAAGTCTGGGTGAGGTTCTCCGCTTATTATCGAATTAAACCCCATGCTCCACCGCTTGTGTGGGTCCCCGTCTATTCCTTTGAGTTTTAGTCTTGCGACCGTACTTCCCAGGCGGCGAGCTTACCGCGTTAGCTTGGACACGGAAGGCAATTGAGAACCTCCCACATCGAGCTCGCATCGTTTAGGGCGTGGACTACGGGGGTATCTAATCCCCTTCGCTCCCCACGCTTTCGTCTCTCAGTGTCAGCAAGTGGCTAGCATCCTGCCTTCGCTTTTGGCGTTCCATCGCATATCTACGGATTTTACTCCTACATGCGACATTCCAGATGCCTCTCCACTGCTCAACCCTACTAGTTTCCGCGACGCTCTCGGGGTTAAGCCCCGAGCTTTTACCGCAGACTTGGTTGGGCACCTACAGACGCTTTACGCCCAGTAATTCCGAGTAACGCTTGTATCCCCTGTCTTACCGCGGCTGCTGGCACAGGGTTTGCCGATACTTTCTCCTGAGGTACCGTCAAAAATTTCGTCCCTCAGAACAGGTGTTTACGACCCGTAAGGGCCTTCATCCACCACGCGGCGTCGCTCCGTCAGGCTTTCGCCCATTGCGGAAGATTCCTCACTGCTGCCTCCCGTAGGAGTATGGACCGTGTCTCAGTTCCATTCTGGCTGATCATCCTCTCAGATCAGCTACCCGTCATTGTCTTGGTGAGCCGTTACCTCACCAACTAACTGATAGGCCGCAGGCCCCTCCCGAACCGCAAAAGCTTTACTCTTACGAGATCATCCGGTATTACCCCCGCTTTCGCGGGATTATCCCTGAGTTCGGGGCAGGTTCCAACGTGTTACGCAGCCGTTTGCCGTGCTTTTAAAGGCACTCGACTTGCATGTGTTAGGCGCGCCGCTAGCGTTCACTCTGAGCCAGGATCAAACTCTTCAAAAAGAGATGTGCATCGGTGTTTTATGTCGATGCATGGCTCGACCGATTTCCTGCAAAAGGAAAAACGGTAGTTGCTTTTTTTATGCAGGTTGCACTCCTGCTAATTTTCAAAGTTAATAGAAAACTATTTTCAAGGACCACTATTCTTCGTTTTCTCTACTACACGATGCTGTGAATGAGCATTTGACTCGTTCATCTTGAGCTGAATCGAAAGATGAAAGAGCTCTTGTCCGCAGTGAGCGGGCAAAAGTCCTGGGAATCCAGAACCGCACCGAAAGCCAATTCAAGACACAGGTGGCTTGCTCACAGCCGGAGTATCTTAGAGGGGGAGGAGAGGGGCGTCAAGCGAGAAGTGGGCTATTTTTCTTACTCTTTTGACGGCTCCTGGGCAGGAAGCGTCCCATCTTTTCGTGCCTGGTCCAGTGCATCCAAGTGATCATTCACATTATGCACAAAAGTCAATATCCGACCCTGCGCCTCTTCTCGTGACATCATGAGTCCACCTGCATGTCCGGAGTCTGGCGAGTAGATAGGATCGATGTTTCCCTTCACCGGGAAAGTGCGGAAAATTTCTTGGATAGAAGGATCATCAAAGAAGTCATCGGTTGAATGGAATGTAGGTGCGAATGTTTCAAGAGTTCCCGCATCACGAATTTCCACTCTACTATTTGAAAATACCTGCATCTTTCCGTTTGGTCTTAGCACGATGTATCCCCATTCGCCCCAACAATAAATTTGCGTTCCATCTTTACCGACCATGAGTACGGTGAACATGGCTAGATCAGTATTTTTTTGCTCGAACCGAACTTCATCTTTGGATTGCGCTCCAATAAATTTGAGGGACTGATTTTCAGTCACGCGCATTCCAAAGGCTCGTACGTTTCCTTGTTCAGCAAGAGCATAGAAGTTCCCTTTTCCACGCATTTTTTCTGCCAATTCAGTTCCTGGGAACATGGTGATTTCGCTGATCGCATCAGAGCCTTCATGGCGACTGACATCACACAGCACGCTATCAGATAATGTCTCAGGATATTCCAGGTCCAATGCTGACATTTTCATTACTGGTGTTGTGGGGTCCTCTTGATGATTTGTCGGACGATTGGCGTACCACAAGCCTGCAGCCCCTAATGTGAACGCTGTTGCTAATCCCAACTTCACCAATGGTTTTGGTATCGCACCCGTTGCCTGGTCCAATAGTTTCTGTAATGCATTTCTCGTATTCGTGCGGATTGTTTCCACAGGGTAATGTGCGGATACACTTTCGCGCATTTCTTGACCCGATGCGAAACCGCGAGGAATGATATTATTTTGTGGCGGAAGCATCTTTAAGTGATGCCTACCTCTCCGCGTCCCTTCGATGAATGCATCAAAGTCTTTTGCATCCTGTGCGAATGAAGAAAAAGGAAGAAGGTCATTGATCACTTTCTGATAACGAGGTCGATCCGATGCTTCTTTTGAGAAACAGGCAATAATCGTTTCGATTACCTTCCCAGTCTCAGGGTTTGTAGGAAGCGTTGCGGCAAGATGTTGCCTCAACCTCTCCATTTTTGTCGAAATGTTATGTTCCTTTCGAGCAGCAATCTGCGCCAAATTTCCTTCTGCATCGAAAAGAACGTCATTCTGCAAACCCTCAGTCCATACTGTTGCAGCGAGACTGTACAGGTCAGATTGTGTACAAACATCGTGAGCGTTTCCAGTGACATGTTCAGGGCTCATGTACTGCGGGCTGCCGACGATGGCACCCATTTCAGTAATAGTTTTTGATGGGATATCGGTGTCATCAACATCTCCATTGATTCTCACTAGTCCGAAATCCAACAAGCGCACCACTCCATCTGAACCAATATGAATATTGGAAGGCTTGATATCGCGGTGCACGATATGTAAACGGCTCAAATTGTATAAATGAGCACATAAAAGTAAGAACATATCCACAGCCAGTTTTGTCGATAACTGCGGATTGTACTCACGCATTTCCTCAAAAAATACTCGCGCATCCACTCCATGCACAAAGCGCGTTGCATAGTAGGGCGTTGTTCCATCGAGCGTGCCGTACTGCTCAAGTGCAGCTGAGATATGACCACATCCTGCCTCAGCCATTCTCTCCAATGCGCGCACCTCACGAGCAAAACGATGAACCGCCTTCTGACCCTGAAGATCATTTGCAACGTTGCGAGGTTCCGATGTCTTCACAGCGACCAACGTCTCACTATCACCATCCAGCAGTCGCCCGCAAAATACCTGCCCCTGCGCACCCTTACCAATAGGCGCTATCGGGACGAATCGACGACCACTCTGATCCACGTGAACAATTGAACTTTCTGCGCTATTGCGCGTGGTCGCTGCCCTGACGACTTCGAAGCCCCCAGTGTCGGCAGGCGTCGAGCTATCATCGTCTGCCCCTTCGACTTGAGTGAGGTTTTTATCCATTCATTACGTATTATCATGAAATAAAGTAATTTGTCAATAATTTGTCAATAATCACCTCATTAGAGCATTGACGCCCAAGAAAGTTCTAGACAGCGAGTGGCTAATACAGATACAAAAAACGGCGACCTATGTTAGATCGCCGCCTTGTACTGTCGCTTACAAATCTCGCCTAAGGGACGATTGTAGTATCTCGGAGAGCGCTTTTCTCTTGCTTTACGGCTGGGACACTACTTGTTGTTGTACTCGCTCCATCAGTTGAAATGGTCGCGCCTCTGAGAAGTGGAGTAGCAACAGCATCCGAATATTGCTGCCACACGACGAGTCCTACAACGGCAAGGACAACGAGTACAACAACCGCGAGGAGGTGACTGCGCTTCGTTGGGTTAGAAACAGAATTTTCCATATGTATGTGTGTATGGGAAGAAATAATTTATTTTATTATACTATATTATTATTTTTTTAGCAAGTACCCACTACCCTTACATCTGAGGGGTCATTTTGGGCTATGACTTGACCCAGCATCACCTGCACTCTACAGTCTCTCCGCTCTATCTTCCCCTCCCGACTTCTCGGGACGGGTTTACCCACAAGATCTATGCCTACACTAGTTCCGAGTAGCGACGACGTTCGCATCTACGAAATCTCCGTGATGTACCCGGCAAACCTGGATCAGAAATCTGAAAACGCTCTCCTCAAAGAGATCGATGATCTTTTTTCCGAGGCTTCTGCAAAAGTGATCTTCAAAGATCCATGGAGCAAGCGCGGTCTCGCATATCCAATCAAGGGACACACTGAGGCGAAGTACGTCATCTTTTATGCTGAGATGGATCCTGCACGCGTACGTGAACTGGATCATGACTTACGTCTTCTCAAAGGTGTACTGCGTCATCTCATGCTTATCCCACCAAAAGGATACGAAGCACAGAGTTTCGAGTCGTTCTACGAAACGTGGCTCAAGTCACGCGAGAGCGCAGAAGATGTACGCCGTCGCAAGACAGAAGAGAAAGCCAAAGAAACCGTTGTCGCCAATGCAAAGCGTGCAACGAAGCGCATGGAGACAAAGAAGAAACCAGTCGAGTCTGTTGAGATGGATCAGCTCTCTACGAAGCTCGATGCTCTTATTTCTGATGATGATCTGAAGATCTAATTTCCCCCCTGCACTATGCCATCCAAAAAGCCACGCTACCTCGTCAAGAAAAACTGCCCGTTCGACCGAGCAGGTGTGAAGTACTTTGACTACAAAGACTATCCACTTCTCAAGGAGTACACCGATTACTTCGGAAACGTACGTAAGCGCTACTACTCCGGTGCCTGTCTCAAGCATCAGAAAATGCTCAAGAATGCGATTGAGCGAGCGAGGTTTATGGGATTCCTGGCGTACCGAAAGTAAGTAATTAGTAGGTAGTGGTTAGTGGCTAGCTTGCTTGTGATATTTTTACTAATCACTAGCCACTAACCACTTTTCAATACACCTATTACTTTGCGGTACACTTCTATACATGTCCGGTCATTCCAAATGGCACCCTTCGACTCGTCCACTTCAACAAGCTCAGTGTCCTCGCTCAGGGCAAGCAACATTCATGTATCCTTAAACTATGTCAGGGCATTCAAAGTGGCACAACATTCGGGTCCGAAAGATGGCGACCGATGCCAAGAAGGGCAAGGCGTATACGAAGTACGCACGCTTGATTGAGATTTCTGCGCGCGAGGGAGGAGGGGATCCTGCGGCGAATATTCGCCTAAGGACGCTCATCGACAATGCCAAAGCAGAAAGTGTCCCGAATGCGAACATCGAGCGAGCAATCAAGAAAGGGACAGGTGAACTGAAGGGCGATGCGATGCAGGAAGTCGTCTATGAAGCCTATGGTCCGGGCGGAGCTGCGTTCATCATCGAGTGTTTGACGGATAACAAGAACCGCTCACTCTCTAATGTGAAAATGATTCTCAGTAAAAATAGTGGCAGATTTGCCGAGAGCGGATCGGTTGCGTGGATGTTTGGTCGCAAGGGCGTAGTCTCCGCTTCGCGGAATGAACAATGTACAATGAACAATGAACAGTTACAAAGCTTGGAGCTGCAACTGATTGAGCTTGGTGCAGAGGATATTCAATTTGAGGAAAAAATGGTGCGTGTTATTTCCGATGCTGCAAAATGGTCGCCCATTCGCGATGCGCTCAAAGCTGCGTCATTCGAAATCGAATCTGCGGGACTGGAGTTCGTCCCTTCGCAAACAGCCCCGGTATCGCCACAAGATATGGAGACGGTCGAGAAATTGCTCAATGCACTGGAGGAGGACGACGATGTATCGACCGTCTACGTCAATGCTGTTCTGGCCGCGTAAAAAAGTCTGGTACTGCCTGGACAGTATTCACGTGCGAGGGTTAGAGTGACCGCTCATCTATGCGTGCCTTTCTTGCACTCGCATCGGCTTTGTGGCGCTACTCAGCAGGTAGACGGTGGCAGGTCGTGACCTACGCACTGATGTCCGTCACTGCCAATATCATTTGGCTGTTTGAGCCGTATGCCGTCGGCAAAATATTGAATGGCGTGCAGCTTTCGACAACCCTCGAGAAGCCAATGGAGACAATCATTTTCTATCTCGTGATGCTCATGATACTCAATGCAGGATCGTGGTTGTTCCACGGACCTGCTCGCGTGATCGAGCGTCAGAATGCATTCCAAGTTCGCATCGCATTCAAGGCGTATCTGTACTCGGTCATTACATCTCTTCCAATCGAGTGGCAGAAGAACAATCACTCTGGACGTACTATCAACCGTATCGGCAAAGCGACGAACGCACTTTTCCAGTTTTCACAGAACTCCTGGCAGCTCATCGAGATGGTCGTGCGTCCGCTCGGTGCACTGGTCGCTCTGATACTTATTCTCCCGGAAGCTGCAGTGCTGGCAGTCGTTGTGAGTGTGCTCTCACTCAGCATTGTCTTCATTTTCGATCGATATCTTTTGCCGCTCTATGAACAAGTGAACGAGAAGGATCATCACGTCGCCTCGGCTCTGCATGACTACATCAGCAACATCATCACGGTGATCACACTTCGCTTGGAGGCCCTGACGCAGGGTGAACTTTGGAAGAGGATGACCGTCTATTTCCCAATCTATCGCCGGGAAGTGAGGCTCAACGAAGCCAAGTGGTTTGTCGCAACACAGCTTATCGCTACCATGACGGCGATTGTGCTCGCATGGTATGCGTGGACGACACTCTCGACGGGTGGTGTGCTGCTCGCGGGCACCTTCTTCATGCTCTATGACTATCTCCAGAAAATCGGTGCATCGTTTTACACGTTCGCGTGGAAGTACGGTGAAATGGTGGAGCAGTCAGCTGATCTACGCTCTATCCAACCGATTCTACTAGCCGATCGTTCTCTTCCACATGATCACTGCCAACTACCGAAGGACTGGAAGGAGATCGAGATCCGCAGTCTCAACTTCACGTACCGAGACGAAGAGAAGCGGTCGCATCATTTGCAAGACATTCACATCACTCTGACACGAGGACAGAAGATTGCCTTCATCGGTGAGAGCGGCAGCGGCAAATCGACCATGATGTCCCTCATCCGTGGTTTGTATGATGCAGATTCTGGAGAAGTGCGATGTGATGGGACGCTGCTTGCGCATGGACTTCGTGATGTGGGGACCGATGTCACATTGATTCCGCAGGATCCGGAAATTTTCGAGAATACGATTGAGTACAACATCACTCTGGATACGGACCAAGAGGCTAGTGAAATCGAAGAAGATGTGCGGCTAGCTCGTTTTGGATCGGTTGTTGATCGGCTGGCAAAGGGCCTCAAGACTAGTACTGCAGAGAAGGGCGTGAACTTAAGCGGAGGAGAGAGGCAACGCTTAGCACTTGCACGCGGCTTCTTCGCTGCCAAGAATCGATCGGTTATTTTACTAGATGAGCCAACGAGCTCTGTCGATCCAGAGAATGAGAAGGCGATCTATCAAAATCTCTTCACGCGTTTCCCTGATCGTTGCATCGTGTCATCGGTACACAAACCCTATCTCCTCTCAATGTTTGATCGTGTCTATCAGTTTGCAGATGGGAGAGTGGTGCGAAGTGGAGTGCCGGCGGATTTTCTCTAATACCCCTCACAGTACACCATTCGCTCCGCTGATGAATTCCAGAGTTTTACCATCCCAACGCTATACAGAGTTTTCTTTTCCACCTTTTCGTAACTTAAAAAGGTGGAGCCAAAAGGTTCCGGCGCAGTGCTCGTCGCCTGTGAGACTGATCACTCATCTCGCGACGCGCCGCAAACTCGTCCGCCTTCGGCGGACTCAAACAATGCGGCGCTCCTTCGAGGCGCTCGACTCATGAAGTCTCAAGACAGCGACTCGCAGGGCGCCGGAGATTCAATGGTGTAATTCTTTTTGCTTATTCGAATCGGAACTGCACCTCTGCCTCCGCAGTCGTGAAATACTTATTCGTAATTTTCACGGTGAGAGTGTGCGTTCCTTCACGATCGACTGTTCGCGGGATGCGGACGCTATTTCCTGCGAAGGGCGCCTGCGTGACTGTCCTGAGTGGCTTGCCATCAATCTCGAAAACTAATTGCAAGATCGGCGCGACGGAGCTGATGCGTACACGTGGTACGAAAGACGGATAGCTCACGAGTTCATCCGGAGCAGGGGACAGGATCTCGACTGTTGGCTTTTCGAAGCGCCCAGGCGTGAGTGCAGGATCACATTTTGTTGTGGGTGCTAGGCCTAACTTGAGTAGTGAACCTGAGTGATCCTCGTTCGCATTCCACTTCTCCATTTCTTTCCCTACCCATTCTTGCACACCCTTTTCCCAGAGTGGCCAACGTTCTGGCGCCTCGCTCTTGGGAATAAAGAACGCTCTCTCTTCTTGTGCTTCCACTGGACACTCAGGTGAGGCAAGTAGGCCTGTCACCTTATCAACGACCAATAACACACATGCAGTATCTTCTTCTGTAGGTACTCGATCTTCTGGGAAGACATCAGAAGCACGCAGGTCAGCAGGAGTGCACTCCGATGCGAGCATGCCAGACAGTCGAGAGATGAGCGGCTGCGCCAGTCCGTCAGGGTAAGCGAATGCGGTCTTCGGTCGGTCGATGACTTTCTGAGCCTGCCCCATGAAATCTCGCCAGATCGGTGCTGCGGTCGTAAGACCGTCCGCTTTCTCAAAGAGCGATTGGCTGGTCGCATTTCCTACCCATACACCAGCGATCAGGTTGGGTGTGTACCCCATCGTCCACGTACTCTCTGGTCGTCTGAGTGTGCAGAGACCTTTTTTATCACGCTCCAAACACTTGTTACTCGTTCCTGTTTTCGCCGCGGACTCTACTCCTGTCACAGCTAAGCTACTCTGCCAGAGTTCCCCTGGGCGGACAGAGGCATCGCTTAACACTGATGTGATACTGGCAGCGAGCCTCGCATCAATCACTTGCGTACGTGATTCCTCTTTTGGTGCATAGAGAATGTTGCCGTTGCGATCGGTGATGCGAATGATGGTGCGCATCGGTTTGAACGATCCCTGATCAGCCAGTGTTGCGTATCCCTGCACCATTTCAACAAGCGGTACCTCTGCAGCACCGAGAGCGAGTGGCCATCCATATTCATAGTCAGGATTTGATGCCTGTGCTGCGATTTTATTCAGATCAGGTGTCGTGATGCCGGCTCGGCGTGCGACGGACAGCACGGCATCTTCACCTCCTCCGAGGAAGAATGCTTTGATCGCAGGGATGTTTCGAGAGCCTCCGAGTGCTTGCCTCATCGAGATGGGTCCCCAGAATTTTCCATCATAGTTTTGTGGCTTATCGAAGCCAAATTCTGTCGGTACGTCGTAGACCACACTCGCAGGAGCGAAGCCCTGTTCGAAAGCCGCAAGATAGGCGAATGGTTTGAAGCTTGATCCGGGCTGCCGAGGCGCACGTGCCATATCTATTTTTCCTTGATGCTCATCATCATCGAAATCTGCGTTACCGATATACGCCAAGACATCTCTTGTGCTTGGCTCCATCGCGACGAGTGCAATGTTGTGTGCTCCGAAGACTTCAGCCGTATCTTCGCGGTACCGAGACACAACTTTTTCAGCAATTTCCTGCAGCTTCCAGTCGATTGTTGTCGTGATCTGGAAACCACCTTGCTCCAACAAGTTACCATCATCGCTTTCTTCCAGCTTCAGTATTTCCTTTGCCTGCCTTTCGATGTCAAGAACGAAATGTGGTGCGCGAATATTTTTTCTGAGTGGTGAAAATGTTAGTTCCTGTAACTCATCTCGAGCTGAAAATTCCTGTTGCTCGGTGATCATGCCTTGCTCCTTCATGTTCCTGAGAACCTGATCAGTGCGACCGCCGATGTAGATCACATTCGTACCACTACCGATGTAGGCACCGATGAGTCCAATTGAAAGATCGGCTCCTTCTATTTGTTCAGCACTCGTGATCGTTCCTGCCTGGATTCCTTTGGTCACATGTTCATCCACAGTTGTCTTCAGATGCGAGCCGTACGGACTAAAATAGGTTGGACGTTGTGGCAGAGCGGCTAGTAGTGCGGACTGACCAAGTGTCAGCGTTTTTGCAGAGGCTCCGAAATAGAGCTTCGACGCCTGTTCGATGCCGTACGCAGTTGGACCGTAGGGGATCCAGTTAAGATAGAGCTCGAGTAACTGGTCTTTATCATATTTTTGCTCCAACTGACACGAGAGGAGCATCTCACGTACTTTGCGGATCACAGTTCTGCGTCTGCCGACCAGCGCATTGCCTGCGAACTGCTGCGTGAGTGTCGATCCTCCAGAACGTACGAGCAGACCCGGCACAACCTGGCTGAGCACTGCACGCGAGAATCCAATAACATCGAAACACGTGCTGCGACTGAAGAAGCGCTGATCCTCGATCGCAACTGTTGCTTGTTTCACAAAATCACTGATTTCCGCACTCGTGACGTACGTGCGATCTTCCTCTGAATACAATCGATAGAGCTCTACATCATTTCTATCCAAAATCACTGTGCTTTGAGCCGGAAACATTGCTCGTGGGTCATCGATATTCGGAAGTGTGAACCAGAGCACTGCGAGTGTCACAATTCCGACAGTGACCGCTCCTCCGACAGTGCGCAGAATGAGCTTCCTCCATCCTTTTCGGTCTAATCTACGTAGCCACTTCCATAGAGAAAGACAGCACTGTTTTGCTTTCATCATCACTGTACGGACATGACCACTTCGTGCACGCCGATGTGGCATCTTTTCAATGATTTGGCGGCGAAATCCCAGCTCGTCCATAGACACCATAGTCTAGCTTCCGATGCCCTTTTTCTCAAGCGAGGGGGATATTTAATGCCCCCTCTTTTTCGCCGGCTTTACGCCTAACGCTGTTAATGCATCCGCCTCTGCCTCACTCAATTTCCCGTTCCTGAGCTTTACTCGCATCTTGTGCAGCCACCACCCTAGTGATGAATCATTTTTCGGCCACTCATCTGGATGCTCTGATCTCCAACTCCTCAGCTCTTCTATCCGTTCATCAAATGTTTTTTCGATATCTTCTTTTTTCTCCGCCGGCTCTACTCCCAACCCTCTCAGCGCTTCCGCTTCTGCCTCACTCAGTTTCCCGTTCCTGAGCTTTGCTCGCATCCTGTGCAGCCACCTC